>CAYSYX010000436.1:0-8111 GCA_964435055.1 uncultured Polyangium sp. | reverse complement strand
TTTGTCGCCAAATCACCGTGCTCGGGCCGCTTCGGCCGTTCCACGACAAACTGCGACTTCACGACCTCCGACGGCAGCGCTCCCACCCCCACAAGCTCCGTGAGAGTGTCAACTACGATTCGTCGGACCTGTTCTTCGATACCCATCGTCCACCAAGCTTCTACTTCACGATTGATCCAAGACCCAAATTTCTGTCATCACATGCTCTTACCTTATCGCACATTTCATGACCGCGCAACCTTTTCGAGCTGAATTGCTTTCCATCGCGTTTCTTCCAGTTCTCGGAGCGGATCCGAGTCGGCTACAATACCGCCGCCCGTGAAATACTCGCCCTCACGGCCGTGAAACACAGCCGTGCGAATCGCCATCGCCAACGTCATCGAGCCATCGTGATTCAGCGAACCAAATCCACCGGTGTACAATCCGCGCCGATGAGCTTCGAAGCTGGCAATCACCTCCATTGCCCGAACCTTTGGAGCCCCGGTTACGCTTCCGCTGGGCAGCATGGCTTCGAGGACTTCACGTCGAGAAACGGAAGTTTTGGTATATGCTGTAAGGAGTGCCTCTCGATGATGTACTGTTCGATGGGTCACGACTTCCGGTCCACGGACGACGCGAACGGAGCCGGGGCTTGCAACGCGCCCCAAGTCATTGCGCTCGACATCGATTATCATCGTCAACTCCGCGTTTTCTTTGGGATCTTGGTCGAGTTCGCGGACCAGAAGCCGATCCTGATCGGCGCCTTTTCCACGCGGCCGAGTTCCCTTGATCGGACACGTGTAAAGTCGCGTAAAACGATTGGAATGTATTGGTGAATTGGCATAAGCGTGTTCCGAGTTCGCCGTTGTTCCCGTTTCGGCCCGCAGAAGCAGTTCCGGTGAGGTAGATACGACAGACAGCTCACGCGAAATGTGCAAACAAGCCCCAAACGAAGACGGGGCGGCTTGGCTCATGCGGGCGTACACATCCAGCGGATCGCCTTGAACAAGGGCCACGCGCAGACGCCGCGCCAGGTTGACTTGGTACAAATCCCCACACGCGATCAGTTCCTTGACCGCGCGAATCCGATCGACGTGGGCGTAATCCGGCTCGCTCGATGCAACTTCGATGCGCGTTGGCTTACGGGAAATCGTGAAACAGTCGCCCTCGATGGGCCCTTTTCCCAAGCGCTGGAGCAAGTTGCCGAGGAGCGCCGATGTGATGCCGACAGCAAAAACTCGACCTTCGAGATGATCGACGACGACGATCGCTGGGTATCGCAGCCAACAGGGACGTTGCACAAGCGGCGTAGGGCGTGTGTCCGGACGCACCCAAGCGGGACGTTCGAGGTGCCGAAAGGCGTCGTAGGGAAGGATGCCGATCCATCGCGGGACGTGACCAAAGGTGCCGGGCAGTCGTGGCGTCGGGTCGCTTTCGTATGGATCGAGCGCATGACTTTCCCGATCCGGATCGCACGCGACAAACGAGTACCGCGCGAACGAACCGGGCGTGCGATCCGACGCGTGCAACAGGGCCAAACGATCCGCGCCGGCTCGTTGCAAATGAGCGGCAATGGCAAGTGGATCCGGGGCGATTGCGAGCTGACGACCTACGAACACGGCGCATGCTGCTAGCACACGAAACGGCGAAACGTGCGGCAGTCCGAACGGGGCGATACGCTCGAACGCGCATGATCCATCGAATTTCCGCGGGCTGCTTGATGTTGTTGTCGTTCGTCGTCGGGTGTTCGTCCGAGCCGGTTGAACGAACGCTGCAGATCGTGACCGGACAAGAAACGGACACATTCACCCAATCGCCCAAGGTTGCGAAGGTGCGCATCGAGGCGAAAACGACGGGCGGCGAGGTGTTTGCCGCGCTGACGACACCCGGGGCCGCCTTCGACTTGGGGGACGTTCCTCTGGACGAACCCTTGGCCATCGAAGTGACGGGGACATCGGAAGATGGACTCGTCGTTGTTCGTGGACGAACCCTCTCCGCTGTGTTGCCTGCGGCGTTTGCCAGCAACGACATTCCCGTCTTCGTGCAGCGTGTGGGCACGTGGGCGCGTCCACCGGGGGCGCTCGATCGCGCGCACGTAAACGCTCCCGCGTGTGTGCTCGGCGAAAGGTTTGTTGCGACAACCGGGGGAACGTCGGCCGTCGATGAGAACGGCGTCGCCGATGCGGCGTTTGGCGACTACTACGATCTGCTCGCGTGGAACACAGCCGTTTCAAGCGCCATGCCGGTCGTCGCCGGTTCGCTCGTCGGACGGTACGACGGCATGCTCGTCGTGGGCGATACCGGGGCAAACTTCGTCACGGCGAGCGCCGGTGCAACGACGGTTCCCCTGCCCGACGGCTTGGCTTCGTTTGCAGATGTCTCCGGCGGCGGGACCGTCGAGTCCCCATCGGGCTCCAGTTACATCGTCGGGTCGACTCGTGCGGATCGGCCGACACGAGGCGTGCTCGAGTTTGGCGCGGACGGCCTTGTCACGGCGCTCGTGCTGGAGCATGAACGTTCCGGTGCTGCTGCGGCATGGGCGGAAGGTGTCGGCCTTGTCGTCGCGGCTGGAAACACAACTGCGCCGGGGTTCGAGATCGTTCCAGCCGGACAAACCGCTTTCGTCGCGCGTGATCTACCGCCGGATCCAACGGTTGGGGCCGCCGCTGTTTCGTTGGGCAAAGGTCGCATGGCGCTCGTCGGAGGGGTGACTCCGACAAACGCATCGGCACCGACACGCACGTGGGATCCGTCGTGTTCGTCGGGATGTACGATGGCGGAAGTCACCGGAGCGGAATTGCCGGTTCCGCTCGTGAAGTCGCGTGGGTTTGCCCTTGGCGGCGGCCGGATGATCGTCGTGGGCCAAGAAGCATCGGGCAAGCAGTTGACTCGCGTCTTCGAGGTTGACATCGACAAACCGTTGGTGGTCGAACGACCGTTGCGGGAACCTCGTTCCGGCGCGACGGCGGTTCCCGCGCCGAATGGAACGTTGGCTGTTTTGGGCGGTCTTCACGAGGACGGCACGCCTGCGCTGAACGTGGAAATGTTCTTCCCGTAAACGTTCACAACCGTACGACTTGCCCACTCCGCATCACGACGGCTCTCTCCAGCGGCGCTTTCACTGTTGCGCCAGGCCAAACGACGACTTCGTTCAAGAGGCCGTGACCTGTCACCGCGGCGCAGTCACCGACGATCGCGTCTTGCAAATCCACGCCGCCTTCAACCACCGAAGCATCTCCCCGGTAAAACGGCAGACGGCGGCTTTGCAACCAGTGCAGGTTTTCTTCCACGTAGGCTTCGACCGTTCCCAGATCCGTAAAACGAGTCACCGGGCTGCACGTTCCAATGCGTTCGCCTCGACGCAGCGCCGGCAAATACACGTTGGCAACGAAGCATCCTTCCGCGGGTAAACGTGCTCGGACGACGTCGCCAATCATTTGTACTCCAACATAATCGGCGCTGCGTTTTTCCTCGCCAAACACTTGTCCCCGCAGGCGCACGACGCGGCCATCGTCTCCGATGCCCACCGTTCCTTCGCCGATTCGCGGTTCTTCATGGTGACGCGGAAGCACGACCAACGTCGCAAGCGCTCCTTGGGATACTTCATGCGCGTATGAATCGCGAAGTGCCGCGATGTCCACATCCGCCAGGATGTCCCCGTTCCACACGATGACATCTCCCGGTCCAAGCGCGTCCGCCGCTCCGGAGACTCCACCCGCTGTTCCTCGAATCGTCGGCTCGTGCACGATGTTCACCGGCAGCGGCAATGACTCGATGAGCGCTTCGTCAAACTTTGCGGCCAAGTGATGCGTGTTGATCACGAGATGATCGACGCCGCCTCGAGCCAAGCGTTCGACGACGTGCGCCAGGGCTGGACGATCCCCGATCCACACCAGAGGTTTGGGCACTTCGTTTGTCAACGGTCGCAGCCGAGTTCCCAATCCGGCGCAGAGGATCATGGCGTTCGTCATGGTCGAATAGCCGCTACTTTCGCGGAAAAATGGCCCGTGGGCCAAGCTGCGTGCTACCCGTTCGACGTGCAAACATTCGCTCGTATTACGTCGGCCGTGTTGCCGCTCGTGTTCGTTTTCGGGATGTGCGGCGTGCTTATCGCGGCTTGTGGGAGCGACCCCGTAGGCATCGAAGAGTGTCGCCAGATCGAATCCGCGCGATGCGAAGCGTTGACGGCGTGCGACGAGACGGAAGCGGAAGCGACGTATTGCGTGTCGTTTTACCGCGACCAGTGTTTGCACGGTTTTGCGAACAAATCGGCTGATTTTTCCGACGCGACCATCACCGCGTGCGTGAACGCGATCCACGCGGTCGATACTTGTGCTCGTGCGGGGGCGGCAAACATGTCCGCTTGTTCGAACGCGGCGCTCGTCGCCGGAGCGGATCCGGGGACGACGCTTCCTTGTGCGATCATCAAACGCACGCCGGAAGTGCTGGCTGCTTGCGCATTTCTCACGCCACCCGCTCCGCCGAGTTCATCGAGTTCATCGAGTTCATCGAGTTCATCCTCGAGTTCGAGCTCGGGATTCGACGTCGACGCCGGAGCTGATGGCGGCTGAACGAATCAGTCGGAAGATGCGTCCGGAGGCGCACCGGCATCAATGATGGGGGTCAAAGGGGGCGGACAACCCGCTTCGAGGTACTCGGTGAGAGGATCCTGTCCATTCGGGCAGTCCATCTGACCGCCGAGGGTTGCGCCGACACCTCCGAGCAGCGCCGGATCCGCTTGAAAACCAAGCGCCATCGAGATCGCATCGCAGCGCTTGTTGGGCGATGGCGGTCCCACCTGAATGTCCCCGCCGCGGCAGATGGCGTCGCGCGTCGCGAGCCAATACGGATTGCCCACGGTGCAAAACGGCGCGCCGTTGTGATCGCGAAACTGCGACACCATCTTGAAGAGGTTTTGCTCGGAAACCCGGCCCGCCATGAGGCCGTTTCGAAGGAAATACGAATCGCTGTACGGGTCGATCTCGGCCATGACGACGCCGTTCGAGATGGTAATCGAGAGCCTCGTGAGACCGTTTGTCACGACCAAATCGCCCTCTTGCAAAGCGAAGACGAGCGTCCCGTTGGTCACGTAGGCGTCGTTGTCGAAGAACACGGGCGTTTCCGTCGGCGCACTGGCATCCAACACGGCGGATGGAGAAATCGCCCATGTATCCTGGCCATTCCAAACCGGCGGCATAGGTGCCTGGCCATCGGGCAAACCGCCATCCACGTACAACGTGTTGCTCGGATACCATTCGACGCGAACCTTGTCGTCGTTGGGCAAACCGTTGTACCCCGTCACGCGAAACACGATCGTCCATCGGCCAAGCTCGGCGAAACTGCTGTACAGCGTGCCAAGCGAGTCGGTCTCGGGATCGAGGCTGAGCACGAGCTCGATCAGGCGGAAAAACTGCGTGAGCTGATTGTCGCGGCCACCCGGCAGATCACACGACAGATCCTTGTCCTGATCGGCACGAGGAACACACGACACGGGTTCGTCTTGACAACTACAAAAACGATCGAGGTCAAGACCGAGCGGTCCTCCGTTGGCATCGAACTTCGTCCGAAGAACGCGGATGGCCGTTGTGAATTCTTCGCCGCTTGCCTTGGGCGGTTTGGGCCATTGTTGCCCGAGCGATTCAGGCAAAGGCGGTAGCGGGACCGTTGCCCGAACGCATCCGTCCGGACCTGCATCCGAAGGTGCTTCGACCTTTTCAAACGTGCCCAGAGCACAACTCGCACCGAGAATCCCGATCGGTACGATCGTCATCAAGCCAATGAACCAAGCTCGCACCGAAACGAGCCTACTCGAACGTCACGAGCGCGAGAAGCCACGCTCGTTGATTCGTCAAAGTTTCATCGCTTTTTTGAAGCGTTTCGCATCGGCGAACATGTCGACGTTGGTGAACACGTACGTCGCATCCTTGTGATGCCTTGCGCCTTTGGCGATGTCCGCGAGCTTCTCGATGGCCGGATCTTCGTACCGCGACTTGTGCCCCGCCGGCCCATGCAACCGATAATACGCGGTGGATCGTTTTGACAAACCCGACACGAGCGGGTCTCTGGCGGCGATCGCTCCGACTTCTTGCGCCATCTCGTCGCACTCGTCCGGATCCCACCCCGAAGACGGCTCGAAGATGACGCGTCCATATCGCGATCGTATGGACTCCAAGAAATCTCGCACGATGCCTTTGTTTGTCCGATTGGAACCAAACTCGGGAGGCGCCGTGAACACGGCCGTCGTTGCTTCGAGTTCTTCGGCGACGGCATCGAGGCTCTTCAGCGCCGTCTCGATGACTTTGCCTTCGCGAAAGCCCTCTTGCCCGACATCACGCGGACCAAGAAGCGCAAACCGAAAGCCTTCGGGCGCTTCACGTTTCCAACGACGAATCGTGCCCGAACCCGGGATCGACACGTGCGTTTCCTGCACCTCCACGAACATGAACTCTTTGAAGTAGCGAGTCGCGGGCACTGGAAAACCGGCGCAGCCGACGGTCAACATCGCTTCGACGCTACCCGAACTCGCGCCGTTTGTCATTACAGAAAAAGCGCCGGGACAAAGTCGGTTCGTGTCGTGCAAGACAAGCCGATTCGTCCGTCAGGCGAGCCGCTCGATCTTCCGATTCAGCCGCGCCTTTCGCTTTTCGAGTTCCTCGTCCTTTTCGCCCGTTCCCAGCTCCACGAGCGCCAGCGCGGCGGCAAACGACTTCACGTGATGCTCGTACAACTTCGCCAATTCGAGACGCACCTTCGGATCATCCACTTCGGTCGAGAGCACTTCGTAATCGAGCAAGGCTCGAGCCTTGTCTCCTCGAGCTTTCGCGATGTCCCCACGCGCGCGTCGCGCGAGCGATCCGCCGCCTTTGTCGAGCGCCGCTTCGGCCATTTCCGAAGCTTTTTCCAAGTCTCCGGCGCGTCGCAACGACTTGGCGACACCCGCCAGATCCTCGCCGCACAAAGAACCCAACGGTTCTCCGTACAACCCCACCAGCGCCACCATCGACAAGACGTCGGCCGCGTTGTGCTCGATGACCCCCGAAAGCGCGCTTTCATCGCCCGTTCGCAGATAATGCATGTAGCACTGCACGACATCGGCTCCGCCGACATCCCCTACGCGCTCGCGTCCGAGCACTTCGTTTTCGATGTTCACGAGCGTTCGGTGTTTCAAACGCTGACCGTGGATTCTGCGCGCAACATGCACCAAATCGAGGTGTGGTTTGTCCGTTGGTACCTTCATTCGATTCATCACGAACCGAGTGCGCAACAGCGGCAGATCAAACGCTTTGCCGTTGTACGTGACGATCATCGACGCTTCTTCGAGTCGCCGCGCCGCAAGCTCCAAGATCGGCGCTTCTTCGCCGAGCCGCCGGAGCAATGCCTGTTCCAAGACAAACCCGCCGTGCACCTCGTCGTAAAACGCCAATCCCAGCAAAAATGGGACCGTCCCGGTTCCTCCTTGCAAACCAGTCGTCTCCGTATCGAGAAAAACGGCTTTGCGGATGTCGCAACCGGAGAGCTCCGGATCGAGCGCCAACAGCGACAACATGGCCGGATCGGCGTCTCGAGCGGCTACGAGCGGCACACGACCCACACGCGCCGCGGGGACGGATTTTTCCCGCCGAACATGGAGCGGTCCGAGATCGGTCTGTTCCAGGTAAAACGGCAGCTCGCCTTCCGTCGGATTGGGCCGAGGCGCGGGCGCGGAAACTTTGGCGACGATCCGTGAAATGCGCGCCCGCAGTTCATCCAGCGTCGGTTTGGATTTGACGGCGGCTTCAGCGGGACTGTCGGTCGTTTGTCCTCGTGCGGGTGCAGGCGCGGAAGCGGGTACGCGTACGCGTGTAGGCGCAGGTGCAACGTCGGGCGTGGGCGCGTCGGATGTCGCAACGGGCGTTGTTCCCCCGGGCATTTTGGGCAAACGCGATAGCTTGCTCGCGAACGAAGCCATAGGTGCGACCGGGTCAAACGGTTGCACAGGATGCACTGAACATCAAGTCAGGAGTTTCCTGCGGATACACGAGCATTCGACACGTGGTGCGTGGCCGGCTCGAACGGCCTCGTGATACGATGCCGAGCCATGTCGCTTCCCAGCTGCGAACACTGCGGTGCGCCGAGACAAGCAGGCGTGATGG
>CAYSYX010000435.1:0-8118 GCA_964435055.1 uncultured Polyangium sp. | reverse complement strand
GCGGGATCTGCTTGCCGTCGGGGATCGCCCGGGCAAACGTGGTGTCGACGCGGAGAAGCGAGCTGTTCGATTGCGGTTTGTCGACGGTGTAAAACCCCTGCGCGGTCCAGATTTGCGTGTCGGCCTTGTCGATGCCCGCCCAGCGCGGGGTGGCGAGCTTGAGGTACGGCGCGCCGATTTCACCGGCCAGAACCACCGATGTGCCGAGCACGAACGTCGCGACAAACGACGCGCTCGCGCCGTGGCCTTCCGTGTCGAACTTCGCCGCTCGAGCAAAAAGCGCCGCCGCAAAACTCATCACCACCGCTACGCCGAGACCAACGCGCGCCGGGCCAAACCTCATGACGAACGCTGCGCCGACGAGGCCGCACGCCGCCGCCGCAAGGGTTGTCCTGACAAGCGCCGCGCTGTTTCGATGGGCCGCACCCCACACGCGCGCCAGCACGAGTCCCACAAAGACAAACGGCAGCAGCGACGTGCCGAAGAAGAGCAAAAACTGCTGAAGCGCAGCATTGTCGAACGCGTCGACGTGTTTGGCACGAATGCCGAAGATGACGGAGATCGCCGACGCCGGTGCGGCCAACGCGGCCAGATGAGCCACCGGAGCCGCTCGAAATGGCGCCCAATGACGGCTCGACGTCGGCACTCCAAGGAGCGCTCCGAGCCCGATCCCGAGCGGCAAAACGATCACCCAGGCGACGCCAAAGTGCTGCCCGAGCAGCACGGAATACATCCGCGCGAGCGCAACTTCGAGCACCACCGCTGCAAAAGCGAAGAGCGCAACGGCACCAGCAATGGCCCTCGATTGGCGAACCGACATGCGTAGCTCTTCGTCTACCACGGCTCGCGCCGGGTTGATCCGGTGATCAACGAACGATGCTCATCGCGAACGATGATCGCTCCCGAGGCCCAACGAAGCTCGGTTTCAACGCGCGAACTTCACGAAGACGTTGACTCGGCAAAAGACAGTCCTCCAGAAGCCGGCGATACGCTCCGCGCTCTTCAATCCCTTTGTTCAATCCTGGAAAAAGGCCACGGACGCAACAACGGCACGGGCGCGCTCGGACCACTCTGACGCAACACCCGCGCACACTCCTCCACGAGAAGTCGACGCGGTCCAAATGCCGTTCCGTTTGCAGCATCCGCGTCCATCAATCGCGACGGCGTGTCTCGACCGAAATCATCCGGATGCCCCGGTTCGTCCAGAAGAACATGCCCGAGCTCGTGCGCCAACGCGAAGCTCGCCCGATCCGCACGAAAACCAGCTCGATCCTCGATGATCACGTTGCGGATCGAGCCCCCGTCCGCGCCGATGAAGCTCTCGCCGATACGCCCGCCGCCGGCAAAAGCCGGAACGACGAAGATCTCGATCGTCGATGGATCACCGTCGTCGAACGCTTTGATCAAAGCTCGCTCTTCCACCGTTCCGGCGATGGCATCCACGTCGCCGAAGTGTTGGAGACCGTCTTGAAGATCGACGCGGCCAAGACAAACGGTCAAGCGCCCGTCGGACGAAAGCGGTCCGGCAGCAGGAGGTTCGACGAGCGCCGGTTCGCCGGTTCGTCGACGAACCAAGACATCGGAGGAAGCCCCCACGGCCGAAGCAATGGGAGCATTGTCGGATATGCGCGCGGTAAAACCAGCCTTCGACAACGCCGCGGCAAACACACGCGCCGCGCCCGCAGGCGTAACGCTCGCAGCGATCGGCGCCGATACGTCGCGCCCGTCCACACGCATTCGCACAACCCCACCGGCTGCGGCCGACATACCCTGATCACAACCGAAGGCCACCAGATGCGTCCGAGGCGGATCGACGATCGTCACGTCGAGTTTGTCGACCGGGCCAAACCCCACACCACATCCCGCCCACAACGCGTTTGCCTTGCCAACCTCGCCTCTCGCCAACCGCAACGCCGCTTGGTCATCCGCTCCGACCGGCGGAGGACCTCCGATCGTCGGGCGGACGAGAAAAACCCGCAACCGAGCTCGATACCGGACGATGGGCCCCTGCGATGTTTGTCTCGGACCACCCACGCGGACCCCGACGAGCCGGCGCCCCGTCGTCGGAAGGGTGAGGTCGATGGTGCCTCCAAGCTCGGCACGGATCGAACGCTCGAAGCAACTCGGATGACTGCGATCGATGTCGTCGGGAACGACGCGTATGGGCGCGGTCGATCCGCACGCCAGACCCGCGGGTGTTCCATTTGGACAAGCGACGGAGACAAACGCCACCTGGTCGAGGATGTCGAGGGCCGTGCCTTCGGCGTCGCGCGCATAAAACCGACCCAACGGCGGAAGTACGTTCGGGTTGGCGATCACGACGTACCGCAGCGCGTCCGGATCGCCGGTCTTCACCAGCGGATCGCCCAGGATGCGCTCGGGCGGCGTGCGTTCGAACGAGGCATGCGAACGAGCCGGATCGACGTCGTTGCCCTGACCGTCGACGAGCCGCACCTCCAAGACGGAGATGGCGTATGTCCGGCCAAACGCGGTCAGCTCCGCTTGGCCCGGACGAACTCCTTGAATGTGGAGACGACGAACCTTCGGCCCGATTCGCGAGCCGGTGAGCGGTTTGCCGTCGACGAGCAACCGGACGGCATTTCCCTCCAAGGTAACGACGCGCTCCGATCCATCAGGCAGCGGAATCTCAAAGAGATCCTTCGAAGGTGAAACGTTTTCCTGCTCGTTGTCGGGACGCCCATCGGCGTCGTCGTCATCGCGATCGACGCCCATGGCGATCGGATAACTCGACGGCGAATTGTTTGTCTGGGCGTAACTCGGCGCGAGACAAACGTTTGTCGCAGCCGTGATCAGGGCGAGCGCACCGAGGGCTGTGCGTCTCGCCCGCGGCTTCATCGCCCCTCGATGGCCTGCGTCACGATGTGGAATTCGACACGTCGATTCTTGGCGCGTCCTTCATCGGTATCGTTGCTCGCCTTGGGCTTACGCGTGCCCCAACCCTTGGACTTGAGACGTTTGGCGGCAATGCCGTGGTTGGTCAGGTATTGGACGACCGCTGCTGCACGCATGGACGACAGCGCCTCGTTGTAGTCGTCTTTGCCGACGTTGTCGGTATGCCCTTCGACGCTGAGGAGCTTGATCTCGGGGTTTGCCTTGAGCAACCGCACGACTTCGTCGAGGATCGGATAACTCGCCGCCACAATCACAGCCTTGTCGAACTCGAAGTCGACCTGCTTGGTGATTTCAATCTCGCTCGAACCGCTGATGCGCCGAACGTATTGCGGACATCCGTGCTTCGAGGGGTCTTCTTCATTCTTTTCGCCCGGCTCCTTCGGGCACATGTCCTCGGTGTCGAGAATGCCGTCTTGATCGGCGTCGTCTTCGGGACAGCCATCGCGATCATCAATGTTGTCCTTGTCTTCCGCCACCGTGACGCACTTGTCGCCACCATCGGGAATGCCGTCGTTGTCCGTGTCGGCCATCGTCGGGCAGCCGTCGTCGGGGTTTGGCGGGGCCTTGTCTTCCGGATCGAGGACGCACATGTCGACGTAATCCGGGAAGCCGTCTTTGTCGGTGTCCTGATCGTCTTTCAAAACATACTTCACGTTGCCCGAGCCGACGTCCGTGTCTTTGAGCGGGAAGGCGCCACCGACGACGAGCACGACGCGATAATCGGGCGCGTAGCCGGTCGTGATGCGGGTACCGCCGGACAAACCAGCGAAGACACGCTTTCGTTTGTCGAACGCGTACCGAACCCCAAGCGACCACTCGAGCGGTTTGGCGTCGGCGTCGGACATGGTGTCGGGGAGCATGCCGATGGATCCGAAAAGCTCGGCGCCGATACGCAAGCGTTCCTGAAGCAGCGGGACATACGCCCCAACGCCATAAGTCAGCTCGCGCCCGGCCACGAACTCGTGCAACGTGGCGCGCGGTCGGAAGGAAAAACCCACGTTGGCGGTGACGAAGAATTTGCTGTGCGCATATTCGGCAGCGAGTCCGAGGTTGCCCCCGGCACTCGTGTCGCCGGCAAAAGAGAATTCGTCGCCGGTCGGAAGAAAAACCGCACCGCGCGCGGCGAATTTGAAGGCTTTGTTCTCGGTCCGAAAAAGGACGACACGCCCGTCGAGGCGCAGGTCGCCGGGCGCCACCGTTTGCATGTTGACGAATTGCGGCAACCCCACGTTGTTGTTTCCCGTCGAATACCCGGACTGATACGCGACGAGCGGAAACGTGAGCTGCAAACTGGCTCGGTCGAGGATGTCGGCGCCGAAGGTGAAGTACGTCGTGAATTGATGCTCGATCGGCGGACCATCCAACGTTTCGGCTTTCGTCAGATCATCGACGTGATTGGCCACGCGAAACGGGTTGTTTGCATAGCCAAACCCAATCTGACCGTAAAACCCAGACGTTCCCACGTTCGGTCGCCAGATGGCCACACCGTCCGTCGGACCTCCCGCCATCATCAAACGATCGACCGAAAATGTCTTCGTCTGCGCACGCGCCATTTCCGGAGCGAGCAATGACAAACCCAAGACACCGGCCGCCAACATCGGCTTGGCGTTGCGCTTGGTACGACTGGACGTATACGAAGTTCGTCGGAGCATCACGATGATCACCCTGTAGCACCAGAGCGAGGGATAGCGCGAATTCCTGACAGGCGCGCTGCGACATCGATCACAGCGCGCCTCGGAGTTCGGCTCACTTCGGCGTTGGCGGAACTACGATCTTGTTGATGGGTTTGAACCCGGCACCTGCGGGATACGCGTACGACACACGAAGCGTCTGTTGCGTTGTGCCCCAACCCCAAACGGTCACGCCAAACGGAGCGTCGCTGGTCATTTCTTGCGGGCCGTTCGAGCATGGGTCGACGTTTACGAAGTTGCCGGTCACGAGATCGACGATGGCCCATTCATAATCGCCGGTGCCGTCGCCGACGGGTTTCCAGCCGGTGATTTCGCCGCCGAGGCACTTGAGGTTGACCGGGGCAAACATCTTGGTTTGCTTCGATCGGGCTCGAACGACGACGAGGCTGGTTTCCGGGTACGTCGGATCGGTGAAGAGGACGTAGCGACGAAGGTATTGTTGCGGCGGCACGACGTTGTGCCATTCGGGATCGCCGACGAATCCGAAATCGGCGCCGCCGGTCATGTAGCCGCCGAGGTAAAACGGATGATCGGCGTCTTGCGAGCGCACGACAAACGGCCCCGGATCGGAGAACTCGACGACTTCACCGAGTTTGAGCGTCGCGGGAGCGCTGGCCGGCTTGGTGGGTGACCACGTGAGGGTCGTGCCGTCGACGACACCGACGAGGCGCCAGCGCGCGGACTCTTCCATGGCCGGCGTGCGGCTCTTGTGACGAACCGCAACGTATTCGCTGCCGAGGGCGCCGACGGGCGGCAATTGTTGTTGCCCCGAATCGCAGTCGAGTTTGTCCGTTGGAATCTGCATGCACGTGGAGGCGCCAAACACCCCGACGGGTTTGTCCGTTTCCAACGGGCTGCCGGTCAATTCCGCCGGTTGCGTGATTTGCAAAAATTGCCCCGCATTGAGCGTGTAACTCGCTTGCGTATTGGCCATTGCGGCGGCGACGCCCGGACCGCCGACGATATTCGCATTCGGCAAAAGCGTGACTTTCGTCATGTCCTCTTTGGCGAGCACGACGAGCGACGGATATCCGCCAATGGGATTTCCCGGCGGAGGCGGATCCGGAATGGCTTTGTAGGCATTGACGGCGATGTAGTTGGTGCCCCAAGCGCTCGTGGGGAGCAGAAGGGTCGCCGAGGTAACGGCCGCGGTTCCGCCGCCGAAAGGAACCATCTGGTACGCCGCGACGGGGTAATCGGTGGTGATGTGGAAGGCTTTGCCGATGCCTGTACCGGAAAAACCCGTATCAATTTGTTTCGCGGCGGGTTTCGGACAATCGACGACGCTGCCGCCGACCGGATTTCGAGACAGGAACAGAATGGCCACTTCACCCGGGGGCAAACCGGCGACGGCATCGTAAGGCTTATAGTTGACCACGCCTCCGGCCCCGTTGCTCGGAATGTAAGCGAATGTCGCCGGATCGAGCGCTGCTCCGTCATAAGCGACGTTGATGCGCACATTCTTGTCCCACGTATTGGCGACGAATGCGGCGAAACACGCTCCATCCGCTTGCGGACGAAGCGCCGTCTTGACCGCCCAATAATCGCAGCCCGCAGAACTCTTCGCCCCTTCCGCCGCCTTGCACGGATCCGGGATGCACATCGCGTCGAGACAACCCTCGTCCGGTGTGCACTGCTTGATCAGTTCGTCCGTACAACTGTTCCGTACCGACCGCAAATCGTTGGAACACACGTCTTCACACGGCATGCTGCCGTCAAGGTTGAACGGGTCGTCGCCACCGTTGCCGGCAGTTCCGGAACCATTGCCCGACCCGCCATTACCGGACGAACTCGTCGACGCGTTGCTGCGATACGAATCGTCGCACGCGATGTACATCAAACCCGAAAAAACCACGCAAAGCGCAAGCGGAATGCTCGTTCCCCAGCTCGACCTGTTCACACGAACCTCCATGTCTGTTCAGTCCAAGGCTACCACCGACGATGCCTTGGGGCTTGATAAGTCAACGTGAAATCACTTCCGCCCATGCTCTGCACAAGCCAAGCGAAGATGCTCAACCCCCCACAAGTCGCCCGTTCGACATCCGTTCAATCCATGGGCTCGAAATCCGATTTCATCGCCCCACAGTCGGGACAAACCCACGTGTCGGGAATGCTTTCAAATGCCGTGCCGGGAGCAATCCCGCTGTCTGGATCTCCCAAGGCCGGATCATAGATGTGCTCGCACACCACACATCGATACTTCTTCATCTGTCACCTCGCTGGATGCGCTCGGTATAACCGGAACCGAGTTCGAAGGATACTGCCATGCGCGGGGGGCATGGACAAAGCCGAATGGATGCCCGAGCCGGTCGCGTCAGCGTTCCGACGCCGCGTATTTTCACAACAACACGCGAACGTATTGCTTTGCCCTCGGCGTGGTTTACCGGGACAATCCGATGACGGAACATCGACGCGAATGGGATTTCATTTACACGTCGGGGCGACTTGGCCGTCGGACCCCGTATTGACGTAGGCGTCGGATACGTAACCGGTGCCGATGAAGTCCCAAAGGCTCGTCGTACCGTAGGTTCCGGTCACGGTCGAACCATTGATTTGGCACGTAATCGTGACCTTTTGGCCGTCGGCGACCGTCCCGACGGACGCCGCGTCCGTGCTGGGTTTGGCCCGTACGGTCAATGCAGCGCCGGCCGTATTGACCGTGCCGGAGACGCCGGTCGATCCACCGCCGGTCGTGCCGCCGGCATCGCATTTGTTTTTGCTGGTGTAATTGCGAGTCCCGTAGAAAAACGCGGTCGCGCCATTAAAAACGGGACGAATCGCCACGCCATTGCGACGAAGTTCGTAATGCAAATGCGCTCCGGTCGATCCGCCCGTATTGCCTACGGCGCCAATCTTTTGACCTTGCGTGACGCTTTGCCCGACCGAAACGACTTGCGCCGACAAATGAGCATATCGTGTTCGATACCCATTGCCATGATCGATTTCGATCCATCGACCATAACTGACGTTGCCTTCGTTATCGACGCGGGTCACTTTGCCGGCCGCCGCGGCGACGACCGTGTCACCTTCGTCGCCCGAACGATTGAAGTCCACCGAATTGGTGGGGCTGTGATTCGTGCGCGTTTGTCCCGCCCATACTTGATTGCACGGAAATGGCACCTGAAAGAGCGGCGCATCCGTCAATGCTTCTTCCGTCGTGGAGCTGGTGGCTTCTTCGCCCGCCGGAGGTCCTTCATCGAGCCACTCCGTGCCTCCCAATTCCGCAGCGGGATCTTGGAGCTCGGTTGGGGGATCGCCCACGCATCCGGCAATGAAGACAACCCCTATCGCCAATCCAGGCACAGCTCGCGTTTTCGAAGACACGGCGGACTCCTTTCCGAGATGGTCACGACAAACGCCGCGACCGTTGGACCATCAATTCGACGCTGCTTTCACTTGATGATGATATCGCCCGCGGGAGCTCCGGCCCCTTCCGGCACGCCCTTCTCGCGATGCACGCACAAGCCCTGCTTGCAATACGCCTCGGGCGGCTCTTTGCACGTCATCTTGGGCT
>CAYSYX010000434.1:0-8130 GCA_964435055.1 uncultured Polyangium sp. | reverse complement strand
CTTGTGGAATGCGGAGACCAAAGCCGAACCGATTGTTTTTCAGGGACACAAGGATATCGTTCGAGGTCTTGCGTATCATCCGAATGGAACTCAATTTGCCAGCGCATCCGAGGATCGAACGGTGAGAATGTGGAGCGTCGATGCTCCGACGCGTCCTTTGGCGGTTCTCGATCAACCGGCAAAGGTGTATTCGGTGCGGTACAATCGTGATGGATCGCGTATGGCCGCCGCATTGGACGATGGTACGGTTCGTGTGTGGAAGACGGACGACCCAGGCACACCTTGGGTTTTACCGGGCCATGAAGCTCCGGTCCGCTCGGCCATCTTCAGTCCCGATGGAACGCGTATCGTCACCGCGTCGATGGACAAGACCATACGCATTTGGAACGCCGACGGCACGGGCACGCCGACGATTCTGCGCGAACATGGCGGCCCGGTGTTCATTGCCGCCTTCAGCCCCGACGGCAAACGCATTGCAAGTGCTTCGGCGGACAAGACCGCTCGCGTGTGGAATGCCGACGGAAGCGGCACATCCACGGTTCTTCGTGGGCACGAGCATTGGGTGAATTCCGTAGCTTGGAGCCCCGACGGTTCATTTCTCGCGACGACTTCTCAAGATGCGACGGTGCGGGTGTGGAATCCGGATGGAACGGGCGAACCGATCGTGCTTCGTGGAGCGTCTTTGGCGTACAACGGGGTTGGTTGGACGCCCGATGGAAAGCGCATTACGGCGGGGTCCGACGACCAGACGATTACGATTTGGCTGGATATCGAGCCGATTCAAAATGCCGACGACGCGCGCCTCTGGTCGGCGACCGGGTGGTGTATGCCGCGCGAATTACGCCGCCAGTTGCTCGATTTCACCGATGCGCAGTCGGCGGCCGACTTGAGCCGCTGTCGCCAAAAGGCCCAAACGAACCGGCCGTGAACGGGGCTCTGCCCGCGATCGACGACGATGTTGTCATGGTTTTTCCAGAAAACCACCTTGCACGAGCGTCGCGATGTATCGATCGAGGACCTCGCCGGTCACTTCGGGGCACTCGATTCCGCTGCCGGCGATGGCCATTCGCGTGTTCGTATCGTCGATGCGCATTCGTCTCGGCGGCTCGTCCTTCGCGTTTTGGATCGGCCGCTCGAAAAGTTCTCGTAATGGCGCAAGAGCGTTGTCGGACGGCGCCGTGAGGACGGCTTGCTGCCAAACCGCCGAATCCACGAGCTTCACGGCGTATCCGGTTTGTCGCACGCGCTCGAAAATCGCCATGGAAAAAACCGGGCGCGAACCGAGCAGGTGAAACGTTTTTCCCAGCAAACTCGTTTGCAACGATAATTGTACGAGGGCCCCGACGACGTAATCGACGGGCACGAGATCGAAGGGAAAATCGATATCCGGCGCAAGACCAAGCTCGAGGCAGCCTTTGAGGATGCGCATGAAGAGGTCTCCCGCCGGAGATACGCCGGTAATGCTGTGCCCGGATACGAGCCCCGGCCGATAAATCATCGTCGGCACACCTCGGTCACGAGCAGCTGCGACGAGTCGTTCGGCGACCCATTTGCTCTGCTCATAACCGCCGTCCAGCAAATCCGGTCGAGTCGGTTCCGTTTCTTCGTCAATCGTCTGCTCCGACAAACCTGGGTCCGGAGCGAAAATGGAGAGGGTCGAAACGTAATGCACGACCTTCGTTTTTACGAGGCTGGCGAGACGCAGCACTTCGATCGTTCCGAGGACGTTCGCTGCGCGCAGTTTGTCGTAACCATGGACGAAGTTGACGTCGGCGCCATTGTGGTAAATCACGTCCACACGCTGAGCCAACGCGTTGAAATCGGTCGGCGAAAGTCCCAAACGCGGCAATTCGAGGTTTCCACGCACGGCAATGATCCGCCCGGAAAAATGATCTTGCCAAAGGCCGTGGGACTTCAGTGTTCGGTGGAGACGCTCGCGCGCATCGTCGTCGCTGGAAGCTCGAACCAGGCAAAACACGTCCGCCGAAGTTCGGTCGAGCAATTCGCGCACGAGAAACGCCCCGACGAAGCCGGTCGCGCCGGTCACGAGAATGGCTTTGGTAACGCGTTCCGACGCGACGTAGGCTTCAGGCGGAGCAATGGCCGAATCGAGCCGGGCGTCGCGAACCATCCTTTCCCATACGCTTTCAGTGTCAGACGAAGATTCCCCATTTCGGAGCTGCTCGATGACTTGGCTCATGGCCGCCACGGTGGTCTTTTGGAAAAGATCGCGCAGAGGCAGCTCCACGCCGAAGTGTTTCCGCACGCGAGCCATCAATTGCACGGCGAGCAAGGAATGGCCGCCGAGAGCAAAGAAATCGTCGTGAATGCCGATGCGGTCGAGGTGCAGCACTTCGTTCCACAATGCCGCCATCGCCACTTCCGTGGGCGTTCGTGGAACATCGACGGCAAGGGACGTTTCGAATCGTTTGTCGGGAACAGGCAAGGCATTTCGATCGACCTTGCCATGCGGGGTCACGGGCCAGGCATCGAGGAAGACGAAGGCGGCGGGAACCATGTATTCCGGCAGCTTCGCTCGAAGATGTCCCCGTAAATCGTTTGTCGAAACAGTCGATTCGGCGGGCACGACGTACGCGACGAGACGCTTTTCGTTGGGAATGTCCTCACGAGCGAGGACGACGGCGTCGCGAATGGCCGGATGTTGCGCAAGTACGGATTCTATTTCGCCAAGTTCGACGCGGAATCCGCGAATTTTGACTTGGTGATCGAGCCTGCCGAGAAACTCCAGATTGCTATCCGCCCGCCGACGCGCCGAATCGCCTGTGCGGTACATGCGACTTCCGGGAGGACCAAACGGGTCGGGAATGAAGGTCTCCGCGGTCAAACCAGGTCGACGCAGATACCCACGCGTCACCTGCGCACCGGCGAGGTGAAGTTCGCCCGAAAGTCCCACCGCCGCGGGTTGGAGCGCACGATCGAGCACGTATGCGCGCATGTTGGTGTTTGGAGTGCCAATCGGTGGATCCCCCTTGTCCTCAGGGAGGCATTTCCGTGACAAACAGTATACGGTCGCTTCGGTCGGACCGTACATGTTGAAGAACGCCGTCGTGCGTGACCAAGTTTGCGCAATGCTCGCCGAGCATTTGTCCGCTCCGCTCGTCACCCAGCGCAACGATGTTTCTTCGGGACGCAACACTTCGAGCACGGCGGGCGTCAAACAAGCCACGGTAATGGCGTGTTCCAGCAAAAACGTTTGCAGCTCGTACGTCGGGTGAGCCGGGGCGAGCACCAAGGTTGCGCCAAAGAGAAATGCCATGCCAAACTCCAACACCGATACGTCAAAGCTCAGCGATCCGACTTGCAATACGCGAGCGTCGGCGGAAATGTCGAAATGGGTGCGAACATGCCGCCATAAGCTCGCCGGGGCCCGATGCGGGACCTCCACGCCCTTGGGTTTGCCCGTGCTGCCGGACGTGTAAATCACATACGCCGTATTCTCCGCGATCACACGCGTTTGCGGCCTTGTTCGAGGCTGGTCCGCATAAGGACACGGTTGCGCATCGAGAAATACGATATGCGCAGGATGCCCGGAGACGACAGGTTCGAGTCGCGTCTGCGTGAGCAAAATCCCCAAACGCGCATCTTCGAGCATGAAGGCAATGCGTTCTTTGGGGTACGTCGGGTCAATCGGCACGTACGCGCCACCGGCCTTGAGAATCCCCAGAATGCCGATGACCATGTCAATCGAGCGCTCCAGGCAAATTCCGATGAGTGCGTCCGGACCAACACCGAGCCGTTGCAAGTGATGCGCGAGCTGATTCGATCGCGTATCGAGCTCGGCGTACGTGACTTGCTGATCCTCGAAGCTTACGGCGATCGCGTGGGGCGTTTTCGCGGCTTGCTCGGCAAACAAGTCATGAATGCACTTGTCCGCCGGATCATCGACGTGCGTATCGTTCCATTCGACGAGCAATTGCCGGCGCTCGGATTCGGTCAACAGTGGTAACAGGGTGACGCTCGCATCGCAATGGTCCACGATGCCGCGAAGCAAAACCTCGAAATGCACGGCCAAACGTTCGATGGTACGCGATTCGAAGAGCTCGGTGCAATATTCGAACGCGCCGCGGATACCTTCCACCGTTTCCTCGAGCGCGAGCGACAGATCGAATTTGGCGGTGATGTTTTCGGCGTCTTCGGTGGTGACTTCAAGGTCGGACAAATCGATGCGGTTCGCCGACGTGTTTTGCAGGACGAACATGACTTGGAAAATGGGCGAACGGCTCATGTCGCGCCCCGGAGCCAGCTCTTCGACCAATTTCTCGAAAGGAACGTCCTGGTGGGCGTAAGCGCCGAGCAATTCTTCACGGACACGAGCCAGCAAAGCGCGGAACGTGGGTTGTCCCGATACATCCGTCCGAATGGCGAGGGTATTGACGAAAAAGCCGATCAGCCCTTCGATTTCCGGCCTCGTGCGATTGGCAATGGGCGTCCCGATGACGATATCATCCCGGTCCGTGTAGCGATGCAAAAGCACTGCAAAAGCTGCGAACAGCGTCATGAACAGCGTGACGCCTTCGCGGCGGCTCAGGCGAAGCAATGCATCCGTCAATTCACGCGAGATCGCGAAGGGAACCCAGGCGCCGCGGTGCGACATCACGGCTGGACGGGGTTTGTCCGTTGGCAATTCGATGGCCGAAGGTGTACCGGCGAGACGCTGTTTCCAATAGTCGACTTGATTCGCCAGCGTTTCCCCCGAGAGCCATTGGCGCTGCCACGCTGCGTAATCGGCGTATTGAATGACCGGCTCGGGCAACGGTGACGGTTTGCCGACACGAAATGCCTCATAAATGACCGTGATTTCTCGAATGAACACGTCGATCGACCAACCATCGGAGACGATGTGGTGCATCGTGAGCAAAAGGACGTGCTCGTGCTTGGACAAACGCAACAACGTGGTGCGCATGAGCGGTCCTCGAGCCAAATCAAAGGGAGTCGCGGCTTCTCGAGCGATTCTTGCGCGGACTTCGGAGGCATCGACGTCGATGATATGCAGCGAATACGTTGCCGGCGGCGTAATGACTTGATACCCTTGACCATCCATCGTCGGGAACGTCGTGCGTAATGCCTCGTGCCGACGCACGATTTCGTGCAGGCTTTTTTCGAGGGCCGGAACGTCGAGAGGTCCGTGCAAGCGTACCGCGGCGGAAATATTATAAAATGGGTTGTTCGGTTCGAGCTGGTCCAAGAACCACAATCGCTGCTGGGCAAACGACAAGGGTAATGCCCCCTCGCGCGGCACGGGCACGAGCGGCGGAAGCGCGACGACCGCGCCCGCGTCACGGGCACGTTCAATACGCTGCGCGAGCGACGTGACCGTGGGAGCTTCGAAAAGAGCGCGCAGGGGCAAGTCGACGCCCAACGTCGCGCGAATACGAGACACGACTTGCGTGGCGAGCAACGAATGCCCGCCGAGTTCGAAGAAATGGTCGAATTCCCCTACCCGCTCGAGATGCAAAACTTCGGCCCAAATGTCGGCCAACAATTGCCCGGCGATACTTCGTGGCGCGACGAAGATTTCTCGATGAATCGCCGCCGTATCGGGAGCCGGCAATGCATTTCGATCCACTTTGCCGTTGGGCGTCAGGGGCAACGCGTCGATGACGACAAACGCTGCGGGAACCATGTAATCGGGCAGTTTGGCGCGTAGATATTCGCGTAAATCGTTTGTCGAGGTGTTTTCATCGCCGAGCACGACGTAGGCGACGATGCGTTTGTCACCTGGAACGTCTTCACGCGCGACGACGACACCGCTGTGCACGTCGGGATGTTTTCCGAGGACGTCTTCGATTTCGCCCAATTCAATGCGTAGGCCACGGATTTTGACCTGCAAATCCACGCGTCCGAGGAACTCCACCTGACCCGCGTTGTTCCAGCGCACAAGATCCCCCGTGCGATACATGCGCGCCCCCGAGGTGGAGTCGAATGGATTGGGTACGAAACGCGTCGCGGTCAAGCCGGGTTTGCCCCGGTATCCGCGGGCCAACGCCGCGCCACCGATATGAAGTTCCCCGGGAATCCCCACGGGGACGGGCTGCAAGCTGGGATCCAAGACGTAGATCTGCACGCGATGAAAGGGTCGCCCGATGGGCACGGAGCCTTCGCGTTTGGCGCGTGCGCACCGCGCTTCATAGAATGTGCTGTCAATGGTGGCTTCGGCGACGCCGTACGAATTCACGATATGCGTCGATGGAGTCAACACGGCGCGGACATCGTCCAGATCGCGCTCCGTCCACAAGTCGGAGCCGGCGATCAGCCATTTCATGAAATCCAGCTGCAATTTGGATTCGGCCGCGTAGGTCACCAGCTGCCGCAACACGGCGGGGACGAATTCCGCGATATCGACCTTCCGCGCTCGCATCAGTGCATACAACCGATCCGGCGCCAACATGGTTTCGCGAGGACAAACGACGAGTGTGCCGCCCGAACAAAGGGCTCGAACCCAATCTCCCGCAAAAACATCGAACGAAAAGTTCGCCATCTGCAAGTGCGTCAAATCGGGAGCGAGCTCGTAATCATGGCGCCAGGCAAAAAACGTGCTGAGCAATGCGGCATGTGATACGCCGACGCCTTTCGGACGCCCGGTCGACCCGGACGTGTAAACGACGTAAGCCAATTGGTTTGGCGCGACGATCTCGACCGGGGCAAACCCGTCATCGACGGCTGAATTCGCGGCCTCATCGAAGAGCACTTTGGGAAGTTCGAGCGATTCGAGTGGCTTCAGCCACGTGGACTTGGTCACGACCGCACCGAGTTGTGCGTCGTGCATCATGTAATGCAGTCGTTCCGCGGGGTAATCCGGATCGAGCGGTACGTAGGCGGCGCCGGCTTTCAAGATACCCAAGACGCCGACGATCATTTCGAGGGATCGCTCGACGCACAGGCCGATCAGGACCTCGGGTTCGCGCGTGAACGGGCGCAATCGTCGGGCCAGGTGATTGGCCCGCGCATTCAATTCCGCATACGTGAGGACCTCGTCTTCATACATCACCGCAATGGCGTTCGGCGCTCGATTCACGTGTTCTTCGAACAATTCATGAATGCTCGCGGCGGCGGGATGAGCAACGACGGTATCGTTCCACTCGACGAGCAATTGATGCCGCTCGGTTTGCGTCAAGAGCGGCAGGCAGCCGATGGTCGTGTCGGGATTTTCGACGATCGCCCGCAAAAGCACCTGCAAATGCCCGGACAAACGTTCGATGGTGCGCGATTCGAAGAGATCCGTGCAATATTCGATAACGCCGCGAAGTCCGTCCGGGGTTTCGGTGAGGGACAACGTGAGGTCGAACGTGGCCGTCGTGGTCGGCTGCGGTTCGGGAGAAATCTCCAAATCGGCGAGCGTGACGCTGCTCGCGGGGGTGTTTTGCAGGACGAACATGACTTGGAAAATGGGCGAACGGCTCATGTCGCGTCCCGGAGCCAGCTCTTCGACCAGTTTTTCAAAGGGTACGTCTTGATGCGCGTACGCGCCCAGCAATTCTTCGCGCACGCGCGCAAGCAGAGTCCGGAACGTGGGTTGTCCCGATAAATTCGTCCGCAAGGCGAGCGTATTGACGAAAAAGCCGATGAGCCCTTCGACCTCGGCCCGTGTGCGATTGGCAATGGGTGAACCAATCACGAGTTCGTCCTGGCCGCTGTAACGATGCAATACGACGGCAAACGCTCCCAGGAGGACCATGAAGAGCGTCGCGCCCTCGCGGCGAGCGAGCGTTTGGAGCGCGTCCGTCAATTCTTTCGGAATGACGAGCTGAATCCAATCACCGCGATACGATTGCACCGGGGGACGTGGTTTGTCCGTTGGCAATTCGATGGCCGACGGTGCCCCCGCGAGACGCTCTTTCCAATACTGGATTTGTCTTTCGAGCAATTCCCCGGCGAGCCATTGTCGTTGCCAGGCGGCATAATCCGCATATTGAATGGGAAGTGCGGGCAAGGGGGATGGGTTTCCGGCCCGAAACGCTTGGTACAAGGCCGTGATTTCCCGGACGAACACACCCAGCGACCAACCATCGGAGACGATATGATGCATCGTGAGCAAAAGGACGTGCTCGTCGCCCGACAAACGCAACAACGTGGTGCGCATGAGCGGTCCTCGAGCCAAATCAAAGGGAG
>CAYSYX010000433.1:0-8156 GCA_964435055.1 uncultured Polyangium sp. | reverse complement strand
TCGCGAAGGATCACCGGGCAACATCGACGACGCGCGTTGTTCACCCAGGGCGTGTTTTTGTTCGAGGAACTTGAGGACGCCCGCGCCTGTGGAGCGTTCGAGTGTGCCGCGAAGATCGCCGGGCAACGTGGACTCGATGAGCAGCTTCGCGCCCGTGCGCGGATGCGCGATCTCGATGCGAATCAGATGCACGAACGATCGATCGAGGCCGTGCTTCTCTTCGAAGTAGCGGTTTGTCGCGATGTGACCGTAGCGTTCGTCTCCAAGAACCGGGTGTCCGATGGCCGCTAAATGACGGCGAATTTGATGCGGTCGATGCCCGTCCGGGATCACGCGCAGGATCGAATGTCCCGACGCGACGGCGAGGCGGCGATACCGCGTTCGCGCCATGTAGCTCCGACCGGCTTCGCGCAGGTCCCGTGCGATCGCGCCTTTCGTGGGCGTGACGCCTTTGGCCGCGACCAGGTAGATCAAGCGACCACTCGTCGCGAGCGCCGTGGCCCACAACTGACGCGCGACTTCGTTACGCGCGAAGATGCACAACCCGCTGGTGCCCGTGTCGAGCTTGTTGACGACCTTCAAGCTGGAAACGCCGGGCAAACGCAAACAACGCTGCATGAGCGAAGTGACGTATTCCGGCTGGTTCTCCACCGGTTCGTGCGGACCTTTCTCCACGACGATCACGTCGTCGTCTTCGTAGATCACGCGCGGCGCAACCGGCGGCGCCTTCTTCAGAACGGCGATCGTTTCGACCTCTTCCGTCAGCGGAATCATGTCGAGCGGGATCAGTTCGCTCGACGCATATCCTACGCGGCTGAAGTGATCGAGATCGCGGGCGAGGGTGTCCGGGTCACACGACACGTAGATGCACAAGGGAGCCGCGAGCTTCGCGATGGCTTCGCGTGCGGCCGGAGAAACTCCGCGACGCGGCGGATTCATCACGATCGTGTCGAACTTTTCGTTTTTCGAGACCAACTGCGTGACGACTTCCGCGGCATCACCGACGCGAGCGTCGAGCTCGCCAAGACCTTGCATCGCCGCTGCCGAACGCGCGTTTTGTACGGCCGGGGCAAACGACTCGACCATCGTCACGATGTTCTGCTCTTGCGCGAGCGCGATCGAAATCGCGCCTGAACCACCGTACAAATCGAGCACGCGCGGCTGTCGACGCTTCGTTCCCGTTTCGTCGAGCAGCAGCTGCATGTCGAGCGACGCGATCTCCCGCGCGACGAGCGCATGAACGCGTGACGCTTGGCCGCGATGTACCTGGACAAACGAGCCGAACGACGCGAGGTGATAGGTTCGTCCGATACGATCTTCGGCTTGTCCGACGCCATCCAGCAGCAGCGTTTCCGGGCCGAGAATTTGCGGTGCATCCGCTTCGTGCATGTTTGCCGCGATGCCCACCGCGCGGGGAAGGAGCGGACGCACGAGTTTGCCCGCGGCGATGAGGGCTTCACGTGAAGCGATGCGATCGCGTTGCAGGACAAACGTGAGCAGCACACCGATACGGTTGCCTTGGGCTGTCGGAGTTGTTTCGGGCAACGCCGTCGTCGCCGGCATGTGCACCTCACGCAGATCGATCGCGCGCAAGACCCCGCCTTTTTGCGGATCAAACGGCGTGAGAAGCGTCTCGGTTCCTTCCGGCGGCGATTGGAGCAACGTGCGCAATGTCGCGGCGACTTCCGCGAGCGGCGGCGCGAGCACACGGCATGACGGAATGTCGATGACCTCGTGATTGCCCGAGCGGCCGTAGAGCCCGATGCCACCGGTCGGCGACACGATGAGCTTGGCGCGTCCTCGATACGACACGATGAGATCCGCAGGGATCACCTGACGCGTGTAGAGCAGTTCGAGCGCGGGATAGTGCACGATGGAACTCACGACCCGCGCACGCTTCGTCGTCAGTTGTTGTGCATGATCGAGCCCGATCAGCGGACAACCGCCGCATTGCTCGGCATGCACGCACTCGATCTTGGCCGACGGTATTTCACCCGCGCGTAGCGTTCGTCGCGCCGTTGCGCCCGCCAGGGCCCGAGCAGCATTCGCTGCAGGAGCGGCGGGAGTTCCAGGGCCCTTGGGGCCGTTGTTCCCTGCGCCAGAGTCCATCGGGGGAAGGTTACAGCGGACCTCGACAAGGTCGAACCACGAAAACGGGGCAACGATCGATTTCTGTGCCCGACCTTGAATCAACGACATCACGGCCGGGCACGATCGCGGCAACTTTGTCCGCACGACCCGGCCAAGCCGCGTACCATCGCCTCGCGAGTTTCGACCTCTCGCACAACGGTTCGATCGATGCCCAAGGGCGTGGCCAATGCAACGCGACCTCGCTGGATGTGTCTTCTCCAGCATCGCCATCGTGTGCCTTCGAGCCTTCGAGCGGGCCTGGCTCTCGGGGTCGTCGCCGCGGCGCTTCTGGTTTCAACCGCCGCATCCGCATCGCCCGAAGCGGATGCTCGCAAAGGTCTGACCTTGGCGCGCAAAGGCAACTGCGTGGAAGCGTTGCCGCTGCTCGAGTCGGCTGAAGGAGCGCGGCATCGTCCGGAGACGGCGGTCGCGCTGGCCGATTGTTACGTGAAGCTCGGCGCGCTGCTCAATGCGAAGGTGCTCTACGACGTCGTGGCGGTGGAAACGCCCGAGCGAACTCACACGCGGGCCGATCGCAACGCGATGGCGAGCGTGCGCAAGAAGCTGAAAGACCTCGAACCACGCATTCCCACGCTCGCGTTTGTTATTCCAAACGACTACGCGCACGTCGTCATCAAGGTGAACGATGACGTGGTGGACAGTCCGACCGAGCCGCATCCTTTCGATCCCAACGATGATCTCGTCGTGACGATTTCGGCCGATGGACGTCATCCGCACACGGAGAAAATCACGCTCGAAGAGCGCGAAAAGCGCGTATTCGAAGTGAAGCTCGACAAGGCGCCGCCGCCTGCTCCGCCGCCGTCGAAGGAGCCGCGAAACTTTTTGGGTGCCAACTATCGCGGCTACATCCTGCCGAAGTTTCTCACGGGTTTTTTTGGGGAAGGTGGACGCTCGTTCGTCGCTCCCGGTGCGGGGCTCGCGTTCACTCGGACCACCGGCGACTTCGACCTCACGTTCTCCGTTGATTACGCGTCGTTTTCGATGAGCCCGACGCCTTTCAAACCGTACGCCACGCCCGACACCGAATACGAAATCCTCGAGAGCGATCTCGCTTCACTCCATGCAACGCTCCAATTGCATTGGAACAAGCCGCTCGATGCCAAGAAGCGCGTTCGTTTGCGTATCGGCGGAGGTCTCGGGTTCGGCGTGATGGCGTTTGGCGAACTGTACCGCACGCAGGCGTACCCCGCGGCGTTTGTCCCGGGCGATCCTTACACGTATTTGCCGTGCCAGGGCCCGAACAATCCCGGCGGTTCGTACCGCTACTGCAACCAGCTCGACAAAGATGCCAAGCGGTATCCGGGTTACACGGAGCCGTCGTGGTTCAACGGCGGCGTTCGACCGACGATCTATCCATGGTTTGCCTTGCCAATCTTCGGCGTGAGCTTTCGACCGACGCCGCGGGTCGCGATCGATATCGATGTCGCGCCTTCGATCGGCGGCATTTTCACGAGTGCCGGCGCACGCGTCGGCTTCTGATCCGCATCGTGAGCACGAGCGACGCCAAGGCGATGAGCGAGGTCGCACGCGACGCGTCGAAGTCGGTGCCTATCGGGCCGGGGACCGAACAATTTCCCTCGTCCTGCTTGGACAAACACTTCGGGGAAAAACCATGTCGCGGGATGGGATTGCAGGTCGTCTTGTCGACAGGTGGATCGACCGGCGGATACACGGCACAAACGGCGCCGATGTCATCCACGGCAAGCGTACGTGGACCGACGTCGCCCGTCGTGTAGTTCGCCCACATCGTGGCGGTGGCGTCGAGCGTGTGCGTCAATCCAAGGAAGTGTCCGGCTTCGTGCGTCACGACAGACAGCAGATCCGTCTGCACATCTCCATCGCCGGTTGTAAATCCAAACCCGGCGGAGTTGATCTCCATGTCCGCGTCGTAAATTTCGCCTGTACGCACGTCGTACGTGACCGTCGTGAGCGCGATGTTGTGCGGCCCGCTGGGATGCGGCCAGGTGTCGTCGCGAAACACGACGACGTTGGCGTTGGCCGCTCGCGAGTTGTACTGGACCAGATCGCAATCGGCGGGCCCCATGTTTTCCACGTGAATGTTGGGTTTGCCCCCGGTCATCGGATCGCAAACGGGTTCTTCCCACGTTTGAAATGCTTTGGTGACGATCGCGTTCGCGACGTCCCACGGCACCTGATTCGACGAATCGATTTGCATGCTCACGCCGACACACGGGCGCTTCCAGATGAGCGGAATGCAATTGGGATCCACGTTCGGATCGTCATCGCAAAGCGGCACGTCCTTGCATGTCGTCGAACGACAATACGCGTCCGCGCTGCCGGATCCGGACAGGACAAACCCAAGCACGGCGACGAACAGCAAAGAAGTGGAGACGCGCATCTTGGGTCCTTTGCGATGCGCCGCGAGATTCAGGTTCCGCGACGCGTGAGCTGAATGGGGCTTCCGAGTTTACGCGAAAGAACCGCTTCCACCGTCGACCACAATTCAGCGCCGTCTTTCGACGTTCGCCAAACGCTCCCCTGGTCGCGGGGATCGAAATGCCAAGCCGTCCGTTCCGCCGCCATCCAAATCTGCTTCGCCGCGCGATGGCTGTTGATTACGTACTTCGCTCCATCGGCGAATTCGATGTTCAACACGCCCATCTGCAAGTCGACTTCAAGCGTATCGACTTCCCCGAGCGCTCGCTCCAGCGCTCGGAGCGTGTCATCGGCGACGCGTTCGAATTCGGCTTCGGTGATCGTCTCGGTGCTCATGCGACGAGCTTATAGCGTGCCGTTACGTCATCTCCAAGGCGTGCCGATGCAGGAAGACGAACGAGGTGAGAAAGGAAGGGGTAACGAATCAGGCGGGTACGGAGGCGCGAATGCTATCGACGGCGTGAACGGGGGCGTCGTTGCCTTGCATCAGGTGCGCGATGGATGTGAGCACGAGGCGGTGTTTCTCGAGCGTGCTTTTTCCGGCAAACGCGGTGCTGACCACTTCAATCTCGAAATGACCTCCGCCGCCGCGAACGGTGACGCGAGCATCGGTCATTTTTTCCTTGAGCGCTCGTTCAATCGCCTCGGGGATTGAACCTTGGAATGACGTCGGGTGATGAGACATCTCGTTGGCTCCTCAAATGCATCAATAACGGGGAACCGACGGGTCGACTTTGACCGACCAAGCGTCGATGCCGCCTTCCACGTTGTAAATCTTGGAAAAACCCTGAGCGACGAAGTGTTCGGCCGCGGAACGACTACGTACGCCATGATGGCACAAGAACGCAATGGGCGTATTTTTCGGCAATCCTTCGAGGCGCGCCAATTCTTCACGGTCGAGGTTTCGTGCCGCATCAATCGAGGCAATGTCGCGTTCGCGTTCCGTGCGCACGTCGATGAGCAGCAATTCGGGCTGTTTGTCGAGCATGTCTTTGAGCATCGAGACGGTGATCGACTTGACCCGCGGAGGTTCATTGGGGTTGTCGATCTTGAACCCGCCGCCGTCCGGTCCGTCGATGAAATCAATGGACACGCCGTTGGCTCGCCGAGCGCTCGAACGATCAATGACGAGCTTGAGGCCTTTGCCCAAATCGATTTCGAAATCGCCGTTCATGGGTTCGCTCATGTACAGCCCGTATTCGAAGCGGGGACTGACTTCGAAACGCAGCAATTCTCCCGGTGATTCATTGGCAGCTTCGAGGAACTGATCTCGAGCCAGGTCACTGACGGTAATGGCCGGAGCCTGTTGTTCTTTGGGGGCGCTGATGCCCAGTTTTTGAAGCAATTCCCCATTTTGTTGCATTTCGCGGATGATATCCGCGCCGCCGACGAATTCTCCGGCGATGTACAATTGCGGAATGGTCGGCCAATTCGAGTACACCTTGATGCCTTCGCGTATTTCGGCGCTGTCGAGCACATTCACGGTCGTGTAGGTTTCGAGCAGTTCGTCGAGAAGCTCCACGACGCTGCCGGAGAAACCGCACTGCGGCACCTGCCGCGAGCCTTTCATGAACAACACCACGCGATCCGACTGGATCAATGCCTCGATTTGCGCCTTGATCGGCTCACTTAGGTTCATCGCTTCACACCTTTGCCTGGACGGCGCACTCTAAGCACATTCATCAACGTTCCGCTACGTAATTTTTCAAGATCGCATCAGAATTTTCGAGTGCGTTCGAGACAGCTACTTTCGGCGTGAATTTCTGGTAGGCTCCGGCCGCTCATGGAACGCCCTTCAATTCCACGCCAAGTTGCCACGTTGCTCGAAAAACGGTGGCTCAAGTCCTTCTTGGCGTTGATGATCATCATATCGCTCTTGCCGCTGGCGTCCCTCGAGCACACGTTGCGGCCGTTATTCATATTCATATTTGCCGCCGAATTTTTGTTGCGCTCGGTGGCGTTGGCGCGTCCGCAACATGATGTTCGCCGATTCGAATGGTTCTTCCTGCTCATTGATCTTTTGGCATTGGCGAGTTTCTTGCCGCTCGAAGGGGTGCTGGGAACGCATTCCACCGAAGCGTTCATTGCGTTGCGATTGATGCGTTTGGCGCTGCTGCTCCGATTTGCTCGCGAGCTGGCTTCGGACGTGTATTCGATCATGACGCGTCGCGAGCAGCTCCAGCAATTCGGCTTGGTGACGATCGGCGTATTTTCGCTCGCGTTCGGCACGGCCGTCGTTTTGCATCATTTGCCCATTCAATACGATTACAACGGCCTTGGGCAGAATGCGGGATTTCTGGATCGTTTGTGGTGGTCATTTCGGCAATTGCAGAGCGCCGACAACTTGGTGCCCAATTTGCGCGTACCTTGGCCCATCGCTTTTTTATCGTTGTGCCTGACCATCGTCGGGGTTTTCGTCGTGTCGTTCATCATCGGTTTGGGGACGAACGTCGTCGATCAGGTCGTTCGTGCGGAACGTCGGCGTCCCGTCGATTACCACGATCATTCATTGGTGATTGGTCCGGTGCACGACGCGGAGATGCTGGTCTCCGAATTCGTGCGTCTTTACGAACGTAATCGCAATTTACGCCGCTGGTTTCGTCCCGCGGAATTGTATCAATGGATCCGGCATCGAGGTCCGCGGCCGAAAAGGCATGCTTTGCCGCGTATGGCGCTCTTGGGAATGGAGCCCGATCCGCCGAGTTACCTGTACGATCCGGAAATGCGTTGGGTTGTTTATCGTGAAGGTGACGGCTGGGATCCCGAAGCTTTGGAGCGGGTGGCGACGAAATTGGCCAAGCGCGCATTGATTCTTTCCCGTACCGACGCCGGTCCTGATGCCGATGCCGTGACGTCGATGGCGCTGGCGTCGTTTCGCGCGCAAAACCCGCATGCGCAAGTGTTTGTCGAAGTACTCGACAGCACCAATCGCAACTTGATGTTGACCATCGGCGGGCCGCATACGTTTCCGCTCGATATGCCTAGGTTTCTGGGGCTCTTCTTATGTCAGCATTTGGTGACGCCCGGTGTCGAGGCTTTGTATACCGACCTCATGACGGCCGATGGGTCCGAATTTTATACGCATATTTTTGTGGACAAACACGAGCTCGAGGCGCTGGCCGATTTGAGCACCGATGGGTTTTTGGACTTCGAGCACTTGGCTCGTCATGCGTACCGCGAACGTTCGGTGCTCCTCGTCGGGGTTTTTCTGGGAAATGAACCGCCCAAGAAAACGCGCGGGTTCGTCCCCGTCGCGTCGCTCGAACAATGGCTCAATCCTTTGCGGGATCCGCCGGAGGGGTCGCGATTGCGTAAATTCGGCGCGCGTGCGGGGAAAATTCCGCTGGCGAAATTGCGCGGATTGATCGGCGTGACGGCGACGTATGCGCCGCTGCGCCGTTATGGTCGGGATCTCGTCATGGGTGACGGATACCACGCCATTGAAATGACGCCGCAAGTGGATCCAAAACTGCAAGCTTGGGCCGATCGTGCCACCATGGCGCGGGGGTTGTTGGAACGAATCGTGGTTGTCGGGTACAGCGCGGCATTGCCGTCGATGGTGCACGAACTCGCGCGTTTCATGCCCGGGGTCGACGCCACGTTGATTC
>CAYSYX010000432.1:0-8169 GCA_964435055.1 uncultured Polyangium sp. | reverse complement strand
CGTATTGACGTCGCGATGGTTTCGTTCCTTATCCGGCTTGCCCGTCCCCCGCGTCCCCGAGCGTCATGGCCCAACAGAGACCACCAACATCCGAAAAAGCTCACGAATTTTTGCTGAAAATAGGTGAGCCATTCCCGGTACGGCTTGGCTCTGTTGTCACGTCGGGCATTACGCAATGAAGCGCGAGTTCGTCCAACTGGTACGTTTTCAGGATTCCATGACCCGTTCGAATCGGTTTGTCGACTCGCCTGCTGCGCCAGCCGCGGTTGCGCGTTCCGGACAGAGGGCGGCAATCGTTCGGCTATCGCCTCCGAATCGATCTGACGAGGAAATACTCCGTGCGCTTGGGGCCGGCGAGGCTTGGGCGGCGGCGGCGTTGCTGGATCGTTACGGAATCGATGTGGAGCGCATTCTTCGGCATATTTTGGGCGATGATCCGGAGCTCGAGGATCTCGTCCATGATGCATTCGCGAATATTTTGGCAGCAGCGAACAATGTACGGGATCCCAAGGCGCTCCGAAATTGGATTGTCTCGGTCGCGGCGCACACGGCCCATCGGGCAATTCGAAAGCGCAAATTGACGCGTTGGATATTTTTCTGGCGAGACGAAGACCTTCCGGACGTTCCGCACGAGGTCGACTTGGCCGGTCGAGATGCATTACGACGAACGTATGCGGCCTTGGATCAATTGCCCGCGAATGAACGTATTGCGTTTGTCCTTCGCCACATAGAAGAAATGCCGCTTGATGATGTCGCCGACGCTTGCGACGTTTCCCTCGCGACAATCAAGCGACGACTGAATGCCGCCGAGCAGCGTTTTGCGGCAATGGCCCGGCGAGATCCCGTGCTCCGTTCTTGGCTGGAAGAGGGGCGACGATGGATATGAAGCCATTTGAAAAGTTGGCCCGTGTCATTCGGGAAACCTCGAAGGAATTGGGGACTCCGCCGAAAACGGTGGAAAATGCCCGAGCGCGGGCTTTGCGAACATGGAGCGCCCGCGAAACCCGACCGTTCACGCGACGATATGGCATCGTTGCGTGTGCGTTCGCGGCAGTCGCCATCGGCGTGGCAACGTTTGTCTTTCCTTACCATACCGCCATTACCTATGTGGTGGGTTCCACGGAAACGCCTGGATCCATCGGTACATGGATTGCTGCCGCAGCAGAGGGAACGGAGCTGCATTTCTCCGAAGGAACACGAATGATGTTGTTGCGTGAAACCCGGGCCCGGGTGGCTCACGCGGACGAGCGAGGCGCACGCGTCGTCCTGGAAAGGGGAAGTTTGAAAGCGGATGTCGTGCATGCATCTGCGTCGACATCGTGGGACATAGGCGCCGGACCGTTTGAAATTCACGTCGTGGGAACGGCATTCGATGTCACGTGGGATCCGGCGCGAGAAACGTTTGTCTTGGTTATGCGCGAAGGTCGCGTGCTCGTGCAAGGTCCCTTTTTGGGTGAAGGACGCGCCCTGGAACGGGGCGAAGAGCTCCGCGTAGACGTCGCCGAGCGTCGGAGTGCCACAAGACAAACCCTGGCCGACGCGCCCATCGAGCCACCTCCAGCCGAAAAACCTGCTATCGCTGCCGGCGAGGAGGCTGCTGAAACCATGGATGAACCAGCGCTGGAGCCGCCCTTGAAAGCGCCGGCTGCGATGCCCGTTCCATTGTGGCGACAACTGGCATCGCAAGGAAAACATGACGAGGCGATGGCGGCGCTCGAACGCGAAGGATTGGATCGGGTGCTGGCGAATGCGTCCGTGGACATCTTGTTCGAGATTGCCAATGAGGCTCGATTCGCCAAACAGTATGCTCGGGCGGAGGAAATTCTGCTCCAAGCTCGGCGCAAAGGAGCCGGCGGACGATCGGCCTTTCTGCTGGGAAAAATCGCAATGGATCATCGACATGCGCCTCAAGACGCCATTTCATGGTTCAAGACGTATCTGGCGGAGGTTCCTTCGGGGGGTTTGGCGGAGCAGGCACTCGCGCGATTGCTCGAGCTCCAGCAAACGACAAAAGACGCCACGGGAGCTCGACAAACAGCGGAAGAATACTTGTCGCGATTTCCCGACGGAAGTCACGCCGACTTGGCCCGCACCTTGGTCAAACCGTGAAACCGCGGCATTTGATGATTGTGGGCGCATTGGTGGGTTTAGCCGGTAGCCGTCCCGCGTATGCCCAATCCGATCATGTCATTTTGGTTCATGGCGGCGTCGGCGAACCCATTGCGGGACACTTGGTCGACGAATTGGTTTCTCTTGGAATTACGGTGGCCATCGTCAAGTCGGATGAAAGCGACTTGGCAACGATTGCACGAACCCATGGCGCCGACGCGGCATTACGCGTAGCGACTTCGAAACATGGCGTCGAAGTTTGGCTTGATGGAACGCGTCATGTGACCCTCTTTGAAGAGTCCAAAGACGAAGAAAACAATCCGGCGGCTTTGGCACTGCGCGTCGTCGAGAATCTCCGCGGACAACTCGTCATCAAAAAAAAGCCGCCCGCCCCGGCCGCCCCCATTGCGCCTCCCAATGAAAAACCACCTTCGGTCACGTACGATGTGGTCCCAACGGCGCCCTTCGAAAAACCTGCTGCCATGCGCGAGCCGCGGATTCCCCAACCCGCGCCCACAGCGGCACGAAGGGCCTTGTCTCTGCGTATTGGTCCCGCCGTCTCATGGCAGGTCGCAGGCCAAGGCATTTCGGAAGCGGGAATGGCCTTCTTGGGCGTGCGTTATGCGTTTTCACGCCGTTGGGGCGCCGACATCATGGGCCTGGTCCCGGTCATTTCCGCGCGTTTGTCTTCACCGAGCGGAGTGGTCTTGTTTTCAGCTCCCGCGGTGTTTGCCGGCGTTTCCGGCGACGTACTCGATTCATCCACTGCCCTGGGCATTACCCCCGGCGTGGGAATCGGAATGGGCGGCCTGAGTTCGTTTGCTCAACCGGGTAACGACACAGTATCAGCCCATGACGGTGCGGTGCTTTTTGCCATGCCTTACGCACAACTGGGATTGACTTGGAGGTTTCGTCCGGCATTGGGCATTTTTCTCCATACGTTGCTGGCCGTGGCCACGCCGCGCCCCGTGATCCACTTGCAAGGCCGCCCCACGAATGCGTATTTTGGTCAACCTCAATTGGCGCTGGAGTCCGGACTTTGGATAGCGTTATGATCGCGCATCTCGAAACGTCTTGCCCCGTAACACGTCAAACTTCATGCACGCCGCGAATTCTTCCCGCCATGTGCCGAGAGAGGGATCATGAATCATGTATGCTCGAACTTCGGTTGCAATCATCATTATCAGCCTTTGTAGCGTAGCAATCGGATGCGGGGACATTTTTCTCGAACCCCTGCGCCCGAACGAAAACAATACCGACGTACTTTGTGCGGCTCCAACGACGTCGTGCAAAGGTGAATGTCATGACTTGTCTACGAGCAACCTTCATTGCGGTGCGTGTGGAAACGAATGTGCCGGAGGTTCTCATTGCGAAGCGGGAAGCTGCGTTTGTCCCGACGGTCAAACCATGTGCAATGGGATCTGTTCGTGGTTGAGCAATGATCCGGAAAATTGCGGAGCTTGCAGTCTTGTATGTTCGGGCGACGATATCTGCGTCGCGGGCGATTGCAAAGGAATGACGTGTTCCGCGCCGATGATCGATTGCAGCAATACTTGTGTCGATGTTACGACCAGCAACGAACATTGCGGCGTGTGCGGCAACAAATGTCAAGGCGGCCAAACGTGCGTCAGTTCCACGTGTTCGTGCACCACGGGCCTCACGTTTTGCGATAACGCCTGCGTCAACACGAATACGGACATCGAGCATTGCGGCCTGTGCAATACCAAGTGCGACAAAGGGCAATCGTGCAACGCCGGCGCGTGTTTGTAGTGCCCACGTGCACGACCCTTTTGCTGCATCGAACGCACGGTACCCGTGCCCCGCGCATTCCAAATTACGTTCATCGTCCCGGTGATTCCCGCACCTGCATTCATCTTGATGATTGGGGGCCCTTGCGAAAACGGACAAAATCGTACGCTACGCCATTACGGCGCTCGTAGCGACCTGATTTTGTCGCTGCCGAGTTTGTCGGCCCGGAAATCTGGTGGTGTGTCGTTATCTCCGCGTGAAAAGCGCTACGTTCGCGCCGCCCACCGGCGGCAAAGCAAAGCTCGTCATTCCGGCACGATTCATCTCGAGATCATCAACATCAGGCGGCGCGCGCGCCTGCGTTGTCCGCTGTCTGCCGTCCCCGCAGGGCTCAGCCGTGCAGCTCTTCAATGAACACTTTCTCCGTCACCTTCCACCACTTTTCCTGCTTACGCACGATCACGAACGCGGGTAGCCGAAAGAGCGTCTGGTACTTCACCACGTCGAGCGGATTCTGGAATTCTCGCGCCAGCTCGGGCCGTCGCAAATGCGACCGCAAAAAGTTGATGTTGAACTTCTTGATCGACGTTGGATTGCTGAAAAAATGGGCCTCGCTCACGTATTGCCCGTCGTAGTCATAATATCGCACTTCGAGAAACGGTTGGCCATTTTTGTCCTGCCGCTGCTCGAACGTAATGCGATCGGGCGTCAATACATGCGCTCCTTTCGACAGCTTGGCCTGCTTTAACTTGCTTTCAGCGTCGACCAACACCGCGGCACACGTTTCACACGCCCGCGCCGTCACATCATTTTCTGCGCCGCAGCTATGACAAACCTTGAGCCGAAACCGAAATCCACACCGCTTGATCTCCATCGTCACGGGATCCTGCTCGGCGCCGCGACATTTTCGGCCGAAATGCTCGAGCACCATTCCATCCTCATCGGCATAACCCCAAAATGAGTTTTCAAAGCCACATTGAGGACACGGCACCAAAACCGGCATGGTGTCCTTCCTTGGCCGCCGATCACTGATTTCAGGCGCGTAAATATCGTGGCCCATTCCGGTGTAATCGAGCACGTAACAATCCTTTTTGCCTTCGCACAATCTCAATCCGCGCCCCACGATTTGCTGATAAAGGCTATTGGACTCCGTAGGTCGAAGAATCGCAATGACATCCACGTGCGGCGCATCGAAACCCGTGGTCAATACCGACACGTTCACGAGGTATCGAAACTTCCTTTGCTTGAACTCGCCGACGATACGATCCCGCTCGGCAATCTCGGTTTCGCCAAGCACCACCCGAGCCTGCCCTTCGGGCAAATAATCCATGATCTCTTCCGCATGTTTGACCGATGCACAGAAGATCATCACGCCTTTTCGATCATAACGTTCCGTGATATCGATGATATTTTTGATGATGAGCGGTGTGAGTCGTTTTTGGGTATTGAGCAGTTCTTCGACTTCGGCCATCGTATACATTCGGTCTTTTTCGCTGAGCTCCGAGAAGTCGTAACTGGTCACGGGAATGTCGATTTTGACCGGCACCGTGAGAAAACGATTCTTCACCATATAAGACAGCGGCAGTTCGTACACGCATTGCTTGAAAAACCGCGGCTGTTCACTCTTGATTTCGCCGGATCGAGCGAATTCGTAAATCCATCCCAGCCCCAAACGATACGGCGTGGCGGTCAGACCCAAAATACAAAGATTCGGATTTCTTGCGCACAGTTTGCGAATGACTTCCTGGTATTGCGTTGCCGATTCATCCGCGACACGATGGCATTCGTCAATCACCAGGAGCGAGAAGTTTTCAAAGAATTCATCCGGAGCACGGGCAATCGATTGCACGCTGCCGAACGTCGCTTTGTAGTGACGGTCTTTTTTCCCCAAACCAGCTGAAAAAATGCCCGCTTCGAGGCCATAACCGACATATTTTTCGTGATTTTGCTCGACGAGTTCTTTGACATGCGCGAGCACCAGAACACGCCCCTTGGCTATCCGCGCCAGTTCGGCAATGACCAAACTTTTTCCGGCACCTGTCGGGAGCACGACGACGGCCGGTTCGCGGGTTTTTTTGAAATGGCGAATGACGTTGTCGACAGCCGTTTTTTGATAATCGCGAAGTTGATACATGCGCGCGGCCCACCCTAGCACGGTTTTGCCTGGCGTCTATCGAGCTATGCTTTTGGCGCTCACGGATGCAAATGGGCCCTGATCGCCAAGGCGATTGGCGCCAAACCGGTAGAGTTTGAGCGCTCGGGCACCGGGAGCCTCAAACTCGTGAACACATCCGCCATGACTGGCAACCAAACGACAGCCACGGATACACTCGCACGGCGAACTCGGTGGCGTGAGGAGAGCAAGTTGAAGACATGAAACCACATAAGCAAAGAAATAAGGCCTGGAGCACTCGACGGTCGTTGCTGGTCCTTGGCTGGATGATGATGGTGCTCGTCTTGGGTTGCGGCGCAGAGCATCCCCAAGGGCTCGAGGGAGCGGAGGGAGCAGAGGGAATTTCGAACGGAATGGGCGAAACCGCTGCCGACGAAGCGCCTGAAAACTCGGCCGACACGACACACGACTCGCGTTGGGATCCGCCGGGAGAATGGCAGCAACTGGTTGCGCCTCCGGCTGCGGCGACCGCGTGTACGCTGAACAGTCAGTGTTCGTCGGGCTTTTGCGTGGATGGGTTTTGTTGCGACACGAAATGCGATTACAAGTGCATGGCGTGCAGCGCGGCGAAGAAAGGTTCGGGCGCGGATGGCGTTTGCGGATCCATTGCGTACGACACCGATCCCGACAACGATTGCCCCGTCGGTGCGTGCGACGGGAAAAACCAATGCAAGAATTACAACGGCGTTGCTTGCACCTCGGCCGTGAGCTGTTTGTCGAACTATTGTGTCGACGGCTATTGTTGCGGCAACATCTGCATGGGCGCATGCCAAGCATGCAGTGCGACGAAAAAAGGCGGCGGCTATGATGGCGTTTGTGGATCCATCAAAGCGGCGACGGATCCCGACAACGAATGCAATCCCGGCGAATGCAATGGTTCGGGAGCGTGTAATTCGAGCCCGCAAGCAACGTATGCCAACGGCGCCGCGTGTACATCGGCCGCGCAATGCCAATCGGGTTATTGCGCCGACGGCGTGTGTTGCGACAGCTGGTGCCTCGGAACGTGCATGGCCTGCACCGCAGCCAAAAAAGGCGGCGGAGCGGACGGCACGTGCGGCTTCATTCCGAACGACAAGGACTACGACGACGAATGCTGGGCCGGTGCATGCAATGGCGCGGGCGCCTGCAAAAATTACAACGGCATGCCGTGCACGGACAAATCGCAGTGTTTGTCCAACTATTGCGTCGACGGCTACTGCTGCGGCAACATTTGCAACCAGTTCTGTTATGCCTGCTCCAACGGGAAAAAAGGCTACGGCTACGACGGCGTTTGCGAACCGATAGGCGCCGGACGCGACCAAGAAAGCGAATGCAATCCCGGCGAATGTAATGGCTCCGGAGCTTGCAATCAGGCGCAAACGCCGCTGGCCAATGGAGCGACGTGCGTATCGGGAGGTCAGTGCGCATCGGGCAATTGCGTCGACGGATATTGCTGCGATACGACGTGTACGGAAACGTGCAAAGCGTGCAGCGCAACGAAAAAAGGCGGCGGAGCCAATGGCACGTGCGGACCGATCGCGTCGGAAACGAACCCCGACGCCGAATGCAATGGCGGAAAGTGCGACGGCGCGGGCGCGTGCCGTTATTACAACGGTGCGCCGTGTACCTCGACGAGCCAGTGTTTTTCGAATTATTGCGTCGACGGCGTGTGTTGTGGCAACGTGTGTGTCGGCTCGTGCATGGCGTGTACCGCCGCCAAAAAAGGGAGCGGTAACGATGGCGCTTGCGGGGCCATTGCGGCGAACACCGATCCGGACAACGAATGCATCCCCGGTGAATGCAATGGCTCGGCAGCGTGTAACGCGCCGCAAGTGCCACAAGCGAATGGAGCGTCCTGTACGCTCGGCACGCAATGCGCATCCGGCTACTGCGTCGACGGCCTTTGTTGCGACAGCGCGTGCACATTCAATTGCATGGCCTGCAGCGCAGCGAAAAAAGGTCAGGGACAAGACGGGGTTTGCGGATCGATCAAGTACGACTTCGATCCGGACAACGAATGCCCGACGGGTTCATGTGACGGGAAGAATGCCTGCCGAAACTTCAACGGCGTAGCCTGTACGTCGTGGGCGCAGTGTTTGTCCAACTATTGCGTCGATGGGTATTGCTGCAACAACATCTGCATGGGCAGCTGCCAGGCT
>CAYSYX010000431.1:0-8210 GCA_964435055.1 uncultured Polyangium sp. | reverse complement strand
GTCCCGCGGGATATGCGTTGGGGGATGTGGGGCGATTTTCATTGACCGCCGAAGTTCAACCGCGACGAATTCCATTTGGTGAAACCATTGCGGTGACGGCGCGTGTGGCCGGCAATGGAAACTTTCCGCAAGCGCTCAACGTTCCGGAACGAACGGGCGTCGAATGGCTCGACCCGGAAAAACGCGAATCCATTGGAGCGCAAGGCGGCATCATTGCTGGGTTTCGATCTTTCGGTTATGTCGTTCGCCTCAAAGAGTCGGGCACGATCAACCTGGGAAAAATTGAACTGCCGCATTGGGATCCGGCGCTCAAAAAATACGACGTCGCGAGCGTGGACCTGGGCAACGTCGAGGTTCTTCCGGAAAAAAAGGACGCTCCAACGCCCTCGCCGTCGGCCTCCGCCGCCGACCCCAACGTGCCAAGCCAAACCGCGGCGGATCCTTTTGCCAACATGCCGCAACTTCGCTCGACGCTGGGCGCGTACCAACCCGCGCCTGGCCCCGTGTTCGAGGGCGCGAGCTTATACGTCGCGCTGGGTGCGCCGCCGTTTGCTTTTGCGCTCTTCTCCGCGGGCGCCGCGGGGGCACGCAAAATGCGCCAACGTCGCGCTGCGGGAGCTGTTTCTCCAGAAAAACTTGCCGCCACGGCCCTCGATGAAGCGACGAAAGCTCGCGCAAGTGGAGACACGAAAGCTGTTTGTGCAGCCATCGAACGCGCGATGCATCATGCGATCAAGGCCGCCACGGACCTCGAGTCGCGAGGGATTCTTCTGGACGAACTCACGGATGAGCTCGAAGAAGCGGGGCTCGTCGAAGACCTGGCCACGCGAACGAAAGCGTTGTTCGAGGAGATCTCCGCGTTGCGTTACGACCCCGATGCGACCGATGCGAGCGTCGAAGACTTGTTGACGCGAGGTCGAAAGCTCGTGCGTGAATTGCTCGATGCTCCGAGGGAATCGGCATGAAACGGGGGCGCTCGCTCACGTCATCGCCGCGCATTTCGGCGGTCGTCGGGGCCTTGTTTGTCCTGACCGCACTCCTGACGGTGCACGTCGCGCAGGCCGAAGATCGTTCGAGCGACGTGCTCTTTCGTGAAGGAACCGAAGCGCTGACCAAGGGCGAATATGCGGTCGCGATCGAGCGATTCGAGGCGCTTTCGGACATGGGCTTCGTGCATCCGGATGCGAGTTACGATCGCGGACTTGCGTACGTGGCGCGTGTTCGTGCGGCCGCGGATCGACCCGGAGACTTGGGCCGAGCTGCCGCGGCGTTCGAAGAAACGTTGCGATTACGTCCCGAAGACATCGAAGCGGATCGCGCGCTCGACTCCGTTCGCGCGGAAGTGACGAAGCGTCGTTCGCGTCGCGGCAAAGACGCGACGACCGTACGTCCGACGCTTGATCGCGTCGTCGTGGGCCTGGCATCGGAGCGCGCTTGGAGTTTGCTGGCGCTGGCAAGCTCGCTGTTTTTCGCCCTCGGATTGTTCTTGCGTCGATCGACGACGGCGGGTTTGTCTATCGCCGGACGCGTGCTTGCTCCCACGGCGTTTGTCCTGTTCATGGTGTTTCTACCGTTGACCCTCGGCGCGCGATCGTTGCGCCTGACGACGCGAGCCGCCGTGATCGTGGCCACGGAAGTGCACCTCGTGGACGACACCGGGACAGCAACGGGGGGCGATCCGATCCCCGAAGCCCAGCTCGTGGAAGCGGGCGAGCTTCGCGGCAATCTGGTGCATGTCCGTTGGGGTACGACGGAAGGCTGGGTTCCGTCGGGAAGCGTTCGGCTGCTTTCGCCATGAAAAGACACATTTCCGACGCGACAGCACGCCACAGCCCTGTGCTAGGTTGACGCCGTGTGGGTTCGCGGTGCCGCCATTCGTCCTGTCCCGTCTTTCGCGCAGATTCCGCTTCGAGTGCTTACCGAGGTGGAAGAGCAGCTCGCGAGTGACGACACGGAGGCTCGAGGAAAACTCGACGAAGCATTCGCTCGTTTCGAGCGTACGCAACCGGCATTGGCCGAACGTATCGCGCAGATCCTCTCGGGCCCGCTCGATGAAACAGCGCTGGCACTGGGGTATTTTTTAACACTCGCGGTGTGGCTCGCGTTCGATGCCGTATTTCATGACGAACTCGACGAAGTCACTGCGGTGGGCCTGACCGGTGTCGAAGAATCGTTGAAGCTCGACGAGCAGTTGCGCAAAGCGGATCCAACCGAAGCGTTGGACTCGGACGACGTGATCGCGATGGAGCAGCCCGATGTTTTGTCGTTCGTGCACGAGCATATCGACGCGGCGCTCGAGGCCAACGCGAGCGAAGTGGATGTGGATGATGTGCACGCGATTTATCGCGTCGTGCTGATCGAGGTTTTGGCTTTGAGTTACGCCGTGCGACCTCCCGCCAACTGGGCGATTCAAATGACGACCGAATTTACGGCGTGAGCGGGCTTGTCGAGCGGTCGAATCCGCACCATAAGCAGAACTTGGCAAGGAGGTTGTCGTGAAAAACTTGTATTTTGCGGTGGGGCTCGTCGGTCTTGTTTGGGCGGGTTGTGGTGGAGATACGACACAATTCGGCACGAGCAGCGGATCGACTTCGGGGATGTCGAGCGGTGCCGGAGGGACCGGGGGCGATTCGGGCAGCGGTGGATCAGGGGATGTGGGCGGAGGTTCGGCCACGTCGAGCAGCAGCGGCGGCAATACGATGAACGTATTGGATCCGAATGCGAATGGCCCCTACGCGATTCTCGAATTAGCGGACCCGAAATTCATGAATGCATCGACGGGCAATACCGTGCCGATGCGGGCATTTTATCCGGTGGGAGGACCGACGCCGGGGCCTTATCCCGTGGTGGTCGTCGGGCACGGCTTTCAATTGCCGGCATCGCAATACACGAATTACATCAAACGTTTGGCGACATTTGGTTACGTGGCCATCACCGCGGACTTTCCCGCTTCCTTCTTTGGCATGGACAATCAAAAGAATGCCAAGGACCTGATTTCTGCGATTGAATGGGCCGCGGCCAACCCCGAACTCAAAGCGGACACGGCCAACGTGGGTATGACGGGCCATTCGCTCGGAGGTAAATTGGCGCTCCTTGCAGCAACGCTCGATTCACGCGTCAAGGCCGCCATTTTGCTCGATCCGGTCGATGGAGGCGGAGGTCCCGGGGGATGCAATCCACCGGCGTGCGTCGACGTTTCCGCGCTCATGCCCAAATTGCAAATTCCGACGGGTTTTTTGGGAGAAACCACGGACGCTTCCGGCGGATTTCAATCCTGCGCCCCCTCGGCGGACAACTACTTGACGTTTTACGAAAACGCGAATTCGCCATCCTTCGAGGCCACGGTAAAAGGCGCCAACCACATGAGTTTCCTCGACGATGTCGCCTCGTGCGGAGGCACATGCAGCCTTTGCAACAAGGCCACGCTCGACAATGCCACGGTCAATGCCATGGCTCGCGCGTATGTGACGGCGTTTTACGAACGATACCTGCGCGGAAACACCGGTTACGACACCTACCTGACCGGCGCCGAAGCGCAAACCAGGTACGTCGATACCAACATCATCGCGCTCAACAAGAAGTGAACGTGCGCGCAACGAATGCACGTTGCGCGCAGCTTTTGCAGGGCATCACGTGGTGAGACGTTGCGATTCGCGAACGACGAGCACCGATCGATCCGCGTGGTTGACGATCTTGGCCGCCGTCGTCCCGATGAGCCGATCGAGGCCTTGGTAGCCGTGGGATCCGACCATGATCAGGTCGACATTTTCGGCTTTGGCAGTGTCACAAATCGCTTGCCAAGGCGTGCCGACGGCGACTTTCGCGCCGCCGCGCAATTCCACCGGCACCTTTTTTTCCACCTCGTCGATGTACTTCTGAGCTTGTTCGCGAAGCAAACCTTCCAGCGACTGAGGCGGCAACGCGTACGCTTCGGCGGGAATTTCGATGGGAATCCCCACGGCACGCACCAAAATGAGCTTACTGCCCGTGCGTTTGGCCAAATCGACCGCGGCGTCGAGAACGCCTTGTGCTCGCGGTGAAGCATCGAGACCAACCAGAATTCGGTGCATGTTCGTCGCCTATCCTCTCCGCGCGACCCTGCGCTACATACGAAACGTCCATCCGAGCTAACACGACCCGTGCCACGCGACCAGCGTCGTGACAAGACTGACCCGCGGCATGGATCTTTCACGGGAAGCCCACGAGCCTCGGCGATGCGAAGTCCTCGGATGCTTGAACACTTGCCCAAGACCCTCTCCTATGCCGGAGTCGGCGCCGTACTCGCCCTGGGTTCGCCCGCCGGCCTGTTGCTCTTGCGAAGTATCGCGGCGCATCAATGGCCGAGTCCGCATTTCGTTGGAACACAAATCAAATCCGATCCGCTGCTTTATGCATACTTGACGTTCGCCACGATGTTCATGTTTGTCTTTCTGGGACGACTGCTCGGAGCACGTGAAGACGCATTGGCGCAGACGTCGATTACCGACCCGCTGACGCGACTGCACAATCGGCGTCATTTGTATGCTCGGCTGGAAGAAGAACTGGCGCGATTTGCGCGGCATCAGGTGCCGTTCGCGCTTTTGCTGATCGACGTGGATCACCTCAAGACGATCAACGATCGGGGTGGTCACGATGCGGGGGATCGAGCGCTCGTGATCGTGGGTGAAGTGCTGAAAAAAACCTGTCGATCTACGGACGTGCCTGCGCGTTACGGCGGAGACGAGTTTGTCGTATTGTTACCGGCGACCACGGGGACGCAGGCGTTGGGACTTTGCGAGCGAATTCGAAATACGGTGCACGAAGGAACGTGGAACCTTCCCCTTCCTCTGACGGTATCGATTGGCGTCGTGGAAGCGCAAATCGGGACGACGACGGCCAAAGATCTCTTGGATGCGGCGGACGGAGCGCTTTATGCGGCGAAAAAAGCCGGTCGAGATCAAGCGATGGTGGCGACGGAAGAAACCCGCAATTCGATGCTGAACGTGTCGTGATGACGAGCCGGCGCGGTCGAGCCGCGCTAAGGTGCAAACGTGATTTTTGGGCGAAAGAAGGCGACGGATACATCGACGGCTCCGCGGATCGAAGCGCATGCCGCGCACGAGGTCTTGACGGGCCCATCCGGTCCCCGACGATCCAGCGCCTATTGTGATTTGAACGTGGGATTTCATCGCCTGCGATTGCTCAAAGATGGAACCCAAGCATTTCCAGCCATGCTCGAAGCGATCGCCCAAGCGAAATCGACGATTTGCCTGGAAACGTACATCTTGGAAGACGATCGCATCGGTATCGCCTTTGCCGATGCATTGATCGAGCGGGCCCGAGCCGGAGTGGAAGTCAATTTGTTGTTCGATACGTGGGGTTCGTCCGTATCGAGCGGTTATGTGGATCGATTGCTCGAAAACGGCGTTCGAGCGGTCGCATTTCGTCCGATATTGCAATCGTTGCAAGAAGTGAAATTGGTGCGTCAGGTATCCAGGAGAAATCATCGCAAATCACTGATTATCGATTCTCGATTGGCATTTACCGGCGGGGTCAATCTGGCCAACGATTACGCGTGCCGCGACGACGGCGGTGGAGGGTTTCGCGATACGCACTTGGAATTCGAAGGCCCCGCGGCGCTGGAATTGCAATACTTCTTTTTGCGCACGTGGCGAAAAGCCGGAGGCGCCCTCATTGACGAAAATAAATACAGTCATGAAGGCCGCCGCCCCGATCCTCTGGTTCACATCGTCACGAACGACATGCATCGCGGACGCGTCAGTATTCGCGTGTCGTATCGGCAGGCGATTCGCGAAGCCAAACAACGTATTTATATTTCCAATGCGTATTTTTTGCCGACCTTGAGCCTTTTGCGAGGCTTGATCGATGCCGCCAAACGCGGCGTCGACGTGCGCGTGATGGTGGCGGGAACGACGGATGTCACCGCGGTAAAACTCGCCACACGCACCATGTACGGGCGCCTTTTGCATGCGGGAATTCGTCTATACGAATGGCACGGCCGGGTTTTACATGCCAAAACAGCGGTCATCGACGGCCATTGGGCGACCGTCGGTTCGAGCAACCTCGATCAGCAATCCTTGCGCCTGAATATGGAGGCGAATGCCATCATCCGCGACGAACGGTTTGCCACGGCCATGGAGAAAATGTTTCACGAAGACCTGGAACATTGTGAAGAGATAACGCTCGATGGCTGGCATCAGCGCCCCGTGTGGGAACGCGCGGCATCGTGGGCGGCGTATTTGTTTCGAGATTGGTTGTAGATCGACGCCTCGGGAAAAAGTGCCAACCACCTTGGCCCCACCTCGAGACTGGAGTAAACCGTGCGTCCCATGGAGCCTCATTCCGCACAAGACGAACAACTCCAGCGCTCCGATGCATCGGCCACGCGCGTCGCCGCGCGGCCCACGGAAATCAACGCGCTCCTCGGTCGAGGAACTCGTTTTGAGGGCAAACTATTTTTCGAAGGCCGAGTGCGCCTCGATGGTGAATTCAAAGGGGACATCCGCGGTGACGATGTCCTGGTCATCGGCGATGGCGCATCGGTGTCCGGCGACATCCTCGTGGGAGCGTGTATCGTCACGGGCGGCGAAGTTTCTGCAAATATCCGCGCAAGAAACGCCATTGAACTTTACGCCCCGGCAAGAGTTACCGGAGCGCTGCATGCCCCCGCCATCTTCATCGACCGTGGCGTCCTGTTTGACGGCACCTGCAAAATGGCTCCGCTGGACGAACTGCCCATCCCGTCAAACTCCGCTCCGCCACCGCCATCGACACCGGCTCCTCCGACCCCCGCATCCCCGGCACCGCCGACGGGGCGGGAGTGAACAACGCGTTACGGTTGCACGAGGCCGCGACGCGCACCTACGACAAACCTGCGCGAATTTGAGGATTTCGTTGCAACGAAATCCTGGCACTGCAATTGCATAACCGTCTCCCATCTTCGCCTCGTGGAGACCGCCATGCTTCTTCGTCGCCGCCAATTCGCACTCGCCATGGTCACTGCTTTAACCGCCGCCGTATTGCCCACGGCGACGGATGCAGCGGAAGACGAAGCGACACGCCTCCAACGGAAAGGGCGTGCCGAACGTTATACCAAACCCACGACAGCCCCGAAAAACTCCATCGATACCGGTGGTGCTGCAATTTATGTCCGAGCCCCCATCGATGTGGTTCGTCGCGTCGTAACCGATTACCGTAATTACGAAAAAACCATCAAATCGTTCAAGAAGAGCAAGCTGCTTTCGCGCAACAAAGGCGTGAGCGAAGTGTATTTGGAAGTGCCCATTTTGCATGGAGCAGCCACGGTTTGGGTCGTCGCCCTCATCGGACAACCGGTTGTCGAAGGAAACGAAGAAAAAATCACCGCGCGCATGCTCCGCGGCAATGTCGACGATTTCCGTGCCGTTTGGCGTCTACGCGCCGTCGATTCGGAGAACACGATTGTCAAACTGGAACTGCTCGTCGACCCCAGTTTGCCCGCGCCTTCGAGCCTCGTGACTCCCGAGCTTTGCGCCGCATCCGAAAGTGCGGTGACCGGTGTTCGCAAGCAGGCCGAGAAGCTGCATCAAGCGGCGACGCAACAAGTCGTTCAAGCGAGCCAAACCCAAACGACCGATATTTGATTCACGACGAACGCGCTTTTTCAATCGCCGCAGCCAATTCCTTCATCTTCGCCGGATCGTCCGCGAGCCGCTGCGTCCAAACCCTTCCCAAGCGCATTTGGTCCGCCGGTTCGAGACCGCATTCGCGAAGCACGGCCGACGTCGTCCCTCGCTCGACCGCCACTTGAAGTTGGGCGTGCGTATCGATTCCAACACGAATTCCCAAACGCTCCTGCGCCCCCACATAAGCCGCGTCGTACGCCAAGAGCAATTTGCGCTCGCCGACTTCGGTCTGCCGCGCAATGGCCTCGGCCCAATGCTTGTGCACCGCCGACCATTGCTCTTCCGTCAATTTGTTTTTTTCCAGCAGCGTTTTTCTCGTCCCCGGACGATGACGCAGCTCCGCATCGAGGGCCGCGCATTCTTCGAGTTTGAGGGATCGAGCGGGATCGAATGGTTCGTCCGCCGCAAGCGCTTTCGCCTCGGCCGCCAATGCCGCAACGGCAGGCACCGTTCCCGGCTTGATCATGCTGGGAAAGGGCACTGTCGCGACAGACGGGCGGAGCAGGGGTTTGGCTTGCTCAACCGGTTTGTCCGGGGCCGCAGGTG
>CAYSYX010000430.1:0-8218 GCA_964435055.1 uncultured Polyangium sp. | reverse complement strand
GGGCAGTGGAAACTGTTCGTGCCAATTGAAGACAACGTCGCCGTGGCTGTCGAGTTCAACGCCCGACCAGAGCAAGCGTTATGAGGGATGTCCGCGTACCGTTTCGTCAATCGGCGACGCCTGCTCAGATGGAAGCTTGGCTTCTGAAGACGGCGGATGGTTTCGTCGAGTTGCCCGAGGACAATGCGAATTGGGATCCGACGATCGATATCGAAGTCTCGCGAAAAATCGTCATCGACGGCGTACGCCTTCGCGATGAATGCGCCCTGGTCGACGATGCGCGTATTCGTCTGCTTGCGGGTTGGCATTCGGAGAATGGCCGGACGAAGCATTTCCCGTGGCGTTATGATTTACGCCTTCCCGATCGGTTTGACGGAACAATCGATTTTCGTATCCCGGGCACCGATATCGCCACGAGTGTCGACTTGATCGTGGGTGCAGTCTTCGTTTCACCGGGGCGTGATCAGCCACGGATAGCGGCACAAGTTCCCGGCTCGTGGCTATGGAAGGATGTCCACGAGCTGCGGCTAGAACAGACGCGTGGGCGTTTTCCGATGGAGTGGACAGATTTCAAACGTTCTGGCCTGCCACCGGAGGCACCGTGGTACCTCGATTGGCCGTCGCAAGAATGGGAAGCGCCGCTCCTTGGCTCGTTGCGGCTTCGATTGAACGCGACGAATCCCATGATGCAAAGGATCATGGAACTACCGGAAACTGATTCGAAACGCAGAATGGCGGTTAGAAGCGCAATCCTCGATGTGGCCAAGCAGCTCGTGATCGCGGCACTCGACAGCGACGATTTCGTGGAAAACCATAAGTCGTTTCCCGAAGGAAGCGTTGGCTTTTGCATACGGCTACTCATCGGTATGGCTTTTCCGGGTGGGTCGATGAAGACCGTACAAACCTTGCTGCGTGATCACGCTGGCGAGTTCCACGTACGACTGCAAGCGGGCGTCGTCCCATTTGGAGATATTCCGGAATGATTTATCGACTTCTTCCGCAATTACCCAATACGACTGCGCAAGCACTTGCCACCGAATATGGAAGCGCAACCGTAGAAGACCTGCGGTCTCGGGCTACGAACCATCATCCGCAGCAAGTGTTCTCGGCCACGGGAGGCCAGCAGGTTTCACGCGCGGAGCTCGACGAATTGGCCGCGACAATCCGTCAAATCTGCAATGATTCGACCCCCGCTACCGTCGACGCGAAATTGACTCGGGTGCTGCATCCGTGGCTGCGGATTACGCGATTCGAAGCTGCGCTCGATGGTGTGTGGTCGTTTTTGGGTTGTGTGCTCCTCCCCGACATTGCCCGTTGGAGATTCTGGGGACCGATCACGCCCAGCGATCGGTTTGTTGGAACAGGTCGGGGCGTTCGCAACATGTTTGGTCGCGCCTGGTGGCGCGGGGAGCTCTTTTATGACGTTACACCGCCGCCGCATCGCGATTCGTATTGGCTCGTCGATGAACTTGGTGAAGATGAGCTGACGGGCATCGTGGAGCGACAACGTGCGGTTTCTAGCCGGCGAGTTGCCGTCGCGCTCGCCCGCGCCCTCGTCGAGACGGACTGCAAAAGTATCCCTCGCACGCATGTTGCGCGTGATGCATTGAAGGTGTATCTGCGTTTGGGGTACTTCGTGGAGTTCGACGCGCTCACGAACGAAGAGATCGAGATCGCGTGTCAGTCGTTGTTCCGGCGATCCGTCAAGGCGTTGCAGGCTCGTGAAGAACGACCCGTTTGACGGCCTCCATGACGAGTTTGTCCGTTCGGAGACCCCCAATTCGAAAATCATCATCCGCCTCTTCGGATTCGACGAAGTAAAGGATAGCGGCCTGCGCCAGGTGCTTCTCAGCGAGATAGAGGCTCGGCCACCGCTCGAGCAGCTGAAGCGCATCCCTGGTGAGTTTTTCAGCGCCATTCAAATCCAGAAATTCGTGGCTCTCAAACGCCTGCTCGAACTCCTTCAGGTGTTCAGCGAGCGCTCTGCGCAGTTCAATCGTTGGCTTCAAAGGCGTGGTGAGCAATTGCGTGAAGACGGCTTCCGCCTCGCCCGGAAGTTCTCCCACCATGGCCCGTAGCGCCGTTGCGGGTGGGATCTCCTCGACACGAGTCGTCATCGATCCATGTATCGCAATTTCATCATTTCGCGCCATTGATGTGTCGGCAGAATTGTCGTTGTAATCAATTGGTGAATGCCCTTGGGCAAGTCGCAACAATTGGCCACCTTTTCGCTCGAGTTTGCCAACGCGAATGAGGCCATTGATCGTGCTGCGAAGCGCGGTGTCGGTTCTACCTCCAGTTCGGAGGCGTTGCATGTCGAGACCGTACATCTCGACGGCCCAATTGGCGCTCGCCCGCACCAGTTCGTCGCGATCGACCCAATCCGAGTTCGTCCCAATCGCATTGATTACGCAATCGCGCCAATGGTCACGCTTGAATTCGATTGCATCGGAAAGTATGGCGCGAATATGGCCACGGTGAGGACGGTCAAATAGCACGCCACGCCGCACGCACGATGAAATCGCACTCTCGATCGCAGCGTAGAGCGGCCCGTCTCGCCGCAGTCGTTCAAACTGAACCCGTCCTTCATCACGAAGCGTGATTGCAGCCGCTTTGATGGCCTCGTCGAACTCGAGTGAGCCTTTTCCGAGAAGGCAATCCCAGATGAAGTACCCCCTTTCGACGGCGTCGAGTTCGATAAAATCGATCTGCGCATTGGAAAGATGTGGCGGCTGCCGTTCCTCGAAAGGCTCCTCAGGTAAATCGCCGGAGTCAGATCGCGCGTTCATGAGACTCTCGTAAAGAGCGCGCCCCGATGTGCCGACAATGAGGCCGACCTCCCAAGAGCCTTCGTCTCCCACCAACACGATGGTCACGTGGAGCCCATTGATGTATCGGTGCAAAGCCGATAACCGTTCGGATGCTTCGGTCGCCGAGCTCCCGCGAATGAGGAGGAGCAACAACTTCGGCAAACCCATCAACGCCTGACCCACGCGCGGCGTCCACTGCTTGGATAACTCGCTCAGAAAGCAAACGGCCGGCTCCACGCCCAATTCGGCGCGAAGCCAATCTTTGAACTCGTCATACTTGCTCGACGAGGTCGTGCTGAGGCCCTTTAGCGCATTTGCTCGTCGCTCGAGCTCCTTGAACCATTCCGGCGTCATCCTGCTGATACTCCACCGTTCATCATGTAAAATAGCCTCGGCCGATTGTTCGTCAGCCGGGCTCTAAGGCCAGCGTTCGTCTAGCCCCACGTGGGTGTCGAGTTCACAAAGGGTCGAAACTCGATTCGGACACGCCGGCGCCTTTGGTTACCAGGTCTCAGGGTTCGCCGTCAGCATCCGTTTCTCGTGCGGAGAAAAACCGCTCCAATTTCGGCCGCAAGACCTCCGGTTTTTCCGCCTCGCACTCCCAGATCACGAGCACGTCGTACTTGCGTTCCTGGAGTGCGGCGATGGCCCGCGCATCTCGCGCTACGTTTGCGTCGAACTTGGCTACCCAAAAATCATGATTTCTGCTGGGTGTCGTGGTCCGTTTGCATCCTTCGTGGCGGTGCCAAAAGCACCCGTGGACGAACACCGCCCAGTGACGAGCTCGATTGGCGACATCGGGCGACCCTGGAAGATCGCGATTCTGTGTGCGATATCGAGCCCCAAGCTCGTGGAGCGCATAGCGCACGGCAAGCTCGGCAGCGGTTCCATGTTGACGAACCCCGCCCATGCGAATTGATGTTTTTTCGTCGACGTCGAGACGCTCTTTCGAGGGCGCCTTCTTGCGCGATTTCGCGCTAGACGGCGGCGAGTTGGGGCGTTTCGTGGCCACGTTGCATCGTCTCGAGGTGGCGGCGTACTCGATCGAGGAAGCCGTCCGGAAAAACCAGCGACGCTTGCACCGCACGTGAGTAGAAGCCAGCCGTTGCTTTCACGGAGAGAGGTGCATACTCATGCTGCAAAAAATCGTACAAGTGCACACGTGCACGTCGTTCTGGCCATGCGGAAACCAAGGCAGTTCGACGGCCTTCGCCAACGTTGAACGCCGCGCGAGGCCACGCTCCTGGTCTTGCAAGCGGGACACTCGACACGTTGCGACCCGTTGGATCTGGCGCGCGCAAACGCTGCCCGAGCCACTCGGCCGCATCGACAGTCACGGCGTTTCCGACGAGTTTCCACCGATGTCCTCGCCTCGTGACGGTCTCGGACGCCTCGGTCCATCCCGCGTCAAACCCTTGCATCCGTTCCGCATCACGAAGATGAGGTGTCACGATCGACTTGTTTGGTAAGACAATCGCAGGAGGCGAGGGGATGCCGAGCGTGGATCCTCCTTTGAGCGTAGGGACCTCGTCGGCCCATCCAAGTCCCCGCGTGCCTTCCGTCCAGTAAAACCCGTTCGCGCGACTCCAGGATACAGCGACAGGCGGCGGTTCTCCGGCGTCATGGGCGAAGAGCACATCGCGCGGATCGCCCTCACGACTGGCCACGAGATACACGCGTTCGCGACGTTGTGGAACGCCAAATGCTCGCGAATCGATAACGCGATATGCCCACTTGTACCCGAGGTTTTCGATGGCGGCAACGATGACGTCCATCGCGCGACCTCGCGACAATTGCAGCATGAATGGGACGTTTTCGAGCACGACCCACGGTACATCATGCCGTTCGAGCAGCCGAAAAACCTCGCCCACGAGACCCGAGCGAGCACCTTCGATGCCAGCCGTTTTGCCTGCTTGAGAAAGGTCTTGGCAGGGAAAACCGCCAACGATCAGATCCGTTCCGCGCGGCAATTCACGCAGCGTCGTGACGTCGTCGTGGAGTTTTACCTTTGGGAACTTGTCACGCAAAACAGCTTGCGCACCCGGCTCGATTTCGCAGAGCAGTTCCGTTGCATGGCCAGCGCGACCAAGACCCAACTCGAACCCACCGACTCCCGCAAATAGACCCACGGTTTTCATCGGTCGGCGAAGGGAAACGACCGAGTTCGAGCGCTCCGCTTGGAACGGGAGCGCCGTTTGTCGCGTGCGTTTGGCGAGCATCAACCGAGAAGTATCGCTCGTTCAGTAGATGGTCAAGGGGTTTTTCGGGGCTGCGTACGATGAAGATTCGCGATAAGACCCGGCCGAGTCCGAAAAACCCAAGCAAACCCGACGGAAACGATCCTCGCGCGCCCATGGCGTCGCGACGCAAGTGACCCGTTGATATACTCTGCCTCACACGAAACGGACTTCGGGCGGGTCGAGCGTATCAGGCATCAACCTTGAAAAAAGTCTTGAGCTTGTCTGGATTTGGGGTTTCGAGCGCATCCTGCAACTTGCGCCACAGGCCCGCGAGCTGTCGCTTCGCTCCTGCATTGAGATAATCGGGCCATGCATAATTGGCACCAATGTCTTGCAATGCACCGTCATTTTCCAAAAAGGGAATGTTCTGTGCAACCGTAAAATGCAGCAAATCGTCAATAGCACCGGATTTGATCGCATCTTTGGTGCTCGCGGCACGGTAAACCAGCAGTTCGAGCGCAAACGAAGCCAGCTTGATCGACGTTTCTTTGTTTCGCCAAGCTTTCAGCAATCGCACAACATGACGATAATTCAGCGCGTTTTCCTTGATGAGGCGGCTGTGACGGTGGACATTCGTCGTTCGGTTGATATTCGCCTCTCTATCGTAAAGAACGAGGAATTTCTTGTCCTCGTTTGTCCCGATGTCATCATACGATTTGGGTTCGCGCTCCATCCCCGGAACGACATCTATGCGCAGTTGCCGACCATTACGCGTGCGAAGAACGCCCACGCTCACGCGTTGATCGCGAACGATGGTATCGGGAGTGGCGTCGAATTTCTCCTTGAGCGCTTGAGAAACAGCATTCTTCATGCCCTTGGGGTCGGTCTTGAAACCATGCTTGAAGGGAACCAGCAGATCGACATCATATTTGAATGCCACATCGGTACCCCGCTCCGTACTGCCAATTTTCCGTGGTTCACCAATACGCTCGTAATGCAATGGGAAGCGTTGTTGGACCGATTGCGTAACCTCCTGGAGGAACGCATTGAGTGCTTCTTTTTGCTCGATCTCGATACGTTTGGGGTGGATCGCGGTCAGGATTTCTTGAAGCGGAAGGTGATTTTTGTGCATTGATGCGGGCTCCTACTCGGGCGACATCCAGAAAACTCGATACAATTCCTTTACGTCCGAATCTCTCCGATCGCCGACGCGAAATTGATCGTATTGCCCTGCAGAATGGGCGCTGCTCGACCGGGTGGCACATCCACGGTCGTTCCATCGGGTTTGGTCATCGTCCACGCTTCGTTCATGAGGTTTCGCAGTCCAAACAATGCTGGATTGCTTGGGTTTTGTACGACTTCGGCGATGACCTCCTCCGCCACGCCCGATCGCCCGATGTGATGGTCATAAAGGCGACTGTCTCGATTCAAAAGAACGACGTCGTTTTCAATCCGAATTCTCGGCGGCAAGGTCAACACGCCCCGACAACCCCAACACGTCTGGCTTCCGCCCGATCGCAAGAACTCGACGTCATAGAAATTCTCCGCCTGACACCCGGCGCAATATAAAATACTGTCGCGAGCCTTCGAGAATACCTTGCGCCACTCCGATTCTCGCAGCCGTTTGTTCGGATAATGCAGCCCCTCCGTGAAGGACTTCTCGAAATAGTCCCGAATGGCCGACGGATAAAGATCGCGAAATGCCAACGGGTTGTCGTGAATTCCGGGCACCGGCGCATTGGATGCATCGGCGGGATCGAAAATATACAAGGGGTCGAACCCATATAATTTTTCCAGAGCCGGCATGTCGAGACACCGGATTTTTGCTTCTCGCGCGCCATCGAGAGGATGGCCTCCCATGAGCAGGTAAAACAAAAGCACGGCAAGCGAATAACGATCGGTCTGATCGCTGGGAGGAGCCTCGCGACGAACAACCTCCGGCGCCATGAATCGTGGCGTTCCCAGAACTCCGCCCGTGGGTGAACCAATGATGTCGACGTTGTCGTTGTCGCATACGCGAATATCGCCCGAACGCGGATCCAGAAAAACGTTGCCGAATGATATATCGCGATAACAAAGCCCGCGACTGTGCAATTGCAGAAACCCGTCCGCAAGCTGCCAAGCCACCGTGACGAGCGCCCGAAAACTCGGCTCGATTCGACGCGCCATGAAATCCTCGGATGCGCGAAAGCGCGCTTCACGCAGCTCCATGACGTAGCCAAATGCTCCGGCCCGTCTTTCTTCCTCGACAATCGCAAGCGGCCATAAAAAGTACCGAGCGGGCGGTCCGGCCTTTACAAGACGTTCGATGACGGCACGCTGCTCGGACGTCGCCGTGTGCCGATGGTATACCTTGATCGCCACGTCTTTGCCTTCGAGCGACGCGAGCCAAACTTCGCCTTGTCCGCCCGAACCCAGAAGCTTTTTGCCGTGCGCAATCGCGCCGTCGGTGATTCTCTTGAAATCTCTCATGGCAGTTCTTCCGCTGTCCACTGCACCTTCGCCAAATCGGCCGGTACGTGCACCATTCCAAATGCAATGTCGTCGCCGCTTCCGCCTGTCGTGACTTTCGTGAGAAACCCATTCAGCGCCTCGGCAACGACAAAAAGGCCGTCTTCCCGCACCATTTCAACGTAATCGGGACCAATTCGCTCGAAATCGGCATCCGTCGCATACGATTTGCTGTACCCATCCGTGCTGAGGAGCAACAGCGTCTCGGTGTCCGGCAACGGCATTGCGACAACCCGGAGACTCGTGGCCGCTTCGGGCAGAGAAAGACTCGAGGTTTCTTCTGCAAAACACGCCGGATCGGGCGGGAAAGGGCGGGATACGGTGCCGATGTCGTCAATGACCAAGATATCTCCGTCCCCAAGCTGACCAAGAAGGACAAACTCACCCGTGACGAGGGCAAATATCAACGTCGTCCCATACGCCTTGAGGTCGACGCTGTCGTTTCCAGCATGTTCGTGGACCCGACGCACCCATTCTCGCACCAGCAAACGCCGAAATGGATCCTGCGCAAACCCATGAACGGCACGCAGATCGCTTCTTTGTTCGGGCCGAAGGTTTTTTGCAAACTCCAAAAGAGCCTTCGCGGCGACATCCACGGCCATCTGCGCACCCATCTCCGCATGTGCACTCGACCCGTGGCCATCCGCGATCACCACGGCAAGCGCCGAAGCATCCTGCTCGATGCCCACAGCGTCCTGGCAAGGCCGATCCTCGCGG
>CAYSYX010000429.1:0-8236 GCA_964435055.1 uncultured Polyangium sp. | reverse complement strand
TCTATCCGCTGGGGTCGTGCACCATGAAGTACAACCCCAAGATCAACGAAGACGCCGCGCGCCTAAACGGCTTTGCCTTCACGCATCCGCTGCAAGACGTTTACACGGTACAGGGTAACCTGGCGATCATGTTCCACTTGCAAGAGTGGCTCAAAGAGATCGGCGGCTTTGCGGGCGTGACGCTGCAACCGGCGGCGGGCGCGCACGGCGAATTCACCGGCATCCTGATCATGCGCGCCTGGTGACGAGCTTGCCGAATGTGCAACCCAGGGTCATTGCCGAGCGCGAATCGGGTGAGCGGGAAGTCGTGAAGCTCGTCGCGGACACCTTGCGTATCGATACGGATCGCGGCGTGTGCGTCGTGGTTTGGCGCGGAACGCTTTGGTTGCGATCCGCCTCGGAAGCGGGACGGATCTTGGTGATGGCCGATGGCGTCGGCATCGAAGAGCTCGACGAGTCGGATATGCTCAGCACGAGTCACCCCACAGCGGAGCTGGCGCTGGATCCGGATGACGCAACGGGAACGCCGAACAACGAGACGATCGCGCCGTGGTTCGATACGTCGAACGGCCCGGCAGCAGTGATGCCGTTTCTGAGCCCGGCCAAGCCGCAAGGACCTCAGCCGGCGAAACCGAGCGAGCCGAAAGTGGCGGCGGCGCCGGCTCCAAGCGCTCCGAAGCTGGAGAACCTTCCGGCGAACGCGGCGGCGGCCATGAGCAACGCGACGCTCGCGCCGTGGGATGACGATTCGAACGCACCGGGCCCCGTGATGCCGTTTCTGTGTCAGGACAAACCACCGGCCGCTCCGGCGCCCAAACCGAGCGAGCCGAAAGTGGCGGCGGCGCCGTTGCCCTTTGCGAAGCCCGTCGCGTTTGGAAAAAACCCCGCCGGCGAGCCGAGGCCTCGAGGGTTCAACGCGACAATGCCCGTCCGTCCGGCCGATGCTCCGCCGCCGATCCAGGCGCCGCCGATCCCCGCTCCGATGAAGAACCCAGCCTCGGCCCCGGTGGTCTCGCCTGGCGCCGCGCCTCCATTGCCGATCACGCCGATCACGCCGATCACGCCGATCACGCCGCCGGCGATGAACGTGCCGGTGGTCCCGCCACCGCCGCCGGTGGTCACACCGCCGCTCGTGATGGAGCCCATCGCGCCGGCGTCGGATCCGAGTCGCTGGGCGAAATCCGGTGGACCGGGTGAAGAGGTCCGATTGACGTTCGGGCAGACGGCGGCGGCGTCGTTCGTCCCGTCCGCCGCGGTGGAACAGCCGGTCGTGAAGCAGGCGCCGGCGCCCAAGAAGCCGTCCAAGGAGCCGATTGAAGTCCTTCATGTCGAAGCGGATTCGATGTACCGCTTGAAAGCAAACGCGGCCTGGAAAAAATTGCTGGTGGAAACTCGGCCGAAAAACTCACGCGAGCCGGATGAAGACATTCCGCAAGAAATTCGCACCGAGCAACGCAATTTGCGGGACGTGACCGTGATCATGACGCGGGCCGAGGTGCTCGATGATCAAGGCATTCGTCGAGCTTTCAGCGGCTCGGTGTCGGAGGACGGCGTTTTTACGGCTCCGGTCGTGCTGATCGAAGGCGATTTTCGCTGGAGCTTCGAGGAGGTCGAGACGTTACGCGTCACAGCCGGTTTGGCGGGGCCTCTTGCGACCACCAACAAGAAGGTCAAAGATCTGGTCGATATCGCCGACGATATGCTCGGCAAGCCCATCGTGTTCAAGGGACCGGCGGCGAATTTGACGGCGAAGATTCGCGAGCAATTCGGGGCGAGCTCGGTCGTGGCGCAAAACGAAGCGAATGTGGTCATCGACCAAACGCTGCTCGAGCGCCAAGCGTACCAGAAGCGGCAATTCTTTGATAAGAAGTGGTTGCGCGGGACATTGAAAGTCGGAGGAGCGTCGATGACGGCGTATCTTCCGGAAGCGGTGCTCGGCAACATGCCGGCGTTCAACGAGCTGCGCATCAAGGTCGTGGCGGAACTGAAGCCGAAGATGACCGCGGATGATGGCGCGGACTTCAGCGTATTCGTCTTCGCGATCGCTCGCGGATTGGGTTCGTCGAGTCAGTGGAGTCGATAACCACTTATAGAACTTGACGCAGCTCGAATTTGCTAGGGTGCCGTGAACATCTGGGGCATCGAGTTGCCTATGGCGCTCGGCGCGCCAAACCTCCCATTGCCGCATGGGGCGCACGCCAAACCAAGGGGCCTTATCGAGAGGCCCACGCGCGGCCAAATCTTGGTTGTTCTTCCAAACGTTGTGCTACAGTCGGGCCGCGCCGGGCGCACCAGGAGTCAACGATGGTCACGTACATGTATGGCAACGCGGATTTTGCGAGCCATCGCCGAGCCAAAGCGTTCTATGTCGACAAGACCCCGTTCCTCCCGGTGCTCGAGAATCCGATGTCCGGCGGTACCGCGCTCGTGTTTCTTCGGCCGCGTCGTTTTGGCAAGTCCTCGCTCATCAGCATGATGAAGCATTATTACGACATCTCATTGGCGGACCAGTTTGACGAACTCTTTCGAGGGTTGTGGGTGTACGACCATCCCACGCCCGAAAAAAGTCGTTACTTGGTGCTGCATTTGAACTTCTCGACCATGACGGCGAGCAGTGACGAGACGGTGTTGCAAGCCAATTTCGCCGAGGTCCTCAAGTCGTCGCTTGCCGAGGTGTTTCAGCGTTACCACGGTCGAATTCCCGCGCTTGATGAATTGGTTTCGCGCATGGATAGCTTCGACGATGCGTCCACCCTGATGAGTCGTGTCAACAGCATTCTTAGCGGCGCGAAGGACAAACTTTACGTCTTGATCGACGAATACGATACCTTTGCCAATGCGCTATTGTCGGCGGATCAAACGGCGCTCTACGAAAAGATCACCGACAAGTTTGGGTTTGTCAGAGCCTTTTATCGATCCCTCAAAGCGGGCGCGGACAGTGGGGCCGTGGGGCGCGTGTTCATCACGGGTGGCACGCCCATTTTGCTTGATGACCTCATGACGGGTTTCAACATTGCCACCAATATCTCCAACAATCCTCGCTTCAATGCCTTGGCGGGTTTTACCCACGCCGACGTGGAACGCGCGGTCGATGCGTTGCTCGCGGATATGCCCGAAGTTCAACGGGCGACAGGGGATCGCCACGTCTTACTCGAAACCTTGGAACGATTTTACGATGGGTATCGATTCGGCGACGAAGCGACGGACCGGATGTTCAATTCAACCCTGGTGATTTAGTGCCTCCGCGAATTGGCGGGCAGCGGAAAATACCCCAAAACCATGCTCGATCCCAATGCCCGCACCGATTATCAAAAATTGCATTCCTTGTGGTCGAGCACCGGTCCGGCCGTGGAAGAACGTCGCGCGGTGCTCGAACAAATTCTCTCTGAAGAGCGAATCTCGAGTCCTTTGGTGGAGCGTTTTGGTCTGCGCACGACGACGACGTCCGCGCAATTCGTATCGCTCATGTATTACACCGGCATGCTCACCTTGGCCCCGGAACCACCGACCGGTGACATTTATACTTTCGAACCTCCGAATCGAGTGATTCGAGAACTTTCGTGGGAACATTATGCGCGGTTGTTGGAGGATCATCAGAAGGTCATCTTGACCGGTCGAATCATGTCCCTGGCCCTGCTCGAATTGGCAACCAGCGGCAATCTCGAGCCTTTGCTGCAACAAATTCGCCAAAACGTCTTGCCCGTCTTGAGCAATCGCGATCTGCGCAAACATGACGAGAAAGCCATGAAAATGCTTCTCATCGGGATGATGGTCACGTCGGGGCTTTATTACGTGCTCAACGAAAAGGAATTCTCCCAGGGCTACAATGATTTGTTCGTCTCACCTGTGCCGGCCGTGCACAATGCCAAATATGCCTGGATGTTGGAATTGAAGTACGTCGCAGCGAAGGCCAATGAAAAGACGAAGAAGGCCGCATTCGCCCAAGCCGAGGCGCAATTGCACGCCTACGCGACGGATCCCCATTTGGTCCCGATGTTGACGCGCGGTTTGGCGCTGAAAACCGGAACGTTGCTTTTTGTGGGCGGCAAAGAATTGGTGTTTCGGGAATACGTGTCCGAGGGTAGCTAGGTTTTTCCACGCGCGCCGTGCGCCTCACGCGCAACGGTCGACCAAAGCCCTATTGCCCACAAATCGAGCGTCGAGGTCGGTCAACCGATGACCTCCGACAAAACATCCCGATAAACGAGCAGCACGGCGAGCACCATTGCCTTTCGCATGCCCGCAACGATTCTTCTTGACAACTGGTATACACTGCGTTTACCGTCGGCCCCCGGAGGGTCTGGCATGCGATTTTTAACGGTTCACGCAACGACGAGGAGGCTCCAAAACTGGGCCTGCGCCGTGACTTTGGTCAGTCTGTCCGCGGCATGTGGCGACACATCCGGCGTCACGAGCACCGGGACCGGCGGCTCAGGCGGAGAACTCACGGGCGCCGGCGGGGGCGTCGGGGCGTCAGGCGGCGGCTCGGCCACCACCAGCTCCGGTATGTCCAGCGGAATCGGCGGTGCCGGCGGAGCCTCGAGCAGCAGCGCATCCAGCAGCGGGACGTCGAGCGGCGCAAGCAGCTCCAGCAGTAGCTCGGGCAGCTCCAGCGGAGGCGTTCCTCCGACCGTCATGTGCAACCCGATCAAGAACGGCACGGTGTCGCTCAAGGTGGGTGGCGAGACGCGTTTCTTCTCCGTGCAAATGCCCGCGAATACCTCCCAAGTCGCCGTGCTCTTCTTGTGGCACGGCTATTTGCAGATTCCTACGACCTTCGCGAACGAGATCGTGTACGACGTTCCGCTTGGCAAGTGGGTGCCGTTCGATCCGAACGCCTTCCCGATGCCGCTGATCATCGTGACTCCCTACGATACGAAGATGATTCCGCCGTGGGGACTCGATTGGGACATCGCAGCCGGGGGCAAAGACTTCGCGTTCTTCGAAGCGATGCTTGCGTGTCTTCACGACCAGTTCAACGTCGACGATTCGCGCATTTACTCCTTTGGCTTCTCCGCAGGCGCGGTTTTCACGAACCTCTTGTCTGCCGCATATCCGCACGTGTTTGCCGCGACCATCAGCGAATCGGGCGCGTGGTTCAACGACATGGCCGAGTGGTCGGACGTGTCGGTCCCGATCGTCCAGTGGAAATGGCCTGCGTTCAACGTCGCCGACGGAGGCAATGTCCTCTTGACGCACGGCGGGCCCAACGATTTCGCGACCGTCATCAGCTTGGAAAGCGCCGCTCAAAAGGCGATGCCGTTCCTCCACAGCAACGGCCGCACGGTCATGGAATGCAACCATACCTTCGGCCACACCCTCGATCCGGACCTCACGCAGGCCATGTATTACCAATACCTCTGGGCCCACAAGCTCGGCGGCCCGCCGCTCAAGGGTATGCTACCCGGCTGGCCGACGGATGCTCAACCGGTCGGCGCGACAGCGTGCAGGTTGCGCCCGTATCCGTGATATTCGTGAGGTAAGCCGATCATCATGAGTGCCTCCTTTCGTCATCTGCTCTCGCAAGGTCCCATGTTGCGCGCTCTTGGCGCCGTCGCCGTGTCGACGCTGCGATCGTCCGTCGTCGATGGAAACCGCGCGCAACCTGAATGTCCAACGCCGTGGATCGAGCGGGAGGTGGCCGCGCCTCCTGTCGCGCTTGTCCGCGAGTTTGTCGCCAACTGCGGCGGCGAACCTTCCTCGTACCGGGACGAACTGCCGTTCCATCTCTTCCCGCAATGGAGCCTCGCGCTCGCGTCGCAAGCCGTGAGCGCAGCGGCGTACCCGATGGCGCGCGTGATGAACGCGGGGTGCTCGGTGGAGGTGCTGCATCCGCTACAGATGGGCGAAAGCTTGCTCGTCAAGGCACGGCTCGAAGCGATCGATGACGACGGCTCGCGCGCGATCCTCACCCAACGCGTCGTGACAGGGACGCGCTCGCGGCCGGAGGCGCTCGTGGCAAACATTCGCGCCTTCGTGCCGCTCGGCACCAAGGATGCCAAAAAGAAGGGCGGAAGCTCGACGCCCATGGTCCCGTCGAACGCGCGCGAGATCGCGTTTTTGCGCGTGAAGCCGAACGCGGGGCTCGACTTTGCGATCCTCACGGGCGACTTCAATCCCGTGCACTGGGTTCGTCCTTATGCCCGGGCGGCGGGCTTTCGCGGAACGATCCTGCACGGGTTCGCGACGTTTTCGCGCACGGTGGAGGCGTTGCATCGGCGGCTTTTCTCGGGCGATGTTCACGCGCTGTCGAAGATCGACGTGCGGTTCACGCGTCCGCTGTTGCTTCCCGCTTCGGTCGGCGTGTACGTGCAGGACGACCAGGTTTTCGTGGGCGATGCGCCAGGCGGCGTCGCTTATCTCACGGGCACGTTTTCTCGAGCTTCAGGAGAACCCAAGAAATGACGGATTTGCTACTCAGTGCAATGACCAACCCCGGCGCACGGCGGCTCATCCGCACGTTGGGCCTGCCATTGCCGCTTCCCGAACCACTGCCGCGAGATCGCGGGCCCCTCGCCGCCATGCCGCTCGAAGATGCCCGCGTCGGCGTTTCAGGTGCACCGCAAGCCGAGTTGCTCCCGATCGTTGCAACAACGCTCGCGAGAGCAGGCGGATCGGCCGAAGTCGCGCATGCGGAACTCCTCGGTCCTTTTCGCGAAGCGGGGGAAGCGTTTGGTCGGCCGCCTTCAGTGGAAAGCTCGAAGTCCGTTCACGCGCTCGTCTTTGATGCTTCATCCATCACGACGGTCAACGGGCTGCGGGCGCTGTACGAGTTTTTCCACGAACGCGTGAGCACGCTCGCCCGAGGTGGCCGGGCCGTTGTCCTCGGACGGGCAAATGTGGACGGAGACGTCGAAGCCGCGGCAGCCCAAGCGGCGTTGATCGGCTTTACGAAGAGCCTGGCGAAAGAGGTCGGACGTCGCGGGGCCACGGCCAACGTGATCCTGGTGGAGCGAGGCGCCGAGGATCGATTGGAGCCGGTACTGCGGTTTTTCCTGGAGAAACGCTCGGCGTTTGTCACAGCGCAACCGATCGTCGTGTCGACGCGAGCTCGGGCGATGAGCGGAGGTGCGTTCTTCGTTCGACCGCTGGACGGCAAGGTCGTCGTGGTGACCGGTGCGGCGCGAGGGATCGGTGAAGCGATTGCGACGCGCGCGGCGGCGGAAGGTGCCCACGTGGTATGCGTCGACCGGCCGGAAGAAGCTTCCGCCACGAGCGCGCTGGCGCGGAAGATCGGCGGAACGGCGCTCGCGCTGGACATCGGTGCGGACAATGCGCCGGCCGAGCTCGTCGCGGCGCTGGGTGGACGCGGTGCGGACGTGATCGTGCACAACGCGGGCATCACGCGCGACAAAACGCTCGCCCGGATGGACGCGGCGCGTTGGGATCAGACGTACCTGGTGAACCTGGGCGCGGTCGTGCGGACGACGGATGCATTGCTGTCACGTGGAGTTTTGCGGGATGGAGGGCGCATCATCGGGCTGTCGTCCGTCGCGGGCATCGCGGGTAACGTGGGTCAAACCAATTACGCCGGCTCGAAGGCGGGCGTCATCGGGTACGTGCACGCTCTTGCGGGACGCGTCGCTGATCGTGGCATCACGGTGAACGCCATCGCCCCGGGGTTCATCGAGACGCGGATGACGGCGGCCATGCCCACGGTCATTCGCGAGGCCGGCCGGAGACTCGCCGCCTTGGGGCAAGGCGGTCAGCCCGTGGATGTGGCGGAAGCCGTCGTGTTTTTAGCGAGCCCCGGGGCTCAGGGCATCACAGCGAGCACCCTCCGCGTGTGCGGAGGTGCCCTCATCGGAGCATGATCATGGCAACGAAGAAGAATGGGCGTCGAGCCGTCATCGTCGGAGGCGTTCGGACCCCGTTCGTCAAAGCGTTTACGGAGTTCGCCGAGCTGGACACGATCGCGTTGGGCGGTCACGCGGCGCGGGGACTTTTGTCGCGATCGGGCATCGCCGCGCGCGAAGTCGAAGGCATCGTGTGGGGTGGCGTCATCCTACCGAGCGGGTCGCCGAACGTCGGTCGCGAGATCGCGCTCGACCTGCGCCTGGATCCCGCGTGCGAAGCGATGACGGTGACGCGGGCCTGTGCCTCGGGCCTTCAAGCGATCACCCTGGCAGCGGCAGCGATCGAACGAGGCGAAGCCGATGTGATGATCGCCGGCGGCAGCGACTCGACGAGTAGCGCCGAGGTCAAACTTCAGCAGCAGCTCGTGCGCACATTCGCG
>CAYSYX010000428.1:0-8241 GCA_964435055.1 uncultured Polyangium sp. | reverse complement strand
TATTGGTCCAGCGCTCGCTGGTCCGGGTCGAGGGGCGGACAGCCCCTCGTCGGGTTTGGGGTGAAACCCCAATCAAAAGGGGTTGGCACTTTTTCGACGGTCGTGTATCGTGCGCGCATGCAATACACGCGTCTTGGCCGTACGGCCTTGAAAGTCAGTCGTTTGTGCCTTGGAACCATGAATTTCGGCCCGCATACGTCCGAAGAGGATTCGTTTCGAATCATGGATCGGGCGCTCGAGCTGGGGATCAACTTTTTCGACACGGCCAACGTTTATGGCTGGAAGAAAGGCGAAGGCATTACCGAACAAATCATTGGTCGCTGGTTTGCCCAGGGCGGAGGTCGCCGCGAAAAAACCGTGATTGCCACGAAAGTGTACGGCCCGATGGGTGATTGGCCCAACGAGGGACGTTTGTCGGCATTGCATATTCGTCGCGCGTGTGAAGCGTCGCTGAAGCGGATGCAAACGGACCACATCGAGCTGTACCAAATGCACCACATTGATCGCGATGCGCCGTGGGAAGAGGTCTGGCAAGCGATGGAAACGCTCGTGACGCAGGGCAAAATCACCTATGTGGGTTCGTCGAATTTCGCGGGTTTTCACATCGCCCAAGCCAATGAAATTGCCAAATCGCGCCACTTCATGGGCCTCGTGTGCGAACAGAGCTTGTACAATTTGATCGATCGCACGATCGAGCTCGAAGTGATCCCGGCGTGCCAATCGTACGGATTGGGATTGATCCCGTGGAGCCCGCTCAAGGGCGGCATTTTGGGCGGCGCATTGCAGAAGATGAACGAAGGACGCCGCACGAGCGAGTTTGCACAAAAGAACGTCAACAAGTACCGCGACAAACTGGAAAAGTTCGAGGGGCATTGCGCCGAGATTGGCAAAAAGCCTGCGGATGTCGCGTTGGCTTGGCTCTTGGCGCAGCCGGCCGTCACCGGCCCGATCATTGGACCACGAACGGTCGAACAACTCGACGAAAACGCCGCCGTGCTCGACCTGAAGCTCAGTGATGAAACGATGAAAAAGCTCGACGAGATCTTCCCGGGACCGGGAGGTCGAGCGCCGGAAGCGTACGCCTGGTAAAACCAGTTTGGGTGAGCCGGGGTCGCCGATTGACGACCCCGGAGCGCCACCACGTAATCAAGCCGCCTTGTGTTGCTTGAGCAAGACCGGCTGCATCGGAGCGGGGAAGCCGAGTTTGCCGAGCTCGTCGTTGATGAGCTTGTTCGTCGCGAAATACACATCCCAGTAATGGTCGGTATGGCAGAAGGGACGAACGGCGAGCACCGGGCCGGAAAGCGTGAAGGTGAGGACCTCGACGCAAGGTTCGGGCTTTTTCGACACGTTCGGGATGGTCTTGAGTTTTTCCTTGAGCGTCGAGATGGCTTTGTCGATATCGGCTTCGCCGGACAATTGAGCCACGAGCTCGACGCGGCGAAACGAATTCGTGGAGAAGTTCTTGATGGTGTCGCCGAAAACTTTTCCATTGCCGACGAACGTGCGGACGTTGTCGGGCGTGTCGATTTCCGTGACAAACAGGCCGATGGCCTGCACGGTACCTTCGATACCGCCGGCGATCACGTAATCGCCGACTTTGAAAGGCCGCAGCACGATCATGAAAACGCCTGCGGCGAGGTTGGCGAGCAGGCCCGACCAAGCGACGCCGACGGCGACGCCCATTGCGGCGAGAAGTCCGGCAAAGGTGGTCGTTTCAATGCCGAAGACGCTGAGCACCGCCAACATCAGCAGGACGTTCAACATCACGCTGCAGACCGAGCTCACGTAGCGCGAAACGGTCGCGTCGATCTTTCGATCCGCCAGACTCTTGTCGACAACGCTGATGACTCCGCGGACAACGAGGCGCCCGATGATCCAGAGGACCAGCGCGCCCAGGATTTTCATGCCCACGTTCATGCCGATTTGCACGGCCAAATCGAGATACTTTTGAAGAGTTTCGTTCATGACAAACACCCGACTCCCTTGCCAAACCTACGTAGCGTGCACCGACGAGCCGGAGCGTGACTCAATCGATTGCTTGGACGGCACGATCGCCGGTTGTTCAGGGCGGAGTCAAGCGCGTGATGCGTAAGATTTTTGCTCTTTTCCAGGTTCGACGCGCACATTTTCGACGGTCGAGACGAACGCCTTTGCGGGTCGGAAGCAAACGTAGACTTGATTTTGCGATTCGAACGCGTTCTTCTGGGCACCAGCATCTATGGACGCGGACCGAGATCTTCCGGGAACACTGGCCAAGAACGTGAAGCAACTTCGCGAAGCGCGAGGTTTGACGCAGCAACAAATCTCCAAGCTGGCCGAAGTGCCGCGAGCGACGTGGGCGCATCTCGAGTCTGGCGAGGCAAACCCGACGTTGTCGGTTCTTCATCGCGTCGCCACGGCTTTGCAGGTGTCGATCGAAGAACTGCTGAGTGCTCCGCGCAGCATCGTGCGTCATTACGCCAAGGGAAGTTTGCCCGTACGAACTCCAGGGCAAGCAACGGTCCGAAAATTGTTGCCCGACGCGATTGCAGGCATGGAGATGGATCGAATCGAACTGCCGCCGAGCGGGCGAATGACGGGCGTTCCGCATACGCCGGGCACGCGTGAATATTTAACGGTGGAAGCGGGCGAGATTCAGCTCGTCGTGGGCGGCGAAAAGTTTTTGGTCGCACCGGGCGATGTCGTGGTTTTTCGGGGCGATCAACGGCATTCGTACCACAACCTGCGGCGCGATGCGGCGGTGGGTTATTCGGTGGTCGTGCTGGCCCACGTGGATTGACCGGCCAAACTCATACGACAACCGAATCGTGGTTGTCGTCCCATGGTTATTCCCATGAATGGCGTTTGTATTCCGATGTCGTGGGTTCATGGCGTCTTGTTCTGGACGTACCTCGAAAAACCCCCGTCCAAGGCGACGTCGACGTGTTCCGACGACGCTTGACGTACGCGACAGGCGGTTCGTTCGGCATCGGCAGAGTTTCGCCGGCTCGGGGCGGAATTTCTTCCCTCCCCAGTCGATTCCGTGCTAGGTCCCCGCGCGCATGTCGAACGTCGTCGAATTTGGTACCCCCGCAGCCATGCCGTATTCAGATCGGCGCATGCTTCTTATTTTCGATGGCGGCGATGCACCGGGTTACTCGTCGGTCGCCGTGGCGCTCACGGAAGAAGCGTCCCGTCGAGGTTATGAGGTTTGGGCGGCGACGGAAGGATATCGATCGCTCACGAGCGATGCGACTGCGGAACCGCGATTCGAGCGGCTGATCGTGAGCCGCAAAGAGCGGTATGCGTTATTGGCCAAGGGAATTCCGGCGCGAAGCATGGGACGTCGCGTGCTCGATGCGGGCAGTGATTTTCGAAGCGAACGATATTTGGGATTTCATTTGGCGAGCAATCGACAAGTCGCGGCGGAGACGATCCGGGTGCAAGGGTTTTCCCACGTCATTGCGATCGGTGGAAATGGCACGTACGAGGGGCTGAAGGCTTTGCTCGATCATACGCATCCGCGTCCCAAAGCGGGATTCGTGAACGTCTCGATCGATAATGACCTCGGTGGGGATCGCGCGATTGGTTTTCTTTCCGGAGTCGAAGCCGGGGCGACGATTGCGCGCGGCCTCTACGAAGATGCGTACACGCACAAGCGCATTTATTTGCTCGAAATGATGGGCAATCGCAGCGGTCGACACGCATTGCATTGCGGTGTTGCGGCACGCGCGCATCTCATCGTGCTGCCATTTTTTCAATTTCCGGGCGTCGTGCTCAAAGAAATCGCCGAAGCCTTGGCGCGTACGGATTATGCGCTCGTGGTCGTCGCCGAAGGATACGAACGAGAGAAGCGCAAAGCGCAATTTCCCGGCGCATCGGCTTCCGAATATTTCCGTATGCAGCTCGAATCGGCGGGCTTGGAAGATACGCCCCAAAAGCGCGTCATCGCCGAACCATTCAGCCGCTCGATTCGGGGCATTCGCCCGGCGTTTCTCGATGTCGCCGCTGCGTACATGAAGGCGTCATTGATGTGCGATGCCTTCGAAGACGGACAAACCGAAGTCATGCCGTTTGTCTTGGCGTCCAATGACGTCGGGGTTCGCCCATTTCAATCCGTCACCCGTGAAGACCGCGTCGAACGAGCCTACTTGCCGTTGCTTTCACGATTGCATCTGCCCGGCTTCACGCATTGGATCCGAGAAAACTTCACGAACGAAACGAACAGTCTGTAAACAATCGTCCATTGCCGCGTGTCACCACTCATGCCTCCGAGGGAACCTTGACCACCAAGTGCATCATTTTGGATTTCGACGGAACGTTCACCGATGTCGCGCGAGAAGCGGAGCCTTTCGTCGATGCATTTCGCGCCGCCGTTTTCGACCTCTTGGGTCGCGAATTGCCTGCGGAATGGGCGGAGCAATCGGCACGTATCGCCGAAAACCCTGGACGTTACGGCTGGGTGCACGAAGGTCGCATCGTCGCGCCGGCGAATGCGGATCCGTATATTTTGACGACGACGACCGCTCATTTGATGTTCGACGCGGCGGGCGTATTGAAGGATGGCAAAACCCGCGCCGCGATTCTCCAGGCCCTGTATCATCACGCCTACGAAAACACGCTCACGGCATTCCGACCGCAAGCCAAAGAAGTGCTCGAATCGTTGGCCGCTTCCGGGATCCCGACGTTTGTCGTGACCAATGCGCGCACGGATGCGGCCCAGAAAAAATTGCGCACGCTCGGCCCGGTCGGCATTGAAAAAATCGAAGTTCACGGTGACGCGCGTAAGTTCGTCGTGGGCGAAGCAGAATCGACCGATACCCGGTTCGCCCGCATTCCCGAACAAATCACCCTCCCGGGACTCGAACGGCCCGTTTATCCCCGACGCGGCCGATATTTCGACGCATTGGCGGCAATCATGCAACGCATCGGGGCAAAGCCCGAAGAAGTCCTCGTTTGCGGAGATATTTTCGAGCTGGATTTGTCGCTGCCGCTCGAATTGGGCATGCAAGTGCAGATGGTCACCGGGCCCAAGCCTCCATCCGCCTACGAAAACGCATGGCTCGAGCAATAAGGGTCCCGAGCAAGTCACGGCGACGAAATGCGGGCCAATATGAAGAGAAACGGGCGCTGAAGCATGTCTCGGATCGACTTCATGGCGCCGGAAGTTCGAGCGGATCCTTATCCGACATACTCGAAATTGCGGACACAAGCGCCGGTTTGTCAAGTCGATCCGGGTGGATTTTGGGCGGTGAGTCGTTATGCAGACGTCATCTACGTCCTGAAAAATCCGCAACTTTTTTCGTCGCGAGGGGGCAAAGAGCTGGCGATTCAACCGTGGCTCGAAAAAAACCCCATCGCGGGTTCCCTCATTCTCATGGACCCACCCGAGCACACGGCCACCCGAGCGCTCGTGACGCACGCATTCGGTACACGTGTATTACCGCGCGTCGAGCCCCTTGCGCGTGTCGTTTGCGCGGAATTCGCCGTTCGAGCCCCGAATTTGGGCGTCGTCAACATTTGCGATGAAATCTCCACGGTTCTTCCCGGCAACGTCATTGCCGATTTGCTGGGACTCGATGACGCATCCGTTCACAAACTGCGAATATGGACCGAGGATCTCGTTTCGGTCAATCCGGGCACGCGTATCGAGCACCAGACGCGCATCATTCAAACCGTGCACGAATTGGAAGCGCACGTGCGACAGATGCTCGAAGACCGCAAAAACCTGCCGCGCGACGACTTGGCCACCCAATTGCTCGAAGCCGAAATCAATGGTGAAAAGCTGTCGGATGACGATGTCGTGAGTTTTTTCTTCTTGCTCGTCACCGCAGGCTTCGAAACGACGACGCACCTCGTTACGCAAGCCTTGCGAATGTTGGCCCTGCACCCGCAACTCGTCGACCGGCTCCGCGCGGATCCCACCTCCATTGCCGCCTTCGTCGAAGAGGTTTTACGCTTTGAACCTCCCACGCATGCTCGATTACGGCTCGTGACGGAAACCACGGAGCTTGCAGGCGTTGTATTGCCCGAAGGATCGACCGTCATGCCGCTATTGGCGTCGGCCAACCGCGACGAACACTATTTCGAGAATGCCGATCGTTTCGATATGGACCGCAAGCAGAAGGCTTCCCTCGCCTTTGGTCATGGAATTCATTTTTGCTTGGGAGCAACATTGGCTCGGCTCGAAGCGCGAATCGTGCTCGAGGAGCTTTTGCCGCGCATTCGCGCCGTGCAGCTCGTGGGTGAAATGCAGTGGAATGAGTCGCTTACGGTGCGTGGACCAACGAAATGCGACGTGCGGTTCGTGCCCGCCTGAACCCGTGCTCGCTCAAGGTGTGGATGCGGCGGCTGGCTTGGAGATCGTGCTGCCGACGAGCGCTCCGGCGGCAAAATACGTCCCGGTCTCGGAATCGGGCAGAATATCGTACGTCGAGGAATGAGCGTAGGCAATACGCTGAATATCCTTGACCATGATCCCACCGAGCAGACTGCCGCGCTTCAAATCGCCGAAAGAATTCCCGTCCGCGGTGGGATGTCCGGCGCTGATTTCCAGAACGCGACCGCTCTCGAGTTCCACGTGCAGGACGAAATGGTTTGTCACGGGATTGCGTTGTGTTCGGCGAATCGGTACGGCAACGATCGCCCCGTGATGAACGCTGTACACGAGATCGCCTTCGGCGAGCGACGCGATGGGTTTTTCCCCGGTGGGCGTAGCGATGAGCGTATCGGGCGAAGCGCATTCGCACGAGGTGCATCCCGTCGGACAGGTTCCATTGGCATTGGGCGTGTGGCATCCGAGCATATCGCCGATGGGTCCGGGGACATTGCAGCAGAGTTCCCCGGGCATGCAGCAATTGGCGCCGCAGCATGTTCCGGCTGGGCCGCATTGAGCGCCATTGCAAGGAGGCGTCTTGCACACGCCATTATCGCAATACGGCGTTGTCGGATCGCATTTCTTTCCGCAAGCGCCGCAATTGTTGATGTCGTTGTTCAGATTCGTGCACGCGTCTCCGCAGCAGGTGAAATCGCAGAAACCGCACGCACCGCCCCCGGAGCCTCCCATGCCGCTGGAGCTGCTCGCGGCTCCACCCGCCCCGCCCTTGCCACCCGTTCCCATCGAGCCGCCATCGCCACCGGTGCCGGCTGTACCGGACGAACTCGAAGAAGATTGACCACCGCCTTGGCCCCCCGACTGGACATCGGTGCCGCACCCGGCAATGGCCAGGCCCAACAAGCTGAAAACGAGAATGTTGCACTTCATGAAATCGAGATTATCACGACTTCACGACGGAAGACAAACCGTTTGTCATGAAAACCGAACGGTCGTGGGCGGGCGTGGGGGAACGCGCAATCGAGTTACGTACCGTTACTTCGCTTCTTCGCGAACGACGGTTTGACCCAATTGTTTGAGCAGCGGGAGGTTTGTCGCAGTGATGTATCGAGCCGATTCGTCCGGGTGAGCAAAGTGCTGATGCCAGCACCACGGCGGGACATAAATGGCGTCACCGGCTTTCCAATCGAATCGTTGTCCTTCGGTAATGGTATACCCACGACCGGAGATGACGTAAATCAGCGATTCGTAACCATGCCGATGATTGGACGTGGATGCCCCGGGATCGAGGTCGCCGATGCTGAGGCTCACGTTCCTGCTGGGCAATTTCACGGAATAGACAGGATGGCCTCGTTCACGTGAAAAGTCGGCGGCAGGCGTATCGACGACCGTGACGTCACGGTGCACGCAATCGGGCCCGGGCTCTCGTGACGGAATGGGTTCGAGCGAATCGCGATTGTGGTTCGTATTGGTAAACGATTCGCTGGCGACGCGATTGTTATCGGAATTCATGCCAACGCTCCCTGGGCTGCGACATTGATCGCCGGTCGGGGGGTGATTGCCGCGGACGCGTCGATTTCAGCCATCATTTCATCGAAGAATGCGCTGCGAATCACGAGCGCGCGGTACACCCCGACGGCAAGCTCGCGCTTCGTTTCGGGCGTATCGGCAAGCGAAATGGCGATATCGCGCAAGGTGTGGGCGTGTTCATCGTCCACGACGGCGTGCAAGTCGAAAAAGACGCGGTCCCGAGGAGCCATATCGGGCCAAGCGATTGCAATGCCGCGCAGAATTCGTCGGTACATCACGGCGACGATACCTTCGGTGGCGATGCCGAGCGCTCCGACGCCTTGCACTTCGCCGCCGTGCATACACAAACCGCGGAAAGCGTCGACCCAAGCGAACGTCGCGACAAACGGTTTACG
>CAYSYX010000427.1:0-8256 GCA_964435055.1 uncultured Polyangium sp. | reverse complement strand
GGTGATGTCGTGGTCACTCGCGTCAGGAGCAATTTCGCTTCGTCCCAACGCTCTTTGTCGATGTACGCAAGGGCTCGTTGGTAGTCCGTTTGCGCCGCTCCGTGCTCGATACCCGCTTCATCTCCCATGGGTGGATCGGCGACGAGGTCCGGGTCAGGCGGCGGCTTCGGTGCTCCACCACATGCAGCCGATGACATCGCTGCCGCGCACAGAAGCGTCCCAAGAGTCACCGCTCGAAGCGACATCCGAACCATGTTCACTCACTGCCTTTCCAGCTCGAGCGACTCGAGCACCAACGCAATGCGATCCCGTACTTCGTTCGTACGTTTTCCCTGCGCGATTTTCTCGCCGTTCGCTTCGTTAACATAAAAGACGTCGGCCACGCGTGTCCCTTCGGTGTTGATCTTCGCGACCGCAATGACGAGGCCCAGCCGATAGAGCGCATCGGCGATCGCATACAGAAGACCGGGGCGATCGCGGGTCATGACTTCGATGATCGTGTGCCGCGGAGAAGCCCGATCATCGATGCCGATCTGCGTCCGCACGGGCGGCGTCGCCCGATCCGTTCGTGACGCTCGGGCACGTTTACTCGCCAGCTCACCAGGCTCGATCCGGCCCGATAGGACGGCATCCAGGTCCCGCGCCAAGCCTGGTAGCGCTCGCGCCACGCCTTCGACGCCTTCGCCTCGATCCCGAACCCAAAACAAGTCGACAGCTTCGATGGCGCCGCTCGGCAACGTGCGGGAATTGATCTGCGCCGCATGCACTTCGAGTCGCGATGCGGCGAGCGCCGACGTGATGCACGCCAAAAGACCGGGACGATCCGCAGCGATGACGCAGATCTCGGCGGCTTGCGAATGTCGCGACGGAACGAGAGCCACGCTCGCCGCACCGCCATGATGCTTCCGCGCCAGCTCGGCATGCGCGGCGATCGCGGTCGGCGAGTTTGACAAGACGTACCGTTCGGGCATCGACGCCAAGTACATCGGGACAAACGTTCGTCGAGCTTCGCGTTCTTCCATCGAAGCCGCGGGCATCGCCGATGCCTCCTCGACGACCGACGTCGTCGCCCGGGTCAAACGTTGTTCATCCCCGGACGAACCTCCGAGGGCCCTTGCAGCTGCGTGGTACAGCTCTTCGAGCATGCTCGCTTTCCACGACGTCATCGACGTTGGACTCGTCGTCGATAGGTCCGCGACGGTGAGCAGGTAAAGCTCATCCAACGTCTCGCGATCCCCGACGGCGCGTAGGAACTCCGCGATCGTTCCCGGATCATCGAGGTCGCGGCGGGTCGCGAGTTGATACATGACGAGGTGCTGACGAATCAGGTGACACGCGGCGGCGATATCGTCCGCGCCAAACCCCAAGCGCTCCAAGATTCCGACCGCCATGTCGGCACCGCGTTGACTGTGATCCTTTCCGCCGATCGCTTTGCCCACGTCATGCAAAAGCGTCGCGAAAAACAGCATCGGCTTGCGGGTGGTTTCAGCGGCCAAACAGCACGCGAGCGGATGCTCGGCCGTGAGTTCTCCACGCACGAGCGCGGCGAGACGATCCACTGCGGCCACCGAATGAACGTCGACCGTATACACATGGTAGACGTCGTGATGAACGCGTCCGACGACGGGCAGAAATTCCGGGACCATCGCCAAGAGCAGACCCAAGTCGTGCAGCTCGGCGACAGGACTGCCCTTCTTGAGCTGCGTTTCTTCACAGCTCGAAATGAGCGTTCGGAACAGCTGCGCAGCCTCGGGACTTCGACGCAAAGCTTCGGCAAATGTCGGCTCGGATGATGCTCGCGCGATCTCGTTCCGCGCCCACGGCAAGATCGGCGCCCGCTTTTCGACAGCCACCGCGAGCATGCGCAGCGCCAGGGCCGGATCCCGCACGAGCAAATCGAGTTCGCTCATCGTGATGCATCCGTCGAACATGCGAACACCGCGCCCCAGATCTTCTTCACGCGGCTTCTTGCGCCCGAGCACCGGAGCCGAACGCAGGAGCATCGTTTCCCGGGCACTCGAGATGCTTCGCGCGCTTCGGTAATACGCGCTCATCAACTTCTCGACCGCTTCGCCGCCATCGCCGTAACCCAGCAAGGAAGCGATCGTCTCTTGTTCGTCGAAGGTCAGGCGATCACTTCGACGTCCCGCGTGCGCATGGAGCAGGTTGCGAATGCGCCAGAGAAGCTCGCGCGCATTGGCCATTTCCGCAGCTTCCCGCGGCAACAGCGCTCCCACACGAACGAGGTCATCGAGTTCTATTGCGCCAAACCTTGCTTTGCCGGCCCAACACGCGACGTCGAAATCACGAAGGCCACCCGCTCCGTTTTTCACGTCGGGTTCCAAGAGATAAACCGATCCGCCGAACCTCGCATGCCGTTCGCGCACTTCGTCTTCGAAGCGCGAGAACAACCGCGGCAATTCGCTGTGCGCAAAAAGGCCTGCGCGACACCGATGCTCCAATTCATTGGAGAGCAAACGATTCCCCGCGATGTGCCGATAATCGAGCAGGCTCGTGGCTGCTTTCAGATCCTTCCGTGCGCTCTCGACGAGTTCATCGACGGTGCCGACCAAGTGCCCGATCGGAACGCCCATGTCCCAGAGCGGATAGAACAACGCATCCGCAACGATCGACGCGGCATCGGCATCCCGAGCGACGAGACGCACGTCGAGATCGCTTCCAAGCGCCAACGCACATCGCCCGTAACCACCAACGCCGCCCAGAGCGACGGCATCGAACGCTTCGACGATGTTTGTCTTTCTAGAACCTTCGGGAAGACGAAGCGTCCCCTGACGCGCCTCACGAACACAGTGCTCGAACAGCGATTGCAGGAGGCGATCACCCAGACGTGCATGACGTCGTCCAAGCGCCAACCCCGCATCATCCAAGGAGACAGTGGACCCAGGCTTCGGGATCAGCCGATCGAGTGCCGCACGACCTTCGGTGTATTCGCGCCGAAGATCATCCAAAGCCGTCGCTTCATTCGTCATGTTCGTGGTGATGAACCATGACGACGCGCTCGTCGAAGCGCAGTCACGCCGTGCGCCATGCGATGCGAAACGAGGCCCATGCTTTTCAAGCGGAGGACTTCACTCGCCGCGGCGATCAAAATGCCGCGTTCCGCGAGCTCGTTCGCCAGTCTCCTCGCGGCTTGTTCGCCTGCGGGTTCGGTCAGGTAGAGAAGTACGTTCTTGAAGAAAATCAGGTGAAACGGACCTTGCGGGACGCGTTTGACCAAGTCGCAAACTTCGAACTCGACGGTGTTCCGAACGAGCATCCCGATGCGCAAACGGCCGCGCTGTTCGTCGCAAAAACGCTCGCTCCACGTCGGCGGCATGTCTTTGGCGGCATCGAGCGAATACGTTGCTTCACGCGCAACGGCGATCGCCGACGCGGAACGATCGACACCGAGCACTTTGAAGCGTCGACGCGCAGCGGTCAGCAGCATGCCGATGGTGTACGCCTCTTCGCCCGTGCTGCATCCCGCGGAGAGAACCGACAAAGGCATGTCCGACGGGAAGAGTTTGTCCAGGTTCTCTTCGAGCGCTTGCCACTGCGACGGATCGCGATAGAAGCGAGTTTCACCGACACGCAACGACGCGACGATGTCTTCGACGGCGCTGCGATTTTCGAGGAGTCGACCGGCGACGTCGATGATCGACACGCCGTCTTTCTTGGCGGTGACGTCGAGGTAGCGACGAATGCGATCTCGCACCCACGCCGGCGTCGCGCCGCTCGAACCGACACCGAAGAGTTCTTCGGCGAGGTTCAGGGCGAGATCGACCGCACGTTCGCGGTTTGGATCCGGCGGGAAAACGGATGAGTGCCTAGTGCGGGCCATCGGGACAGTGTCGGCCGAAAAAAATGTTGTGCTCGACGCAAACCGAATCGCGCCCATCGCACTGAGAAACCACAGTCGTCCGTAGCATGACTGGCGTCGCGCGCAGCGAGACGCCACGCGCACTGTAACACCAGGCTCGGGTTGTTCGACCTACGCAATCGTGCTCGCAGCGTCAGTGTCTGCGTGAACGGAAGTCCACGGTGACGCCGATGCACCGGCGGCAGGTCGGTACTAAACGCGGCGATTTGCGCGAAGCCGCCGTCGGGCCGTCGTGACGATCGATTGGTCGCCAAATTGCTTTACACTCGTGAACCATGAGCAAGTCGAGCTGTTTTTTCCTGACGACGTTCGCTCTTACCCTCGCCACGGGGACTGCGTTCGCCCAAGACCCGGCTCCTTGGTTCGAGCCGGCCGCTCCGGAGACGCCGCTTCCGCCGACGGTTCAGCCAAATCCCGACGGCACCGTGACGGTGACGCGTACGCCGGAGCAAGGCGTCGAAGCGCACGCCACGACAAACGCGGGCACTGTACATGCGTACGGTTGCAGTCGCGTGGATGTGGATCCGAAAGCGCGGGCGCAAACGCCTCCGGGAGGATGTCCCCTCGCCCATCCGCCTCCGCCTCCTCCGCGATTCATCTATCCGCCCGTGAAAAACCCACATCAAGCGGTGAAGCCGCGTTGGGCTCCGGATCCCGCGCGACGAAATGCGCTCATCGCTTCGAGCATCACGTTTGGTTTGGGCACGATGATGTCGGGCATGGCGTACACGGCTTCCGCTGCATTAGCGGCGACGTGTGGGGATCGCCTGACGACTGTCTGCAACGGGCCATCGAAGCCGGCGCTGTACTCCATGGGCGCGTTTCTCACGTTTACGCCGAGCATTCCGAGGTTTGTCGTGGGCGATTATGGCAAAGGGCTGCTCTACACGGCGCTGCGCGGCGGATCGTTTGCCGCCGGAGCGTTTGTCGATTGGAACGATCCGACATACTTCGTCCCGATCACGTTCTCGTTCATCGCTCCGCTCACGTTGGGCATCATCGACTTGGCGACGACCCCGCATCGCGAGCAACTCCAGGGGCGACAACCGCAAGCCGCGTCGAACGGTTTTCAACTGCTCGGCTTGGGACCCACCGTCACGACGGATTTTCGTGGCCGATCGGTCCCCGCCTTCGGTGCGCTCGGTACGTTCTAGACAAACCTCTTCACGTCTGAACGAACGCTCCGACAAACTTCACGCATCAACCGAGAAAACCAGCCTTGCGACCTGCTTGAACCGCGGTGCCGCCATCGACGCTCAGCGCGAACAAGTCCTCGCGCGCGATGAAAAACGACTCGCCCTTCGCCGAACGAGCGCGCACGATCCCGTGCGTGACGCGCAGCGCTTCGACCTTGGCCACGGTGAGAGGGACGCCGTCGTGCGCAGCGTAGAGCGTCATGAGCTGGCCTTCGGGCAAACGGATGACTCCTTCGTCGTCACGTTTGGCGCCAATGTCGTCGAGCAGCGTGCGGAACATGTCTTCAGTCATGACGGGACATTTCCGCTTCAAGTCGTCCCGCGTCAAGGTCTGAACCGGATTCACCTTTGCCGGCGAATGTTCCGCACGAGACGAATCGGAACGGGGTCCGTGTCGAGCCGGCATGCGTGTTACGTTCGATCTCACGATGCCGGACGCTGCGAATGGAATCACGAAGCGCATCCCGCCGGATGACCACGTCTTCGTCGACGAGGTACGCAAATCGTTTGGAACAACGAACGTGCTCAAAGGCATCACGATGCACCTGCGGCGCAAAGAGACCGCGGTCATCATCGGCGGCTCGGGCGCCGGCAAGACCACGCTGTTGCGCCTCTTGATCGGCCTGGAAAAACCCACGAGCGGCCATATTTGGGTCGATGGAGAAGACATCGGGCCTTTGGGCGAACGCGAACTGAACCGCGTTCGTCAGAAGTTCGGCATGGTCTTCCAATACGCCGCGCTGCTCGATTCGCTGAACATCATCGACAACGTCGCCTTCCCGCTGCGCGAACATCGCAAGAACATGTCCGAAGCCGAGATTCGCGACAAAGTCGTGCAGATGCTCAAGCTGCTGGGTCTCGAAAACAAAGAGTACCGCATGCCCAGCGAACTCTCCGGCGGGCAACGAAAACGCGTCGGTCTCGCTCGCGCCTTGATGCTCGAACCGAAGATCCTGATCTACGACGAACCGACCAGCGGTTTGGATCCCCAAACCAGTCGTCTGGTCGACGACCTGATCGAAGAGACCCGCGACAGGTTTGGCGTGACGAGCGTCGTGATTTCGCACGACATGGCGAGCACGTTCCGTATCGCGCACCAAGCGTTCCTCGTCATTCAAGGCCAAGTCGTCGCGTGCGGACCCCCGGACGAACTGGCGTACGGCGACAACGAGATCGCGCGGGAGTTCATCGCCGCTTCGGGCATCGCGCCCGACCGCGTCTCCCGCGTGAACGCGCTCAAGCCGACATCGCCCGAGACAAACTCGGTGACGTATCACCCGACAAGCTGAAACGCTTCGGCCGCTTCATCCAGACAAACGAAGCTCGCCCCTCGCCCACGTACTTCGTCCACCACCGCGGCCAAAGCATCAAGCCGACGTTGCAACGGGATGCGCAGTTCGGATTGGTACGGCACGAGGTGCTCGAGGCCGTCGGCAGCATCGAGAAAATCGATGCCGTGCAACTCGATGTTGACCAACGGTTCGTCCGCGCACGACCGCGCCAGCACACGCGAGACAGTTGGTCCCGCCAGACCGATGAACGTGCCGATCAGCGGCAAACGTAGTCGCGGCGTCACTTGAATCGGCAACTCCACCAGACGTCGATGGCCTGTGACAAACCAAGGTTGCCCCGGGCGATACGGTCGCGACGGTGCAGTCATGACGCGCGGTGTGTCGATCACGGATGCACTGGTTCGCCCGAACAGACGCATCGCGCCGATGATGGATATTTTGGCGCCGTAATAAAGCGGGCAGGGAAAAACGGACGAGTCGTACTGGAAAGACAAATCTTCCAGCACGTCGAGCAGGCGATCGTTGAGCGTGTAGCCGGGCGCTCGAAAGCCTGCGGGCCGTCGTCCCGTCGCCGCCGAGATGCGTTCCTGGGCCTTGTCGATGTCGTCGAGCATGTCCTGCCGAGACAAACGCGAAAGGTCGTAGCGATGGGAGAACGAATGGTTCTCGACGACGTGGCCTCGTTCGGACAAACCACGCAACGTCGAGCAGTTCTGCGGGCGTTCGAGGTCGCCGGCAATGGCGAACAGCGTCGACTTCAGCGCATGGGCGCGGCAGAAATCATCGATGCGCCGCAAGGCGACGTCGTACACGGCGTGTCGCGCCGGAGCATCTTCGTCCTGCGGCGCGAGCCCATGAATGGCGTGGTAGTGAGGGATGCCGTCGAGGTCGACGGAGAGAGCGGCGAGACGAGGCACGGGACGATTCTAATGAAGTCGCGTGCCTCGCGTGGGATCAGGACGCGGCCATCTTGGCGACTTCAGCGGCGAAGTCGTCTTGCTTCTTCTCGACGCCTTCACCGCGCTCGAAACGAACGAAGCGAAGGATCTCGACCGTACCGCCGGCCGCTTTGGCGGCGGCTTCGCGCAGTTTGTCGATCGTTTGTCCAGGAACAACAACCGATTCTTGCTCGGTCAGCGTGACCTCGGAGAACCACTTGTTGAACTTGCCCTCGATGATCTTGGGCCAAGCGCTCTCGGGCTTGGGCTTGGGATCTTCGCGGAGCTGGCCTTCGAAGATGATCTTCTGCTTGGCCTTCGCGTCCTCGGTGATTTCGCTGCGATGGAGCGCGATGGGGTTCATCGCGGCGATTTGCATCGCGGTGTCATCGAGGAACTTGATGACCTCTTCGTGATTCTTCGTGGCATCGCTGTCGGTCTTGACCGCGAGGACGACGCCGATCTTGCCGCCGAGGTGCACGTAGGCATGGGCTGCGCCGTCGGAGCCTGCGGGGACTTCGACGCGATCCCAACGACGCACGGCAACCTTCTCGCCGATCGTCGCGGTGAGCTCGGTGGCGACTTCGTTGACGGTTTTTCCGCGGAGCGGGAGGCCGCCGAGGTCGGTGCCTGCGGGCGCGGTCTTGGCAACGGCGAGCACCTCGCCGACGAAGTCGCGGAACTTGTCGTTACGCGCGGCAAAGTCGGTCTGAATGTTGACTTCGACGAGCGTGGCCGAGCGCAAGTCGGAAGCGACGGAGGCGCGGACTTCGCCTTCCGTGGCGATGGCGCCTGCACGTTTAGCGCTCTTGGCGAGACCCTTCTTCAGGATGATCTCGACCGCTTTTTCCATGTTGCCCTCAGCTTCGACGAGGGCGTTCTTGCAATCGCTCATGCCCGCCGAGGTTCGCTCGCGGAGTTCTTTGATTGCTTGCGCGTTGATGCCGGAC
>CAYSYX010000426.1:0-8278 GCA_964435055.1 uncultured Polyangium sp. | reverse complement strand
CTTCGTGGCCGGCGAAGTCCGCCAGGTCGTGCATTCGACGACGCCGATGCGCGCATGCGACGCGGGCTATACGCCGGGATGCGGGGGCATTGCGGCGATGGTCGAGTTCATCGCGAAAGGCCACGGGGAAGGCGATTTGACGCTGAAACAGTGGCAAGAGGATCCCGAGTCGAACGTGCTGCTCACGAAGCCCGAGTTTGTCGTGGTCGGCGTGGGCCGAGCGCTCGGGGCGGATCAACCGATTTGGACGCTGGACATGGCGGATCGCACGGACGCGAGCTGCGCGGGCATGTGACGGTAGGCCGAGGTTTGTCGGGGCGAAGCGAGGCGGCAGTCTCGTAACTCGATCGGTTCGTCTTCGCGTAACCACGCATGGGGTTAAAACCCCATGCTACACAAGCGAAGTCCGCACGATGTGCGGACTGTGCATCATCATTCAGGTTTGATCCTGCCATTCATGTCCCGGGCAAAATCACGGAGCGTGAATGGCGATTGCAGATCTGATGGCCGTTTCGAAGTCCCCCGAAGGGGGACTTCGTCATGAGTAGCCCCGGGTTTTAACCCGGGGCGATCGTACGTGACGAACACTGGTTTGGATTTGTAGAACTTCCTTGCCAATCTCGGTCGTACGTGCGAGACAAACGGATGTTTGGAGTTATCATACGGCGTTGCCGAACTCGGACGTTATTCCGAGAGGAACCATGGTTTGGCGTTGTGAAAACCACCGCTCATGCGCTCCTGCTGCTGCTGGTCTTATCGATGTCGAGTGGATGCCGTCGGGAAAGGAAAGTCGGCAAAGAGATGGCGACCCGCAAAGAATGCAACAAGCCGTCGTTTGCGTGTTACGAGAAGTGTACCCTGCACAATGCGAGTGACACGTGCAGCGGCTGTTGTTTTGATCAGCGCCGCCTTTGCGATACGTTGCAACCGTATTCGTTTGAATACTGCGACTCGGCCCAGTGAGTGGACCGGACGAACCTTTTGACGTCCTACTTCTTCAGCTCGAGCACCGCATCCAAGATCGGCCGCGCGCCTTGGATCGCGACGCGATGCGAATACAGCGCCAAACCTCGCTGACCGCCCAGCTCTTCGCCTCCGCCCGCTCGACCCGGTCCGCCGTGAATGCTCTGCGGAAGTACCGTTCCCGGCCCGGCCGTTTGATCCGCGATCTTCTCGCTGCCGAAGTACAACCGCCCGTGATACGGCGCCAAACCCATCACCATGTCCGTGACAAACGCGCGGTCGTCGCTGTACACCGATCCCACCAGCATCCCCGCGCCTCGCGCGATGAGCTCCACCACGCGCCCGGACGAACCATCGTACGGAACGATCGTCGCACAAGGCCCGAAGACTTCGTGCGCGTGAACGGCCTTCGCTGCATCGGGATCCGTGCAGTGCAGAAGCGTCGGCGCGACGAAGTAACCTTTGCCCTCGGGAACGCCCGCCGGCGTGAACGCCTGGTTCCCCGTGACAAACGTCGACTCCTTCGCGAGCAGCTCGATGCCTGCACGAATGTCACGCAGTTGCGACGCCGTCGCGAGCGGTCCCACCGTGACTCCATCCGTCGCCGGATTGCCCACCTGCACGTCACGAAGCATCGCCGCGAGTTCGTCGCGGACATCGTCGACCATGCCTTCCGGCACGAAGATCCGCCGCGTCGCCGTGCACTTCTGCCCGGCCTTTTGCGTCATGTCCCGCATCACTTCGCGCAGGAACATCCGGTACGTATCGCTTCCGGCCGAAACATCCGGGCCGAGCGTCGCCGAATTCAAGCTGTCCGCTTCGATGTTCAACCGCACCGATCCGCGCACGATGCCCGCATGCGTACGCAGTCGCGCGCCCGTGTCCGCCGATCCCGTGAAGGCCACGACGTCCTGTTCGGACAGACTGTCGAGCATGTTGCCGGGCGATCCCGCGATGAACGAGAACGCTCCAGGCGGTAAAACGTTTGCTTCGACGAACAGTTTGGCGATCCGGTACGCCAAGACCGCGGTGCTCGTGGCGGGTTTGACCACGACGGGCATGCCGGCCAGGATGGCGCAGGCCATTTTTTCGCCGATGCCCCATCCCGGGAAGTTGAACGCATTGATGTGCAATGCTAGGCCGTGGCGCGGAACGAGGGCATGGTAGCCGAACCAGCGCGGGCTTCGGGCGAGCTGGATGCCGTCGCCTTCGACGAGGAACTTGGCGTCGCCGAGTTGCTTACCCAGGTCGGCGTAATAGGCGAGGGTGCCCGAGGCTCCATCGATGTCGAACTTGGCGTCGCTGCGCGTGTTTCCGCCGTTGGCGATGCCGTCTTCGATGAGCGCGTCGCGTTTGGCGTGAATGGCGCGGGAAAGGGCGCGGAGCATCTCGCCGCGTTGGGCGAACGAAAGAGCGCGGAGGGCTTTGCCGCCCACATCACGCGCATATTGAAAGGCTGCGCCGAAGTCGAGGCCCTCGGTGGAGGCTTCCGCGATGTGTTCTTCGGTGGCCGGATTGACGAGGATACTCGGCTTGCCCGAGCCTTTGACCCAATTTCCCGATACGTAGCTTTCGAGCTGTTCCATGCTGGGGCGGGTGTATACACCAAAGCGCGGCGCGCGGAAGGTGGTGGGGAGATTTGTTTATGCGTTTTTAGCGTTGCTCACGCCTTGCCATATCCCTCCCGCTTCCGTTATCCTCGCCGCGATGCTCCCCAAGCTCGCCGCAGGACTCGGCTTTCGCGAAGAAATCGCCGCCGATCTGCTGCGTGCTCCCAAGTCCGTCGACTTCGTCGAAGTCGTCGCCGAATCCTGTTTCGTCAAACCCTCCGCCCGTCGCGAAGCCCTCGCCGTCTCCGAAATCTGGCCCGTCATTCCTCACGGCGTCAAACTCTCCCTCGGTTGCGCCGAAGGCATCGAAAAAGACCGCGCCAAGTCCCTCGGGACATTCGCCAAAGACCTCCGCGCCCCGTTCATCTCCGAACACGTCGCTTTCGTTCGCTCCGGCACACGCGAAATCGGGCACCTTACCGGATTGCCCTTTACCCGCACCGCCCTCCAAGTCGTCGCGCGTAATGTCGCCCAGGCTCGCAAACACTTGCCCGATGTCCCGCTGCTCCTCGAAAACATCGCCTGGACATTTCAATGGCCCGACCAGGAAATGACCGAGCCCGACTTTTATCAGGAAATCGCCGCTCAAACGGGTTGTCCACTTTTGCTCGACGTCGGCAATCTGTACGCCAATGCCGTCAATTCGGGGCACGATCCCATTACCTTCGCCAAACAGTTTCCCCTCGATCGCGTCGCCATGATGCACCTGGCCGGCGGAATCCTCGAAGATGCGTTTTATTTCGACGATCACGCTCACGCCGTTTCCCATACCGTTTTCGATTTGGTGCAAGCCATTCTCGCGATCACCGGACCCGTGCCGATTCTCATCGAACGCGATGCGAATTTCCCGCCCTTTGGCGAGCTCGCCGGCGAAGTCAGGTTATGCCGTCAATTGTTGCGACAAACGGAAACGCCGCCCAAAGACGTCGTTCCGGTGGATCCGCAAACGATGCAATCGCCGGATGGTGTGCACCTGAAGACGCTCGAGCAGGCGCAAAATCACCTGGCCGAATTGCTCGTCGATATCGCGCCTGCCGCAGATCCGCACTTCGATGCGCGGGCGATCGCTCGATCGCGTGGGATCCTCGAACGCAAGCGAGTGGACGAAGCGTTGCCGTTGTTGTCGTTTCTGACGGGATTTCGTCCCGATGTGGAAAAGATCGCGCGTGAAGTCGTCGCGGAAATACCTCGCCCGGCCAAACTCGCCGGCATCAGTGACGCTCTGGAGATCGCCCGTCGAGCGACGCGCATGACAAAATTGCGTTTTGCGGCGGAGCGGGATTTGTTGTCGCTCGAAATGCGGTTTGCGCGGGATCCCGAGACGAATACGGTTCGTCCGCGAAATGCGCCGCACGTGGGAATTCGGCCCATGTCCAATGGGCGACAAGCGTTTGCATTCAAAGGTTTCGGGCCGCATGCCCGAGTGCACGTGTACGAAAGGAAATTGGCCTCGACATGACGTACGTAATGCCCGCTCCGATTCGCCAACGTTTGGAGGAGCTTGCTCATACCTTGCAAGTGCAGCTCGGACCGAAATTGGTTTCTCTTTTGGTATTCGGCAGCGCCGCGCGTGGAGGTTACGACGAAGGCCGAAGCGATGTGGACTTGGTGCTCGTGCTGAAGGATTCAGCGCCGGAAGTCTTGCTCGCGATTGCCAACACGCTCACGATCGCTCGGACCGCATTACGATTTGAAACGGTCATCCTCAAGGAAGACGAGATCGCTCGAGCTGCGGACGTGTTTCCGCTGTTCTACGACGACATCCGCAGCTGCCATTTGTTGCTTGCGGGTAAAGACGTATTCGCGAACTTGCCCATTTCCGATGCGCACCGACGCGTACGAATCGAGCAGGAGCTGCGTGAATGCCAAATCCGAATGCGTCGCGTGGTCGTCGATTCCATGGGCGCGCCGCAAGCGTTGGCGGGAGCCATCGAGCGCAAGGTGAAACAAATTCGCAGTCCGGTGCACGCATTGCTGAATTTACGCAAAACCCCGCCGCTCGACGATAAGCTCGAAACGGTGCTCGCCAAAGCGCGTGACGAATGGATGGTCGATATCAAGTTTTTGCAGAGTGCCCGGAAAAACCCGACGAAGGCTCTGGAAGTGTTCAATACGTTGTTGACGCGCATGATCGAAGAAGTCGATCGGATGGAGGCCTGAGCGATGTTCCACTGGATCTTCGATTTTTACCCGTTCAACCTGCCACCCGGTGGAGATTTTCTCACCTTTTACATACCGTTCTGCATGATTGTTTTCGTCGTGGTTCATAGTACTCGGGAGAGCTTGGTGAAGCGATGGATCGACAAAGAGCCCGTCGATCCGCTCGATGGTGCCGAGGACAATTTGTGGCAACCGAGCGTCGCGTCGCCTTATCGAGAAGTGAAAGGTTCGGCGACCAAGAAGAAGCCGCTCGACTTGGTCCGAGGCGTGATTCCCACGGGAGATTCGCTTGTTGCGGTGGCTTATTTGCGGCGGGGCATTCCCGGGGCCGCCAATGTATTGGTCACGCAAGCCATTGCGGAAAAGTGGCTCGTGCCCTTGCCGGAAGACGACGGGACGGTCAAAGAATATCGCTTGGAACCCATGGTCAAGCCCACGGAGCACTTGGCGCGGGTTTTTCATGATGCATTGCGGGTCAAGCGCATGCCCGTCGAAGTGTCCACGTTGTCGAATGAAGCCATTACGGTGGCCACGAATCACGAAATCACGCTGCAAACCATGTTGGAAGAAGCAGGATTGATTCGATCGGCCGAGCGAATCAAGCTGTTCGTGAACATCGGTACGGTCGCGCCGGTCTTGATGGTCGTCGTTTCGTTGATTCGGACGTTCTGGTTGATCGAAATGGATCGACCGTTCTCGAATCTCTTCATTGCCACGCTCATTTGTAGCGGCATCGGGCTCTTTCTTGTGTACATCAATCGCGAGCAGAGCCAATTGGCCGCTCCGTACATCAAATGGCTCGATGATGCGACCTCGTCGGTTCGTACGGACGTACAATCGGGACGCCGCAGGGAGGCTGCGGATGTGGGTTTGGCCGTTGCCGTCGGCGGCGGTGCATTGCTGGCCACCGTGCCTTTGTTTGCGGGCGTGAGCTCCGCGCTTGCGGCCGAACGGGGCCTCGCTCCGGGATCCATTACGATGGAAACGACCGGCGTCGGAACGGCCGAATGGTGGCAGGCGAATGCCAACAGCAGCAGCTCGTCTTCGTCCAGTTGTTCTTCGTCCAGCTGCGGAGGCGGCGGTGGATGCGGAGGCGGCGGCGGATGCGGAGGTGGCGGTGGATGCAGCTAATCCCGAAGTATTCGACGTTCTCGATGTTTTCGGGGGATTCGCCGAGCTCGTCAAACCCCACGCGACGCTCGAAGGATCCATTCCTTTACGCGCGGCTCGGGCTTGTTCGCCGTTGCTCGATGGAAATAGGTTTGGCTTTCAAGTACGCTTGACGCAAGGACTCACCTTCGACAAATCGCTCTTGGGCGTCAAGTTCAAGGGCATGTCGGATGTTTTGTATCGCGCGATCTCGGGCTCGTTGCCGCGTGTTTTGGCTGAAGGTTTGTTTCCTCGGGGCAGTTCGTGGGCGCAATCGTTCGGCGAGGGCATTGTTTTGCGGGAAGAGGGCGATCGTCGCCAAGTTTCCCTGTTTACCGGCCTATTCGTTCGACCTCGACCGGGGTATTGGCTTCGCCTCGATCATGCGGGCAATCGTCGAAACGTCGCGTTTACCGTCGAAGAACGCTGGATCGCGAATACCAAATTTTTCACGCCGCTCGTGGTGACGTTATCGTTCGTCCCGGACGCTCCTTTTCCTTGTGATCTGATGGGGGAAATCGCCACGCTCGCGCCTTTTGCGTCGAAGCTCGAATCGCGACCCGTCGAAGGCGAAGAGCAAAAGAAGCTGGGCCAAGCGCATTTCAGTTTTTTTGACGATAAGTATTTTGCGCAAAAAAAACGAGCGTCGACGAAGAAGTATCGGCAAATGGTGGATGATGAAGCGGAGCCGACGTTGCCCGAACGCGCGTTTGCCGGTCAAGCCATTTTTGGTCCGCGAGCTGTCCGTCCCATTGCCGTGAAAACATTCTTGACGCCGAAGGGCGTGGATTTGGACGCGGGCAACGATTTGCACGTCAATGCGTTTTACAATGCGGTCCCCTTGGTATGTTCCTATGACGGGCATCTCGTGCACGTCGAGCCCGAACGCGAGGCATTGACGCAGTTTGCTCGAGTCACGCGGCAAGCGTGGGCGGATGTATTCGGCGCCGAGACGCTCGAACAACACAAAGGCGCGATGTGGTATTTTACCAAGTACGTCACTCCGCATCAGCCGGGCGAACCGTACTTCTTCGTCAAACCTCCGGCCTTGATCACCACACCTCCCGGATATTCGACGCTCATTGAAGGGATTCCCGGTCCGGGGTACAGCGTCTTGCGCGGCGTCGTGGCGACGGATGTGTTTCACGCTTTGCCGGCCGTGTTTCGAATCGATCGACCTTTGCACCGAATCGAAATTCCCGAAGCCACTCCATTGGCTCGTTTCATCCCATTTCCCCGTTCGCTGCTCGATGCGTCGTTTGGCACGGTGGAATGGGCTCATGCCCCTCGATTGCGGAATTCCTGATGCTGGACACGCAGGCTCGTGCGCGGTTGTTCGAGCGCATCGCCGCGCGCGGATATGACGTATTGCCCCCGATTCCGGGCCTCGATGCGGAAGCCGCGGCGCGGGATCCTTGGGACATTGCGGCGCAGATCTTGGGCGAAGCGCCGGTGATGGTCGAGCGGCAGCCGATCAAGCCGATGCCGCAGGGAAAGTCGTTTGCTTCGAATGCGGCTTACACGCCATTGCATACCGACAGCCAAATGTTTGGAGGCGTTTCTCCGCACGTGCAATTGATGTTTTGCGCCAAAGCCGCGCGTGAAGGCGGCGTGACGTTGCTCGTCGATACGCATCGCTGGTTGGAATCGATTCGCCAGGAAGAACCGCGTTTGTTTCAAGCTTTGTTCACGGAAGTGCGAAAAATCCCGTTCGTCTTTGGGGACGTCGTAGGTCCGACGGTATCGTGGCGATCGGGCTGTGTGGTCTTCACGCATTCGCCGAAGCGCGTGGAGGATCCTGTGGGCTGGAAGCTCGAAGCCTGGATGCAGCGGGCGCCGATCGAGCAAGTACCGGTTCGGGACGGCGAAGTGCTCGTGGTGGACAATCACCGCATGCTGCACGGAAGAACGGCGTTTTCGGATGAAACGCGGCGATTCACGCGCCTTTTGGTGTGGCGTCGTTCCAGTTTTACGCGGCGTAACGATTACGAGGTTTTGGCGCGGGCGCAGGTGGACCTCGTGGCGGGGCAGGTGCGCGCGATGCCGGCGGAAAAGACGGAATTGCGGCGGCGGATCGTGCTGGAAATGCTGCGCGGCGTCCCTCCGGGGATTCTGGCGCAGCGGTATGGAGTGCGTGAGCCGATATTGTATCAATGGCGGGATGCGGCGATTACGGGCATGGACGAGGCCTTGGACGCGGTGGAATGAGGGGAGGGGATTGCGGGCAAGTCCGGTGATTTGGGGGCAATCAGGATTGATGCCGCGGGGTGTGAATTGCGCGCAGGGGGATTGAAAACGCACGCGGTGATTTCCACGGTCGCTCCGGGCGCTAACAAGCGCCCTACGCGACGAGCCGGTTTACGATGGGGGGGCTCCGCCGGCGGCTTCACAATCTC
>CAYSYX010000425.1:1041-8287 GCA_964435055.1 uncultured Polyangium sp. | reverse complement strand
GTCTGGACGTGATCCACCGCCCAGCCTCCAACCGGGAACGACGAATCAGCTTGACTTGGAACAATGACTTTGCGTCGCCCCGGACATCACGCTGATCAGCGCGATGAGGCCCGCTCGAGAGGAGTGTTTGCTTGGACGAACATCCCGCGATTCGACGGTGAATCGCGGGATACTCGGTTTGTCAGGACGGATCAGGCCCGGGGGTCTTTTCGCCCTTTTCGGGCAACGTGGGCATCTTGATGTAGTCCTTCGGGATCTCGCCGGTGAGCGACTTCAAGAACGCTGCGATGTCCTTGATGTCTTGATCCGGGAGCTCTTTGCCGAGCTGATGATACGCCATGCCTTGGATCGCAGCTTCGAGGCGATCGTACGCGCCGTCGTGGAACCACGGACCCGTCTCGGCGACGTTGCGCAAGCTCGGGACGCGGAAGACCATGCGATCTTCGTCTTTCTTCGTGACTTCGTAACGCCCCGGGTCCTTTTGGTTCGGGTAGGGTTTGACGAGGCCCAACTTCTGGAAGCTCGAACCACCCACGCCCGCGCCGTTGTGACACGTGGTGCAGCCGTTCTGCACGAACTTGGACAAACCTGCGCGTTCCTGGTCCGTGAGCGCGGTTTTGTCGCCGCCGAGGTACTTGTCGAAACGCGACGGCGTCACGAGCCCACGCTCGAACGCCCCGATGGCTTTCGCCATGTTGTCGTACGTGATGCGCTCTTTCTTGTCGGCATCGGGGAAGGCTGCTTCAAAGGCTTTTTCGTAACCTTCCATCGAAGCGAGCAAGTCGACGACGGACTGCTCGTCCTTCATCGCCATCTCGATCGGATTCAGGATCGGACCCTTGGCTTGATCCTCGAGCGTCGCGGCACGGCCATCCCAGAATTGCGTCGCGAGCGCGCCGGCGTTGTACACCGTGGGCGCGTTGCGTCCGCCGAGCTGACCTTTGTGTCCCTTGGACACTTTGGTTCCATCCATGCCGAACTTGTCGAGCGCATGGCAGGAATTGCAGGAGATGTCCTGGTTCTTCAACAAACGAGCATCGAAGTAGAGCATGCGACCGAGGGCGACTTTCGCGTCGGTGACGGGGTTTGTCTCGGCCTCGAACTTCGCGGGCAGGACGCCGAACGTTTTCTTCGCGTCGGCCATGTCGAGGTCGGCGAGAGCCGGAGCTTTCTTGGCTTCGGCGGCGGCTTTTTTGTGCTGGAAGGGCAGGGGAGTCGCTTCGCGCTCGCCACAACCGGTGGCCCCGGCGAGCAAACCTGCGGAAATCAAAGTGGCGGACAAGACGAGACGAAGGCGCATCGGTGACGAGTCTCCTCGGAGCGTTGCCTGAAGGGCAGGCGACCTGGACGTTTTTTCTACGGCCTCTCTTAGGCGAAAGAGGTACTGCGCGTCAATGGGGAGCGTGGTGGTGACGTATCGTCGGTGTGTTGGTGCGGCAGGAGTACGGTTGCGAGGTCACCGATGCCGGCATCTTAGAGGGTGTTGAACAGAGGTTTCGGCTCTTTTCTGACCGTAGGGGCGCGATTGATCGCGCCCGTTGCGCGCATTTCCTGGGGCGTGATGAATCACGCCCCTACAAGACAAACCGCGAAACACTCGCAAACGCTGTTCAACACCCTTTCGGACTTCACCCGCAAAAGCTCACTTGTGCCGCATCACCTTGGCCGTTCCCGTCGACCATTCCTTGATTTTGTCTTCCACAGGCTTGGGCAAACCCGTCCACTTTTCGCTGTACACATCGAGCGACCCGGACTTGTCTTCGTCGCGCAACATCACGTGCAGTTTGTCCGCTTTGATGTCGTAAAGCACCATCGCTTTTTGCGCTCCACCCGAATGCGGGAAAAACCCTTCCATCTCCAAAAATTCGCCGTTCTTTTTGATCACGTCCTGCGTGGCGATGAATTCATCGAGCCGCTTGTGTTCGGCCGCCCCCAAAAGTTTGTCCAGACGCGCCTTTACGGCTTTTACCGCCAAAAAGTCCGCCGGGTATTTCTTGACATACCCGTTTGCGTCGCCGATCTCCGCCGGACCTTCCTTCGCAGGCTCCAGGTTCGGCTTGATCGCCGCCCAACGATATTCCGCTTTGCCATTTGCCGCCCGCTCGAGGCTCAACAAATGCTCGTTCAGCGAACGCGGAGCGCTCATGTTTTCCGCTTCGTCGCGCAAATACAAAAGGTCGACCTTGTTCGGTCCGGCATTGCGGAGTTTACACAAAACCCGCATCGCCACTTGATTGCCGTCGATCGTCAAATGCGCGCGGTATCCTTCGGGCATTTTTTCGATTTTGATTTGGTACGTCCAGGCAAACCCCGGCGCCGCTTCCTCGAATGGATACGTCCCCACCCACGCCGAAAAGTCCTCCGCAGACTCCGCCGATTGCGTAACTGCGGATGCCGACGCCATTGATGATGCCGACGCGGAAGGGGCAGGCGCCGTCGATTGGGTTTCTGAGGTGGATGCCCCGCAACCCAGGGCCAAACTCAAACACGACAGCGCGAAGATACGAGCGACCATGGCGCTGTTTTAGGCTACGTCATCGACGAATACCAGGATCCTTTCTGCGATTTGTTGCTGGCAAGGTCCGACGATCCGTGTAATGTGGTCTCGTGGACCAGTCTTCAACGCAACCTTTTCGATTCCAAGCCGGAAAACATGTTTTTCTGGTGGACGATGATGGCGTGGCGCAGATGCTCTTTGATGGGCGGGTTTCAGTGGAAGAAGCTCGTTCACTTGCCAACGCCGTCATTCGCGCCGGCGATGACCTCGGCCCTTTTCCCATTCTCGTCGACCTTGACCGTCTTGCCGATTTCGACTCCGGAGCCCGTCAAGTGTTCGCTCGTCCGTCGCGCCCCTATCCGCTGTCCGCGGTCGCGTACTTCGGAGGCACATTCGCCACGAAGACGCTCATTCACACGATCGTGCGCGCGGGCAAACTCATTGCGCCGAAATCATTTGTGTTCGAAGTGCAGTGGTTTCCGACGGAAGCCGAATCCCGGCGATTTCTGGCGCAGTTTGGGATGAAAAACGCGGCGGGAACCTGAAACTCAGGTCATTTCGAGGAACAAACGATCGGGATTCTCGAGATACCCGATGATCTCGTACGCGAAGGTCGCGCCGATATGCCCGTCAATGATGCGATGATCGAAGGACAAACTCATCAGCATCACGTCGCCGATGACGATTTGTCCGTCCCGCACCACGGGCTTTTGCTTCATCTGGTGAATGCCCAGAATCGCCACTTCGGGGAAATTCAAAATGGGCGTCGCAAATAGGCCGCCTTGAGCTCCGAGCGACGTAATCGTAAACGTCGACCCGCCCAAGTCCTCCGATTTGACCTTGCCCGCTTTGGTATCATCCGCCAAACGCTGAATGTCCCGTGCAATCTCGAGAATGCTCTTGCGATCGGCGCGACGTACCACGGGAACCATCAGGCCCGCTTCGGTCGCCGACGCAATGCCGATATCGTAATATTTGCGCGTGACGATTTCTTGCGTGCTTTCGTCGAAGGCGCTGTTGAGTGACGGGTGCTTTTTCAGCGCCGACACGACGGCTTTCACGAAAAACGGCAAGAAACTCAGCTTGACGCCGGCTTTGTCTGCGGAAGGCTTCAGCCGTGCGCGCAATTCCTTGAGCGCCGTGACGTCGCATTCCTCGACAAACGTAAAGTGAGCGGCGGTTTGCTTCGAGCGTCCCATTTGCTCGAAAATACGCTTGCGCACGCCCTTGAGCGGCACACGCTCTTCCAAGGCTTCTTCGCCTTTCGGCGGAGGAGGCACTTTGATGGGCGCCAGAGCCTTGGGAGCCGTCGGCACAGGCGGTGGTGCAGGCGCGGCTGCGGGCGCAGCTGCGGGCGTCGGGGCAGGTCCGACCGGCGGAACCGCCATGGCCATCGGCGCAGGCGTTTCAATCGGCGCGGCAATGGTCGACGGCGGCGCGCTGATTGGTCCGGGCAAACACGCTGCGGCGTTGGTCCGAATGTCGTCTTTCGTGACGCGACCGTGCGGACCCGTAGGTTGCACGCGACGCAAATCAATGCCCAAGTCCCGCGCGAGCTTACGCGTCGCCGGTGTGGCCAAGGGTTTTTCATTGAAGTACGTCGGGACAATCGGCGCGAGGACCGCAATCGGCACCTGCGGGGGCGCTGCGGCTTTGGGCATGAGGTTCATGCCGGGCAAGTCTTCGCGAATATCACCCACGGCCGTCGCCGCCGGACCATCGTTTTTCGGGGCCGCAGTCGGAGCCGTCGGCGCGAGCGTATGCGCGGCCGTGACCGGACCCGCCGCATCCAGGTCGAACACGACGAGGACCGAATGGACCGCGACAATCTGACCTTCTTTGCCGCGTGTTTCGACGATCTTCCCCGCCTTGGGCGAAGTGATCGTGACCGTCGCTTTGTCGGTCATGACCTCGACCATCGGCTGGTCTTCTTTGACGATCTCGTTTGGCCCGACGAGCCATTTGACGATTTCGCCCTCGGTCACGCCTTCCCCGATGTCGGGAAGTTTGAATTCGAATCGGGCCATCTCAGTACCTCGCAGTCTCGACGATTGCCGGCAAGATACGGTGAGCGAGCGGCAAATACTCCATTTCGAGCGTATACGGGAACGGCGTGTCGTAACCCGTGACGCGCTTCGGTGGAGCCTCCAAATGGAGGAATGCCTTTTCATTGATCAGCGAAACGATTTCCGAACCGAGCCCGCAGCTCTTCGGCGCTTCGTGCACGACGACCACGCGACCCGTTTTTTTGACGGATTGAATGATCGTGTCGATATCGAGCGGCCAGAGCGTACGCAAGTCGATGACTTCCGTTTCAATGCCTTGCGACGCCGCTTGATTGGCCGCTTCGAGCGCTTCGTACAGCATGGCGCCCCAAACGACGACCGTGACGCTCTTGCCTTCTCGCACGACGTTCGCTTTACCGAGCGGAATCGTGTAATCGCCTTCGGGCACGTCGCCCTTGGCCGCACGATAAATGCGCTTGGGCTCGAAAAACATGACCGGGTCGGGATCACGAATCGAGGCGAGCAGCAGGCCTTTGGCATCCGCCGGATTGGACGGACAAACCACTTTCAAGCCGGCGCAATGAATGAATTGCGCTTCGGGGTGTTGCGAGTGGTAATGGCCGCCGCGAATACCGCCGCCCACGGGCGTACGAATGACGAGTTTGGCCGGGTACTCACCGCCCGAGCGATATCGATATTTCGCCAGCTCCGAGACGATTTGATCGTAAGCGGGGAAAATGAAGTCGGCGAATTGAATTTCGGGTACGGGAACCAGGCCGTACAAGGCCATGCCGATGGCCGTACCGATAATGCCGCCTTCCGAGAGCGGAGTGTCGATGACGCGTTCGTCGCCGAATTCGTCGAACAACCCCTGCGTGACGCGAAAGACGCCGCCAACTTTGCCAACATCTTCGCCAAGGATCACGACGCGATTGTCTCGCCGCATTTCGTGGCGAAGGGCGTCGTTGATGGCTTGGACCATGTTCATCTGAGGCATCGTGATTTCTCTCCGTGAGACTTCGATTGCAGTCGGGTCATTCCAGCGTCAGTGGCCGTGGCCTTTGGCCCGAGGCCCTCGGAGAAGCTCGTCGCGCTGCTCGACGAGATGCCAAGGGAGTTCGGCGAATACATCCTCGAACATCGATTCGAGGGTGGGAGCGGCGGTTTTCTCCGCTTCGACGATCGCGGCTTTGAGCTCGGCATCGACGGCCGCTTCGAGGTCCGCATCTTCGCTCTTCGTGAGCGCTCCGTGACGAAGCAGGTAGTCGCGAATGCGCGGGATCGGATCGAGGCGGCGCCAAGGTTCCACGCCCGCTTCCGGACGGTACGCCTTGGGATCGTCGCTCGTGGAGTGCCCCGACAAACGGTACGTCAGAGCTTCGATGAGCGTCGGTCCTTCGCCTCGCGCCGCGCGAGCGATCGCGTCACGCGTGACCTTGATCATCGCGAACAGATCGTTGCCGTCGACGCGCACGCCGGGCATGCCGTACGCGACCGCTTTTTGCGCAAACGTGTGGCTGGCGGTTTGTCGTTCCGTCGGAACGCTGATGGCCCAACCGTTGTTGCGGCAGAGGAACACGACAGGCGCTTTGAAGACGCCGGCGAAGTTCAAGCCGTTGTGGAATTCGTTGGAGCTCGTAGCGCCGTCGCCGAAATAGACGAGGGTGACGAGGTCTTCACGACGAAGTTTGGCGGCCCAAGCGAAGCCCGCGGCTTGGGTGATTTGGGTGCCGATGGGAGAGCTGACCGAGCCAAACTTGCCTTTGCGCCATGAGATATGGTCGGGCATTTGCCGACCTTTCACGGGATCGTTCGCATTGCCGAACATGTTGTCGACGTAGCGCTGAAGGGGCATGCCTCGCAAAAGCGCCGCGGCAAACTCGCGGTAACACGGGAAGAGCCAATCGTTTTCGCGCAAGGCATACGCGCTGCCGAGAATGCAGGCTTCTTCGCCGAGACAACCGATGTGGAAACCGATTCGTCCTTGGCGCTGCAAGAGAACGAGTCGTTCATCGAGGAGTCGGGCGCGGAGCATCGCGCGGTAGAGGAAAACCACTTCGTCGATGCGCAAGCCGGGATCGTGCGCGGGATCGAGAGATCCATCGTCTCGAATGACGCGAACGACATCGGGCGCGCGCACATCGTCGGGATGGCGTGCCGCAGTAAGAGTGTCTGTGCTCATGATCGCGCCCGGACCGTAATCAAAGGGCCGACGTATTGCCAGGGGGGATGCGACTTGGACGGCGTTTTACAACACGGTGCGTCGTATCGACGCGGTGCATGCGCGTGAATTGAAAGGGCGCCCGGTGATTTGACGCTCTACCGCTTCCCCAATGCCGCGTCCGCATTCGCGATCGCCGCATCCACCGAACTCGGCGCCAACGAAAACCCCTGCGCTATCTTGTCCATCACCGCTCGTTCGGCCGGACGAACTCCACCCGATGCCTTGGAGACCAAGGCGGCAATGCGCAGGATCTCTTGCTGGTGTGCGGGCTTGGACACCATGTACGACAGCCGAGACAAACGCTCGGTGGCGCCATCCATCGCCACGGCTTTCGCCAGACCCAAGAGCAGACTGTCGACCTGTTTGTCCGAGACCGGACCGCCGGCGCTGATGACCGCGCGCAAGATCGCATCTTCGGTCGGATCGACCGCTCCGTCGCACGTGGCGATGAGATAAGCGCTCTCCACCGCGCCCTCGAACAGCGCCGCGGCCTTGCTGTCATCGCTCTCCGCGATCAGG
>CAYSYX010000425.1:0-1031 GCA_964435055.1 uncultured Polyangium sp. | reverse complement strand
TGCCGCGGTGACGGCCTGCGGCGTCAGCCCGTGCAGCGCCGCGGCAGCCGGATCAAACCCCGTCGGCGCGGTGATCGCATCGTTGATCGCCTGGGTAAAACTCAGACGAGCGGCTTGTGCAAACATCGAAACCTGCACTCCCTTCGGAGCATTCGCTCCCGCTTGGGCGATGCAGCGTTTGACGTGGTCGATGAAGTCTTTGTCCGGAACGCTCATGCAGGCTCTCGTGATTCCCTTTTCACACGAACTCGACGCGTTTCCAAGGGCGGACACTCACGACACCTCTCCAAAGTTCTCTCCAAACGTTTACCGCCGCACGAGCGACGACGCCGGAACAAGCCCCGACGTACCCCCGACGTCCGGAATCGCAAGCTCCGGCACCGTTTCGTCGCCCATCTCCACCGCGATCCGTCGCGCTTCCCGCTTCGCCACATCCATCCGCGCATCCAGCTCCGCCTGCACTCGCTCCTCGCTCGCCGCCTGCGTCCCGCCCGCGCGCAAGATCCCCCGCAAGAACACCTCCGCCGCCCGGTAACTCGAACGCACCAGCGGCCCGCTCGCCACGTACACAAATCCCATCGCCAACGCTTCACGTTCGTACATGGCAAATGTCTCCGGAGGGACAAACCTTTCGACCTCCAAGTGTTTCGGCGTCGGACGCAAATACTGGCCCAACGTCACGACGTCCACGCCCACGCCGCGCAAATCACGCATCGCTTCGATCACTTCATCGTCGGTTTCCCCAACACCCACCATGATCGAACTCTTGCTGAGTTGTCCGGACAATCCTCGCGATTGCGCGTGCTTCTTCGCCCGCTCGAGCACCGCCAACGACTGCTCGTAACTCGACCGAACATCCCGCACCGTTCGCGTCAGCCGCCGAATCGTCTCGATGTTGTGCGCGAACACGTCGATCCCCGAGTCGACGACCACATCCACCGCCGACAGATGCCCGCAAAAATCACCCACGAGCGTTTCGACGAGAATATCCGGACGCAAGTCCTTCAACCGCCGCACGGTTCGTCCGACAT
>CAYSYX010000424.1:0-8295 GCA_964435055.1 uncultured Polyangium sp. | reverse complement strand
TGGGATCCACGCCGGCGAAAACGACGGCAAGGAAGCGGGCTTCAAGCTGGTCCGGGCCAACGGGCGGATAGCCCCTTGGTCGGGTCCGGGGTGAAACCCCGGGCAACGTGGGCGACGTGGGCGACGCAGGCGACGCGCATTTTGGAGTGGACAGCGGATAGAAATTTCGGCAGTTGTGCGGGCATGCATCGATCGTCGTGGGTCGTGGGAAGTGTGGCGTTGGCGTTGCTGCTTGGCGCGACGGGATGCCGTCGTTCCGTCGAGTGCACGTCGGAAGTCACGGCCGGGGAAGGCTCGTACAAAGCGTTGGCTCGGGGCGAAGGCGAAGAGGGCCCGGTCATGAAGCAGGCGCTTCGAGATGCGTGTCAAAAGATGTGCGTGGGCACGAAAGCGCCCATGCTCGATGCGTGTGTGTCTCGATGTGTCGTGGATGCGGGAGCTGCAAAAATCGGCGCTCGTACAACGTGCAAAAAATAATCGTTTTGGAGCTTTGCAGATGATGCTCGCTTGGTCTTTTTCCGCGCGAACGCTCGACGAAATCGAGAAGCTTTTGCGTGCGCTTGGCAAACACCGCTACATTCGCGAAGTCGATCACCGGATTCACTGGACCATCGATCAAACGCTGGCCGATCTTCCCGCATTTGCCCCGCATGCCAAAGCGTTCGAATTGCGACGGAATCACGAGAAACACTTGGAGCCGCAATCGCGGGATCCGTCTTTGTGGCGTCAAGCTTCGATGGACGACGTCGTTACCGCGCTGCGGGCATTTTGGGTACCGGGTCCGGATGCGGAGCGGCGCAAAAAACAATTGCGTGAAATCATCCGTAAGATGGGTTTGCCTGAAATCAATCACGAACCGTTTGAAGCCTCCGCGGACGAACCTCCGCATCCCGAACTGATTCAGCTCGATTGGGTGCTTTATCCCGTGGACGAATTGGACGCCGATCGTCATCGCGGAGCGCTCGAAGCGATGGAAGAAGCGCAGGAAGAGGTGGACGCATCGGCGCCGGTGTACCAAGAAGGTCCGCTGATTTCGATTCCCGAATTATGTTCCGGAGCGCCCGACGGCGTCTTGTGTGCGGACTTTTTGGTTTGGTCGGACGGACCTTACAGCTATTCCGATTACGTATTTCGTGGCGCATCGAAGGCGGCGAAATTGGCTGAGCCTCCCGTCGGCTACAAAGACTTGGACGATTGAAGCGTCATGCCCTGGATCACCATCGAAGGCGAGGACTTTCCTCGACAAACGATTCGTCTCGACAAACCCTTGCGTATCGGTCGACACGACGACAATGATTTGGTCATCCAAAGCGTACGCATGTCGCGTCGCCATGTGCGAATCGAAAACGTCGATGGGTCTTGGAAGATATTCGACAATGGGTCGACATCGGGGTTTTACGTCAATGACGAACTGGGTGGTGCGTCACGAGCGCTTGTCGAGGGCGACGTCATTCGAGTCGGTCCGGTACGAATTCGGTTTTACCTGAACGAACCGACGTGAAAGAAACGTAGAACAGCAACACACGCTTTGTTCGTCGGTTTGACCGCGAAGCGGACAAACCGCGACTGGTCCAGCGCTCGCTGGTCCGGGTGCAGGGTCGGACAGACCCTGCTCGGGTCCGGGGTGAAACCCCGGCGCGCTCAAACGTTCACTTGGGCGGGATTTGTTCGACTTCGAAGAAGTCCCACGCGGGCGTGTGGTTGTTTCCGCCGGCGTCTTGCGCGGTCGCGTAGATGGCCGGATATTCGGCCACGAGCGATTCGGCGCCGGCATCGGCTTTCGTCACGACGGCTGCGACGTACAGCTGCGGACGGAGCGAGGCGGCCGCGCGGCGATTGGATGAAAAAACCACCCAATAATACTTGAGGCCTTGGTAGGTCTCCGCTTTGGGTGCCCAGCGAGCCCACGCATTGGTCAAACCGGGGCTCACGAGGCCCGTGCAGGCGGGCGGATCGTTTGCCCGCAAGCGCGTGGGCGTACCTCCGGCACCCGGAACGATGAAGACTTCGGCGGCGGGTTCGCTGTACGAATCGGGCGGCGTATTGTCCGTGCGATTAAACGCAAGGAACGTATCGTCCGGCGAATAGACCGGGTAAAACTCGTGGTAGTTCGGATCGCTCGCGCCCGGAAATGGTTTGGCATCGCCGCCCGCGCGATCATTGTACGGAATGGTGTTGATGTCCATCGTGGGATCCGCGGGATTGACGGACGCGATGACCCCTTCCCCACCGGCGGCAGACGTGACGTAGGCGATTTCATTGCCATCGCGACGCCATGCCGGAGACGAGGCCACGAATCGCGGATCACCATTACGCGCAAGCACACCCCAGCCATTGCCGTCGGTCGCATGCAAATTGGTCCAGACGATTTCGTAGCGTCCTCCATTGAGCGCCGGATCGGAGAGAATCGAAATCGCCACGGCATCGCTCGGTGAATAATGCGCCGGCGAAAGGACGGGGGCAGTTTGCTTGTTTCTGCCCAAAAGCGCCAATGCGCTGGGTGAAATGACATCCGGGCCGGGAACGCCGCCGGTCACGTAACGGGCGTCGACGGCTCGCGTGCCATTGTCGGCGTCGCGGCTGTAAATGATGAGTTTACCATCGGGGGATGATGTATGACACGAAACGCACGTCGTATTGCCTCCGGTCGACGTCGGCCCGGCCATGGGCGGACTGAGGACGGTTTTCGAAGTCGTGTCGCCGATGGTAAAACCTTGGAATGATGTGCCTCCGGTCGATGTCCAATACACGACGGATCCCGGAGCGGCCACGGGCGCGATATGAATGGCGCCGGTCGTTCCCGTCGACGGTCCCACGGTCAATGCGCCATTTTCCAAGTGGGCACCGCGAATGGTGACTTTGACGTCTTTGCCGGCGCTATGCCCGGCCAAACCCTTCCATACCGCAGCGTCCATCGTAACGAAGGGTTGGGTCGTATAGATGATCAGCGGATTGACCTGATTGTCGACCTCGAGACGCAATTCGAACACGTTCAGCTCGGGCGGGCTGCTCCATTCAAAGAAGAGCGGCGTCCAATTGCGCGGAAACATGGCGTCCATGGGCGGCTCGGACAAACACGGCCCACCTGTCGGCATACCCGACGCATCCCCAAATAACGTCGCAATGGCCGGATCGAGGCCATCCAAGACGACCGGGGCTTTGGGGAAATCGCCGAATGGCCCCGTACCGGGATCGATAAACCCTCCGCCATCTCCACCCTGACCGGAACTCGACGAACCGCCACCAGCGGAACCACCCGCACCACTCGACGAACTATTCGAGCTGGAGTTTGTGGGGTCGGATGAACACGACGCACCCGACAATGCGGCGGCGGTGGCAATCGTGCCGACGAGCCCCAGGGTCAACGAATGAAAATGCGTTTTGTGATTAGCCATGGCCCGCGTCTCCTCAGTTTAAGCAACGAGAATCAGTCAAGCTTATGGCGGACGAAAAATCAAGACGATTCGACGAGCGGCGGCTCATCCTATGAGCTCGAAGGATGACTGCATTGCCGGCCGATTAATCCAGTTCGAACCGCAAATCGCTGCTACCGAGGGAAAACGTCATTCCATCAGCCAATTGCAGCCTATCGACCCGTTGGCCATTGTATTGGGGCGCATTGGTCGAACCGAAGTCGATGAGCCAGAACGATCCATTTGAAAACTCGATGGCCGCGGCTTGCCGACTGACATTGGCATCGGGCAACATCAAATCGATGCCGGCTTTGCTTCGGCCAATGATGAATCGCGGGCGCAAAATCGGGACTCGAAGCCCCGAACACGGACCGCTCAGCGCATGCAAATAGGCTTTGGGCATGGCCACGTTTTCTTGGGCCTTGGAAAACAACGCGCGGCTCGACGGGGACAAGTCCGGCGCATCACTACGAGCCCGAGAACCCGCAGAAACGAATTCACCATAACTTCGCGCGGCCTTTTTGTATTTTTCGTATTCGTCCCGCTGAAGACGCTTTTGCATGACGGTCAAATCATCGGCCAAGGCTTCCCACGCGTCGTCGAGGTCCCCCGGTTGACCTTTGACGTATCCCGGCGTTTCTTCAATGAGCTTCTGTGCTTCTCGTAAAACCCGTTCCGCTTCGCCAAACTTGCCCATATCCCCGAATGCACGCGCATGCAGGCGCAGTTCTGCGGCTCGAGCCAACGTAACGGCCTTGTGCGCCACGGGATCCGTTGCTTTCGACGCCAGCAGGGTAATGTGAGTATCGGCGTGAACCACCGTTTCGAATGTCGAATGAGTGCCTGCGACATGACCGGTAAGGCGCCCGGACAAAGTCCGCAAAAGAGTGGATTGCTCGGGTGCACGCAGGCGCATTTCGATGACGAAACACAATTCATCGCCACCCAGCAAATCCGGCAAATTCAATTTCATTCCCCCGGCTCCGAAGGACATCGGCGGAGAATCGAGCACCCGAACGATTTCAATGTGGTCCGACGGTGTCAAGACGAGCGCATTTCGTTCGGCCACCATATCGAGCTGCGCCCCGAGAGCCCGAATGAAGCTGGCCTCCGCCATTTTCGGATCGATCACGAATTGATATCGGCCCCCGCCGCCGTCGGCGATGGCTGACAACACGACATCGTTATGTTCCGCGCCAAACCCGAGCGTCGAAATGGCAATGTCGCGATTTTTGAGCATGCGTGCGGCATTCATCAATTCATCGGGCGTCGACGGACCGACGTTCGGCGCCCCGTCGGACATGAGCACCACCAAGTGCCGCTCGCCCATTTGTCGCGTCGGAAATAATAACGCCGCTTGCGCCAATCCCCCGGCGATGTTCGTTCGCCCATTCACTTTGATCGAGCCGATTTTGCGAATGATTTCGCGCCGCCCGCGACCCAATGCCATAAGAGGTGAAACCACTTCGGCGCCATCGCTGAACGTTACAATGCCGAGCTGATCGCGGTCTTCCAAGATTTCCGCCAGCCTTTTTGCGGAATGCAGCACCTGCGCGATCGGATCGCCTTGCATCGACCCGGAGACATCGAGCACGAGCACCACGTGCAGGGTCGGACGATTCGCCGCGGGTGCCGTATTGACGGCTTTGACGCGAGCCACGGCATACGTCGCAATCGTCGACCCGGGTTCCGCTGCGGGATGGAGCAAGGAAAGCGTCAATGTGAGCGGTGAGGGACCTCCACCAAACCCACCTTGATAGGGTTGCTGCGCACGATACGGATCAGGCATTTGCGGAGAATACGCCGAAGCCCACCCCGCAGCAATGACCAAATACGAAACGCCGGCAAATTTAGCGCACCGTCGCGGGCTTGCGCATCAACGTGTACAAGACCGATAAGTCACGCTCGAGATCCATTCCCGGCTCGCCGTCTTCCGGTTGATCCCAGCCGAGCAGTTTTCCCATTTTGCGCACGGCATCCGTATCGTCACGATCGAATTCGACCACTTCGAAACCCGCTTTCTCGATCTGCTCTTTCGTAAACGGCGAACGGCCGTCGGACCATGGTACGAATGGTTTGTCCGGAGGCGTCAAGGCCGGACAAATGTTGTAGACCAAGAAAAACCCTCCGGGCTCGAGCGCATCGTAAAATGATTTCAATACGACGTCGTCGGGGGCTCCAAGGTCGATGAGCACTTTTTTGTTTTCAACGGGTCTGTCCGGATGAATGTATCCTTTTTTGAGCACATTCTTGGAAATGACGAGGCGATATCCCGAACCTACGTTCGCCACGATTTGCGCATCAGCGGGAAATCGCCCGTCGATGAGACGAATGGAACCTCGTTCGCCTTTCGGCCCGTCGACCGGACCTTGATCGCCGGGAAATGAATACAGCGCGGGCAAGAGCGGCCAAACATCCACCCCCGTCGATTGCATTCCCATCGTCGCCAGAAGTCGTAAATGACCGACGTACCCATAACCAAAATCCAGGACTTTCGACCCCGCCGGCAGCTTCAACCCGTGCGCGAAGAGGATATCCAGCGGTCGTGAATACGAAAGCGGCGAACCGTAATTGGTATTGTAGTATTTGTCTTCGTCGACATCGTACGGGACCAGCGTCGAACGAACTTCAACGGGCTCATTCTGCGCCTGCGCCTCCGTAAAGTATTTTGATTTGTCCGGACGCACGAATAATTTGCGGGGCGTAATTTTCGGCAACAACGAAGCCCGTTGCAAAAACAGTTTTACTTGGTCATTCTGCACGAACGGCTCGAGGCGCCGGGCGTCATTGACGAGCCGCTCGACACCTCGCAGGCTCCACGGATCCACCGGCGGGGAAACGGCGGAGCCGGACGCCGGCGGCGTAGGGCCGTTGGGCACGGCGGGAGTCGAGGTGGCATTGACACAACCCGTCAGAGCGAAAACGAATGACGCGACGAACCATCGATGACGCATAGCGGGCGCATCGTACACGCGGGTGCGGCGGCGAGCAAGCGGCGGCGAACGAAAATGGCTTCCCAAACGAAAGGAATCGGTGATAAGGTAGCGCGATGATCATTGTCGTTTCCGGAGCAGCCGGGGTGCTCGGCTCGGCGCTCGTTTCCAAATTCATTGCCGAAGGTTCCAAAGTCGCCGCGGTGGACATTCCTCGAGCCGCGTCGCAATTGAATTCTTTTGTGACGCAATATGGCGACGCCTACCTGCCCGTGCCCCTCGACGTGCTCGACGGAAACGCTTGGCGTGATGCGTTGACGACCATTGAAGAAAAACTTGGAGCCCCCGATGGCGCGGCGCTCGTGGCCGGAGGTTTTACCTGGACCGGCCCGATGCACGCAGCCGCCGATGATGCATGGGAAGCGATGATGGGAATGAATGCGGCGACGGTTCATGCATCGTTGCGAGCGCTTTTGCCGGGAATGGTTTCTCGTAAAAAAGGGAGCATCATTGCCGTTGGATCACGTGCGGCGACGAATCCCACGAGCGGTGCGGGAATGGCTGCATATACGGCATCCAAAGCCGCCGTCACGGCGCTCGTGCAGGCGGTGGCCGCCGAAGTGCTGGAACACGGAGTTCGGGTCAATGCGGTTTTACCGAGCATCATCGATACGCCCCGCAATCGTACGGACATGCCAAACGTTGATTTTTCCAAGTGGGTGACGCCCGATTCGCTGGCCGGCGTGATTTCCTTTTTGTTGTCGGATGCGGGACGCGACATTTCTGGAGCGCTCTTGCCCGTGTACGGGCGAGCCTGATCATGCGTGCGCCGTTCTTCGTTGCCGCAACGATCTTGTCGGGTTGTGGATCCGGCCATGCGGTTGTCACGGCACAACCATTACCATCGTCGACTACCCCCGCACCGGCGCCGAGCGCGGTTGGTTCAGCCGCCGCGACGACGAGCGCGACCGCCCCGATCGTCTCGCCTCCGCCGCCTCCGCCGGAATCGCCCATCAAACGATTCTTGGCGAATCCTCCGCCCGCGCCCAAAGTCCCCGATCGCACCTGCCCGACGTTACCGAAGCGGGCTACCACGATTGCAATCCCGGGCAAAGGTTCGCAGATCATTGCGACGATTCGCGATTATTTATCGCTCAAGCCCATTGCCGACGTGCAGGTCAAGGTTTTTCACGGCGATATCTGCCGACGCGAGAAGGGCTGCGAGCCCAGTCATCCGCATCCGGCGGAGCAATTGAAGATGACCGGAAAAACCGATATCGAAGGCCGCGTGACGTTCGATGTCCCGGACCTTGATTACGCCGTCGTCATTCCGGCCGATCCAATCCCCGGGTATTTGCCATTTTCCAACGATTACAACATGGCCCGGCGTGGATGCCACAAATTGGACCACGAGTGGAAAAGCAGCAATGGTCGCGCGCTTCTTTACGACGCGTATTTGGTGCCCGAGAGCATGCTCGCCGTGCGGAATCAGGACGACGCTCTGGCCGCAGCCATGCAATTGCCGGAATTGGTCGCGTGGCTACGGAATCACCAGGACGCGGAGTTGAACCTACGCCCGAACGCCAATTTTTGGGACGTGGGATTCGGCTATAAAAACAACAATAAGCGGCTCGTCATCGTGAATGTTTTCGACGGCGCCGGCACGATGCTCGGTCGATGGGATTGAGGTACCGGCGTCGGATTGCTGGAAGCCTCGACCGCCGCAACGAATGAAGAGTCGGATTCGGTGGTCGCGATCGGATTGGTGTATTCGTCACTGTACACGTTACAGAAATCGTGCACACAAATTGCGGTTTTACGAGTTTACGAATCGAGACGTGAATCCGTGACGATCTCGAGAGTATCTGTTACAGAAATGGTGCAGACAAACCGTACACCCGCAAAATATTCCTTTATTTGGCGTCGATTTTATGCTACGCTTCTTGACC
>CAYSYX010000423.1:0-8343 GCA_964435055.1 uncultured Polyangium sp. | reverse complement strand
CACGTCGGGAACATCTTTGGGCGACAGTTGGCATTGATGTTTTCCTTTGCCGTTTGCCTGAACAAACCGCTGCATACACGCGCGCATCGCATGGGTCCACGCATCACCTCGCATCCCGACCTCCGCCGCTTGCGCGCATTTCGTTTTGACGAGGTCGATCTCGTCGGGCAAAAATCCTTCCCGCTCGGGAAGCCAAGCTTCGGTGTTCCGCATTCGTTCGCAATCGCGTTTGGCCTTGTCGATCCATTCCGACAAACGCATCTGGCGCATTTGATGAACCGCATCGGGATCTTCAGGCCGCGATGTCGAATCCCCCAGCGCTTCGGTCGTTGCATTCACGCTCGCCGACGGATCGGGCCCGTTTCCTGAGACAGGTTTGTCGGTAGGTTTGGCGGAAGCGCACGAGAGGATCGATATCGCTGCCGACGATACGATGAAGCATAGGCGCGGGAACGTCATGGTTGCGTACACCTGGGCATGTGAACGGTTTCAATGTATTTGGCGAGGTCCGCATCTGTTTTCGCGAGGCGCTCAATCTCGGATTTGCACGCTGCGGGACCTTTCTCCGCATCGCATTCGGCACACGCTCGGATTTCATTCGCTTCGGCGGTCGGAATATTTTGACCTCGGCGGTCGGGTGTTTTGCCCTGACAAGCCAAAAATCCCCCCATGATCGGGATTTGCGCCCGCTCGCTGCCGCACGTACATGCCCGCTCGTGAGCCGCTTTGGATTCCTTTTCGTTGTTTTCTTGAATCGCGGACTCCGCGCGCGTCAAGCAAGCATAACCGTCGTCGGACTTGCCCTCGGTTTTTCCGCAAGGTCCTTGATCGGCACATTGATCGGCAAATTCGGCATGCGGCACTCCACCGGGCTGTTTCGCCTGCCATTGATCAAATGCAATCCGCGCATCCGCGTCGCTCATCCGACGCATGTATCGTCGAATGACAGGGTTTTTCTCGGCGATCAGCGCATCGAGGCACGCGAATCCAAAACCACCCAAGTACGCACAAGCATCCACGCCATTTCGATCCGGCGATTGCGGTCGCGCTCGAAGGAATTTCGTCGCGGGAGCAGCCGCCGCCGTCGAGTCATCCCAGCCGGCGGACGAAGACACGAGCTCTTCATAAACGATTTTCGTCGTGTCGTTCGCCAATTTGAACCGCAAGACCTTGGGGCCATGATCCGCATAACGTGGGTTTTTCCACCGTTGCGTAAAACGAACCTCGACGACGTTGTCGCCCAAGGTCGGATTTTGCTTCCACGTCGTCACGCTCGGCCCATCCGCCGCCACGGCGACCCCCGTGCCGAACATTCTCGTGCGCTCTTCCTTCCACGCTTTGAAATCGTACGTTTGCGCCGTGCCCGACGAAGTTCGCTTGATACCCTGAAATGCAGCGGCATCATAAAGCGCCAGGTATCCGTCGAGCTTATTTTCGTTTTGCGCTTTGACCCAAGCGTCGACACTTCGTAATGCCGCCTTGACGGGATCCACCTGACGAGCATCCGGCGACGTGACCGCCGCCGAATTGTCTTTCGGTGCGGAAGAATCACCGGTCGGTGACTTCGAACAAGCACTTGCGAAAACGACAATGAAGATGCCGAAAATCGACGCAAGGCGGGAACGGACGAGCATACGTCCATCGCTAGAAGGATTTCAGCGATGCGTCAAGTCAATTGATGGGCGAGGAACGGGCGAGGGAAGGGCGGGAAAACGCGTCGTTTAATGGACACTGGGCGGAGGCGGTTCTTGTTGCAATGGCCGCGGCGGAACCGACAACGGATAACGCGAAGCCAAATCCGTGAGCGACGCGAGCAACATCACGGCGAGGTCTTTTTCGGAACCATTGGCCCCGCGATTGACCATCCATTCCAATGTTTCCGCAGCCCACGTAAATGTCGCCACGCAATCGGCCATCGCCCCCGCTCTGCGCTGATGTGGAGTCACCGCCGAAACGCCGTGACCAATCGCAACAGCCAGATCATCAGTCGCGGAAGCAATTTCGGCGAGCACCGGTTCGAGGCCCAATAAAGCGACGTCGGCTTCGGCTTGGCCATGGGCGACGAGCTCCAATTGAATGCGCCCGAAGTCGACCTCTTCCTGATAACGCAATTTCGTTTGTCCTTCTCCAGCGCCCAAGAGCAGCAGTAGCTGAAGGCGTTTCGCGGCTTCGCGTTTGGCAGGTACGGTCGATGCTGCGGCGGCATCGAGCAACGTGCACAATTGCTTTTGACAAGCATCCCAATTGCGATCGCAACCTTTGGCACTGCGCGCTCCGGAAACCGCCACGAGCAAACCTTGTACGGAATGCTTGAGGCGCATTTTGACGAGCACCACGCTGGGAGCCGTCCACGAAATGCCCGATTGAGCTTCGTACGCGGACGTATCGACGAGCGCCCAAGGGCCCGTCGACAAAGTTGCGGCAAATGCGGCAAAACCGGCGTGCGGAACGTGGAAAAACGATTGCTGACTCATGAGGTCGCTCCTTTGTTCATCGACGTTGATTGCCGATGACGTGGGGGTTGGTTGCCGCTCGATTCGAAACGTTCATCGTTTTTTCAAAAAAATTTTTGCCGGGGTCGATGACGGACCACTTCGACGAAAACTTGCGCCACCTCGTGACGCCGAATTGGAAAAAGGCGTCACGTCGTGGGACCAATTCTGAAAACGGACACGCAACGTGACGCCGAAATGAAAAAAGGCGTCACGTCGTGGTGCCGAATTGGAAAAAGGCGTCACCACGTGGCGCCGAATCGGAAAACGGACACGCATCGTGGCGCCGAATCGGAAAACGGACACGTGTCGTGATGCCTAAATAGAAAGAGGCATCGCGCGGTGGCGCTCGAACGGAAAACGGACGTGATGGGCCTCTGCTTTGTCGATGTCTTTGAGACTCAAAGCCGCAGGATCCTTCCAACGCTCACGTCAGTGCTTGTTTTTTTCCAGCACGAGGGCCACCGCCGCAGGCGGAAGTGCGGCGACGAGCTGCTCCGGCGTGAAATGCTGCAGCACTTGCTCCGGCGTGAAATTCTGCAGCACTTGCTCCGGCGTCAAACCTTGAAGGCGCTCTTCCACCGGCGTTCGTTCCATGATCCAGCGGTACACCTCGTTCAGAGTCATGCTCGCCACGTCCATGTCTTTGAGGTTCATCAGGACCGGATCCTTTCGCAGCTGAACAATGTGCTTGCACAAATGATGGTACATGAGCACATCTTCCTTGTCCACATCTTCGATGTGTTTGATGCCTTCGCCGTTCTTCAACGCGTCGCGGGTAAACGTGTAGAACAACCGCTCGGACGAACCCGACTTGTACGCCTCGTCAAGCTCAACTCCATGCAGCAACATGCCCGCAAGTTTGCCTTGCCAAAGTCCATGTCCTATGGGCTCAAACGATCCTCCCAAACGATAGACGTACTCGACAAACGGATCCGAGATGCGATCCGCCACGACCATCAACGCCATGTCCTCGAGTTCCGCGACGTCGTGCATCGCAATGTACTGACACGCGTACCCGAGAAACGTCGCCGCATCTTGCCATTCGAGTTCGTCCGTGACGCCCTTGTACTCGATGAGCGTGTGTTTGCGCAGATGATCAAAGATGCTCCGTAACTTGCGCGCGGGTTCGGCCGGTACGTCCTGCAGCTCGATGATGATGATGTCCACGCGTTGCGGCAACCGATTGAGGTTGAATTCGGGAAAAACCTTGCGATTGGCAGGGGCGAACGTCTCAATGAGGAACACGAGCAGCGGATGCCACGCGGTGCGGTATTTGGGCTCGGTGTCGTTCTTCTCGACCATACACGTGCCCGAGCTGTACGAGGCAAACCGTGTGTCGTCAAGAAAAACCATGGAATTCTTCAACCGTTTGTCGCCACCAATCTCGGTTTGGCCCCGTCAAATGCTCTCACCGGCGGGTACGCGAACCTTCTGCCAAGACACACCAAGCATGTGCGCAAGCGCATCATCCACGACGAAATGGTGCCCCGTAGGTATCGAACTGTTTCGGAGCGTGATAACGTCGCGGGCTCATCCGGAACCAGCGGCGATTCCAGACACAAGCGAGGTAATAAGTCATGATCAAGGCCCACACCGCGTCGATCGTTCACGAAGATGCCCGCATCGCAGGTCGCGACTTGGCCCTCGAACTGCTCGACGAGCTCGGCGACAAACCCGATCTCGTGCTCCTGTTCGTCTCGGCTCGTTATCACCTCGAGGCCGTCGTCAATGGTTTTCACCAAGCGTGCGGCCCGGGAGTCCAAGTTGCCGGTTGTTCGAGTTATGCGGAAATCGATCAAATCGGGGGGAAAACGGAATCGGCAACCGCGATGGGTATGAAGTTCGGCCCGAAAGTGTCTGCGAAGACCCTATCGGCGATCGTCGAAAACAACGACAGCCGGGCCTTGGGACAACGCTTGGGAGAAGAAGCCAAACGAGCCGGCGCGAATTTGCTCATGGTTTTTCCCGACGGTATGAAGGTCAATGGAACGCAATTTCTGCTCGGATTGCAGGATATTCTTGGTTCGTCGTTCCCCATCATCGGCGGCGTCGCCGCGGACCTCGGCCAGTTCACCGAGACATTTCAGATTCACGATCAAAAAGTCTTCCAAGGCGGCGCTTCGGTTGTGGCCCTGTGCGGCCCGATTACCTTGTCGACCGCGGCCAAGAGCGGCTGGATCCCGGTTGGAGCGACGCGCCACGCCAATCGCGTCGAAAATGGAAATGTCTGCTTGGAAATCGACGGCCGCCCGGCCCTCGACCTTTATGAGGAATACCTCGGACCGCGCGCAGCGGAAATGCCCGGCGTGAGCGTTGAATTTCCCATCGGATTGGTGGGCGGCGTGCCCAGCACCCAACGCTTGGATGATGATTCCATTCTGCTTTTACGGGCCATCAAAGGGGTCGATCGTGAACGTCGGGCCATTGTTTTCGGAGGAGATCTGCCCGAAGGCGCCGAAATTCGTATGACGACGGCGACCAAAACCGACGTCATTTCCGGCGCGGATGACGCGAGCGCACGAGCATTGACAAACTTGCCTCGAGCAAGCATTGCGCTCGTGTTCGATTGCATGGCCCGCAAGGTCCTCCTCGGGCCGCGTTATCGCGAAGAACTCAATCGGACCTTCGAACAGCTCGGTGACATACCCCGCATCGGGTTTTACACGTACGGCGAACTTTCCCCCGTGCAAGGCGTAACCATGCATCACGACGAGACGTTCACCATTGCGCTCATCGGAGCTTGAGTCATGCGCTGCGAACGATGCGTGCTCGAATTTCCGGAAGCATCCGCCTCATTGGATGATTTCCACGAAAAACTCGGGCAATGTAATGAATGTCCTCTGCAAAACGATGCCGACGCCTCGCCGGTCGTCCGGCTTCTCGTTCAACGGCATAAAGAAGCGGCGCGTGCGTTACGCAAAATGGGACAACGAGCGCGAGCGGCGGAAGCGCATGTGCGGGACCTTGGTGAAACCGTCGCCCGACAAGAATCCAAGATCCTGGTCATTGAGGAATTTCAAAAGGCCAGCGCGGCCGCCGCCGATGCGGCGCTCCAGGAAAAACTCTCGCTGCTCGAGCAAAAAGAAGCCGCGATCGTGCGCCTTGGAGCGCCGATCATTCACGTGCTCGACGGCGTGGTCGCCTTGCCGCTGATCGGGGAGCTCGACGGCGCACGAGCCGAATCGATGACGGCGACGTTGCTCGACACCGTTGCCCAAATGGGAGCGACGCACGTCGTTCTGGACTTGACGGGCATTTCGTCATTAAATGCCGAAACGGCGGAACTTCTGCTCCGCGTCGCGCAAGCCGTTCGTCTATTGGGGGCGGAGATCATGCTCACGGGAATGCGCGCGGATCTGGCGCGAACCGTGGTCACCCTGGATGTCGGATTGGGAAATGTTCGGACGTTGCCGACATTGAAGGAGGCCGTTCGGATCATTTCTCGCGACAAACGGCACGAACGATCTCGTTAATCGTCATCAGGGGCGATTATCGCTGCATCGCCCTTCCGAAACGCCTTCGCACCATGAGCGCCAAACCCAAGAGTCCCGCACCGAGAGAAGCCGGACCCTTGCCGTCTTGTTTGCCCGGAAGGCTGCATGCGCAGGTGCCGGGGTCGACGGGATCGTTCGGATCGCATTGGCCATTGGCGCACGGATTCGTGCAGGCGCTCGGTTGTCCTTCACAAACCCAGCCGGTTTCGACGACACAGATGCTCGAACATCCGTCGCCGCTCGTGGCATTGCCGTCGTCGCAACCTTCCACGGCCGCGATCATCCCGTCGCCGCACTTTCCGTTTTGACAAACCGAAGGCGCTCCGCCGCATGTCCAGCCATCTTCGACGACGCACGTCGCGCTGCAACCGTCGCTGTCGTTCTTATTGCCGTCGTCGCATTGTTCCGCGCCGGCGACAAACCCGTCGCCGCATTCCGTGGCGCACATCACGCCGTCGCCGTAATAGCCGTTATGGCATGTGCACGTAAAGGTCCCGGGCATATTCGCACAGGTCGCGTTTTCGTCGCAGTTGTCCGTTCCCGCGGTGCATTCATCGATATCGGTACAGGTCACGCCGTCGCCTTCGTAGCCCGTTCCGCAGCCACAATCGAACGATCCGGGCGTATTCGTGCACGTCGCGTTCGTATCGCAGTTATCCGTGTTCAATGCGCATTCATCGATATCCGTGCACGTCACACCGTCGCCTTCATAGCCGGTGTTGCACGCGCAATCGAAGGCGCCCGTGTTGTTCGTACACGTCGCATTCGTATCGCAGTTATGCGTGCCCAAGACGCATTCGTCCACATCGCTGCACGTCACGCCGTCACCGCTATAGCCCGTATTGCAGGCACAATCGAAGTAGCCCGGCGTATTCGTACAAGATGCATTGACGTCGCAATTGTCGAGGTTTTGGACGCATTCATCGATATCGGCACACGTAACGCCATCGCCTTCATATCCCGCCAAGCAGACGCACGTGAACGATCCCGGTGTATTCGTGCAGTTGGCATTCGTGTCGCAATTATCCGTCTCGATGTCGCATTCGTCGATATCGGTGCACGGCATGCCGACATGCATGCATTCGTAGCCCGGTTCCACCATGCACGCCGCCGAGCAGCCGTCTCCGCCCGCGGCATTACCATCATCACACAGTTCGCCCATTTCGACGAGGCTGTTTCCGCATACGGAAATCGGTCCGCAACCCATCGCGCCGCTGGGCGCATACGCGCACGAACCGGCATTGCAAGTATCGAGGGTACAAGGATTGCCGTCATTGCAATCCATGTTCGTCACGCACATCGGCGAACCGATAGGCACGCCGGCCATCGTCAAGTCGAATTGGCAACTCCCGGTCACGTCATTGCCGCCCACTCGAATTCGTTTCGTGGTCGCCCCGAGAGGCACGCCAAAACGCGATAAGTCAACGGGGACCGCCGTGAGGGTTTCGCCGGCGCAACCTGTGCCCGCGGCGAAGGGGAATTCTTCATTGACGCCCCACGTGTTGAATGCGGTCCACGTACCGGGAGCCGTTTCAATGGCAATCGACGCCGCGTCCGTCGAAAAACGCGTATCGAATACGACCAGGTCGACGCCGGGATTGTTGACGATCGTCGTATTGCCGAAAAAGAGCTCCATGTAATTGTCGGGAGCACATTGGATGTTGGCGCCGCAAACCGTCGGCGAATGCCCGACGACATTTTGAGAACATGTCCCACTTCCCGGCGGATACGCATAACAATAACCCGTTTGCGAAGCATCCGTCGCCCAGCTGTTGTTATCGAACGTATAAGGCCCGTAGACCTGCGCCTGCGCGACGTTCGCCATACCCAACGAAATCAGAGCCGCCGCCCCCAGTCCGACTCCAAGACCGAATGATTTACGCATATATCCTCGTTTCCCGGACCAGAATATCAACATTTGAAGCAATGACCAGAAATCATTTCGTCATCGGCAGACGCGCCTTGTCGCACTCCCTATTTTCTGCTACTCGACGCGCCCATGAAAATCGCCGTCGATTGCCGCTACATTTGCAGCCGGCCCAGTGGCATTGGGGCCTACGTACGCGCGCTCGTCGACCGCATTCCCGCACTCGCCCCCGATTTTCGTTTCCTTTTTTGGCGTCACCCCGAAGCGCCGGGCGGCACATTATCCACGGCCCGCAACGTGACGGAACATGCGTCTTTCAGCACGCCCAATGAACCCATTTCGTGGTTTCTTCCGTCGCTCTTCGGTCCCACCGATACCGATGTTTTTCATTCGCCGCATAATCTGCTTGGTCACGGAATCGGCAATCTTTCGGCCGCCGTCACCACCGTCCACGATTTGATGTGGGTCACGTCGCCCGAACTCTGCG
>CAYSYX010000422.1:0-8350 GCA_964435055.1 uncultured Polyangium sp. | reverse complement strand
GGGTGTCCCTGGTTATCCAGCCCTCCGTGGCAAAGAAAATGAATGACATGCGTCAGTAGGCCGGTACGTAATCGCCTGTAAACATTCGCCCATGTCGCGCTCGCTCCGACAAACGGGTCGAGCCATTCGATGGCCTTGGATTGCCCGGCGGCCAATTTCAGCGCGTTGACGCTTATTTCCGGCCCCTGTGGAGCGATGACCAGGATTCGCAATGCGCCGTCGACGTGGCGAGGTTTTACCGGTACGGTCGACGTGATTCCTCGAACGACTTGTAAACGTGTGCCCGTCGCGAGAAAATCTGCGCTCGTGCCCGGTTTACACAAAGCTTCCCAGGGCACTTTTTGCAGGCGAGCGTCTTCGATGATCAAGCGAACGACGAGCGTGTCGTCTGCCCGTTCGGATGCGCGCGTGAGTTTGTCCAACAGGTCGCCTTGAAACAATGCTTCGTGAAGGGCATGCGCCATATCGAGCAGCGAATTGTCCAAAGATCTTGCATATTGCGCTGCGGAACCGACCTTGGCGGTGAACACCTCGAGTTGTTCAATCGAGAATTCCGGGTCGAGCGTATGCGCCTTGGTCCACGCGCCACTCATGTGCCCCTGCGCGGAGACGTTACGCCCATGCATCGAGAGCACGATGTCGAACATGCGCTCGTGAGAAAAACGCAGGTGGGGCGGTTGTGTCAAGAGTGAACGGTCAAGCTGCGACGTTGCATAACGACAACGAATTCCCCATGGCCTTCGCGCGCGTCGTTTTGGTCTTGCCTTCCCATGCCGTGCCAAACGATGCTTCATGTATTGCAGCGTCTGCTTTTTGCTTCTCGTGCGAGTCGTGAGAGGCTCCCTTGTTCTGCAAGCCATCAAAGTTCCTTGCTGCCTGGTCGCACAAATCTTGCCCGTAGGTTTGCTTCTGGTGTAAGGTGCGGACGTGCAGCTTGTTCGACAAACCCGCGTCGAGGGACAGGCACCCGGTTCTCGTTGGGAGCGACTGCCAACGACGGAATATCAGCATGACGGTCACCGTATCAACGGACAAACGCCGCAATGAAACCCCTCCACTTCGCCGCGATGACCGCACCGGACTACGCTCCCCATTTGTCGCAACAGGTCCACGAAAGCTTGCGGCCATTCATTGCGTACCTCAACGCCGCAAAACGCGCGGCACGCGAGCGTGAAGCCCGGTCCCGCGTCCAGTGGGAACCCGTTCCCATCGAACGCCCGCTTCGCCTCACACCCTTGGATAACTTGCTCGAACTCGCGAGCGACGGATTCTGCTATGTCGTCATGGGGTTTGTTGGAGCACCTCCCGATATGCCCCTGTTTGTCGGGGCGACATTTCGTCCGATCCAACCGCGGCGCACCGAGGTCACTCCGGATGGCCTTCGAATCACGCTTTCCGAAGAAATCCCCGCCGATGAAAACGTCTTCTGGGCGGGTCAGAAATGCCGTCTTCAGCTCGTGCCGAATAAGCTCCCCGAGCGTCTCGTGGTGATTCGCGCGGACGGCACGCAAACGCCGATTCGTTTTCGATTCGAAGTGCTGGGACGTGTTCGTCTCGTCGTGGAAGGTCGTGATGAGATCACGGTCCAAAGCCTCACGGGAGAACGCATAACGCATCGTACGCTCGCGCCCGAGGAAGGTGCGACGCAGCTTCGCACCCGCAAGTCGAGTTGGTCGTGGAATGGCGAGCGAACCCTGTCCATATCTTCGCCTCCCGAGGAAGACGTGCTCACGGCCGATAACGCCGTTCGTTGGAGTTGGGCCGAAGATACACCCCGCGGGCGCAGAAAACGCGGCGTATGGGTGCAATTGCTTCCCGTCGAAAGCATCGACGGCGAGGCGACGATGGATCCGCGGGCCGCGTATTGCGATGATAACGTTCGCTCCGTTCGCACACAGAAAGGTGGTCGCGAATATAAGGTATTCGGGTTTCGCCGGGATTGTTATCGCTTGGAATTGAGTGAATTGCCGCCCGAAGGCACGCAAATCTTTTTACCCGCCAACCTCAGCGGCTTCAATCAGCAACTCAATGCGGTGTATCGGCTCAAGGACGGTCCGTTGCCGCATCATCTTGGTCTGCTTCGGCTTTGCGAAGATCCGAATCAGGCGAATTGGTTGCCGGTGAAGCCGGTAAACCTCGATGAGAAAGATTGGTTTTTGCTGAATAATGCCGCTTGGGAGGGGACGAACGAACAACGGGAATTCGTGCTCAAAGCCCTGGGAACGCCGGACTTTGCGTTTCTCGAAGGTCCACCGGGGTCGGGTAAAACGCACGCCATTTGCGAGCTGATCCTGCAACTCATCAAGCAAAATCAACGCGTGCTCTTGTGCTCGACGACCCACGTCGCGGTCGACAACGTATTGGAGCGGCTCGTCGGGCACTTTCCCCAGGTCGAGGCTGTGCGTATCGGCAATCCCGATCGTATCGACAAACAGCTTTTGGATTATTACTTGGAAACGAGAATCGATGTGCTCTTCGAGCATTGGAAAGCGGATCCGTCCTTTGCCGGCGTTTCCGATGCCGACCTCGATGCAATGGCCGAAGGGACCATTCTCGCATCGGCCAACCTCACCTGCGGCACGACCACCGGCATTCTTCGTCACCCGTATTTATCACGTAATGAAGAAGGAGCGACGCCTGGTTGGCCGCATTTCGATGTTCTCATCGTGGATGAAGCGAGCAAAACGACGTTGCAAGAGTTTCTCGTACCGGCTCAGCTTGCGAAGCGCTGGATCATCGTGGGCGACGTTCGCCAACTTCCACCGTTCACCGAGCCCAAAGATCTCGAAGCCAGTTTGGCCGAAGTGAGCGAGGACGACCGACAAGGGCAGACGAAGCGTTTGTCCGATGCTTATCAACGAGCATGTTTGCTTTTTGCCGAACTGGAGAAGCGTGCCGCCGGCAAAGGCCGTGTGCGCTGGTTGATCGACGAACCGCCGGACGTGCTCGACGCGCTCGTTGCCGAGATCCAGGCCCGAAAAGAACTCGACGGTAATGGCCCGTTGATTGTGCGCTTGGTCAAAAAAGCCGCCAAGCCGTGGGATCTCACCCTTGGGGACCTCGAGTCTGGCGAGGTGAAAGCGCTCGAGGTTCTGGCTGCGCATTGGGTGCTGGTGCCGACCGATTTGTTGCCCATTGTGGAGCCGTTTCTTCCTGGGGATCTCGTTCGGCTTCGATCGGGGGACGACCTTGCTGCGCATGCATTTCGTTTCAATCATTGGGTGACGGCCAAAGGACGTTTTGCTGAACCCATCGAGGCGCGACGCAAGCAATTTTATCGCGATGTGACGAGCCTTCGTGACGCTTTGCGCGAGTTTTTTCGCGAACAAACGTGGGCCAAGCAAATTGCATGGCGCTTGGGCCGGGTGCATCAATTGGGCAATGCCAAAAACGCTTCGGATCGGGAGGAGCGACAAGAGGAAATCGAACGACTTTTGCCGATTGCATCTGGTGCGGAATGGGTGGCGCCGGCAGTGGATGCCATTCGTGACGTCGGCGTGCGCAGCGTCATTGAAGCGCTACGTATGCCTCGGACCAAGCACCGAGTGCGTTGGCCCAGTGCATTGACGGAAGCGATTCCCGCGAAGGCATGGGCGGAGCGATCCAAGCTTCTGACGCGGCAGCATCGCATGCATGCGCAGATTTCGGCCTTTCCGCGCGACGAATTCTACAACCAAGCGGCGCTCATCGATGCGAACACGTTGACCGGTCGTGATGCAAAGATTGGCTGGACGTTCATGGAGCGGCAGCCGTCTCGTCGAATCTGGCTCGACGTGGTTGGTCATGAAGAACGAGGCATCAACCCTGAAGAAGTGGACGCCATGCGGCGGGTGCTCGAAGCTTGGCGAACTTGGGCCGCGGCGAATCCACGCAAAGATGGCAAACGTTGGGAGGTGGCGTGTTTATCGTTTTATGCCCGACAGGAGCAGGCCATTCGCGACATGTTGCGTAAATTGACCGGACAACACAATGCCGAGACGCGATTCGATTTGCCCAATACGCGTATCGCTTGCGCCACCGTGGATCGCTTCCAAGGCCGGGAAGCGGATTTGGTGCTGCTGAGTTTCCGCAATGTCAAGCGTACCGGCCACGCCGACAGCCCCAATCGCCTCAACGTGGCCATTACACGAGCAAGGTTTCAGCTTGTGTTGGTCGGAAATAAAAATTACTTCGAGAATTGTTACTCGGACGAACTCGCGGATCTGGCTCGGAATACCGATTCCGCCAAACCCATTTGAGGAACCGATGAAGACGACGTTGCGCGCGCCGGTTGATTTGTTTGAGATCTACGCCTTTGCGGAAGTGGCGGTATGGCAAAAGCGTCTCGAGTTGCAACGTTTGCTGCGCGCGGGCGAAGCCGTCGGCAAAATCAATGAAAACATCGTTGGCTCGGCTTTGCCCGGGCTTTCCAAGTCCGCGTGTCGCAATCTGCTGAACTCCATCGAGCATCTACAATTGATCGATGCGCACGGGACGATAACGGACTTCGGTCGGCGATGCAGCAATACCGGCGAGGCGCCTTCCTGGGAGCTCGGCGTATTCAGGTTTCTCGTGGCCAAGCATGTCTGTTTCGGAGCCTGGCCGCTTGCCTTCATCCGAGAAAAACCCGACGGTCATGATCGCGATTTCAATCTCGACGTCGTGCCCGATTGGTTTGCTCCGACACCCCAACGCACGTGGACGTCGGCCTTCGAGGACAAACAGTCGTTTACGCTGTCGCGTTTTCCGACGAAACCAGGACAGAACGCTGTTTGTCGTATGGATCGTCTTCCCGCGGCCGAATTGGTTTGGCAGATAGATCTGACGACGGGGAAAAATCTTCTTCATGTCGAAGGTTCGGTGCCGGGATCCGAGGGCAAATCCGAATCCTTTCGATCCATGGATCTTGCGGTGGGCGAAGATGAAACGCGTGGATATTTCGGGACTTGGGAGCCGCGCTGGAATAACGCCGCCGGTCGCGTGCTCCTCCGTTATGACGGTCACGCGGACAAAGACGGTCGGGATGATTTCCGTCGCGTGCTCCGTTATCCGAAAGTCACGGCCGGTCAACGGGGAACTTACGAGAATATCAGCGTGGAAGACATTCCCGTCGGGCCTTCGGGGCCGACCGAAGCGACGGAATGGGCCACGGCATTGGCAATCGCCAGAATCAAGGCGGCTGATGCTTACGTCGCCCCGAAATCATGGACGGCGAATTGGAATGCATGGATCGCGGGAACGCCTCTCCAAGCGAGTGCAGGAGCAGCGCCGGATGTGTCGACACTGCTGGATCGGCAACCTCCGCTTCCCTCTCGACTCCGGTGGTTGTTCGCCGCGGGAACCGACCTTGGCATGGAGTGACGAAAAATGCTCACCGGTCCGATTCAACCCCTGCCCCAAACCCGCCCATTGGATCGTTCTAATGAATGTCTTGCCCTTTGGGAGCAAAACTCGAAACCCAATGCCGTCGAGCTGCCGTGGCCGAAAGCGGATTCTTTCAATGCCGCGTCCGTGGCCGCGTTGATGGCCAATGCCAAGACCGTCATGCTCGGGGGATCACGCGTTGCGCTGTACGAACATGTCCTTGCGGCTTTGCGACCCGGCATGCGCGTGTATGCGTACGGCGCGCAAGCGTTGGAAGGTCAACAGGCGCTCGGACAAACCATTGCCAAGGCCAAGAACCAAGTCATGGTGCGTCTCGGATACGATGTCCCCGCGAATTGGATTATTGTTGACGGCGGGCGCGCGGGCGTATTGCTCGTCGGTTCACCAGGAAAAGATCCGCAATGGGCCATTCCGCTCGAACGTCCCCAGGCGCGATCCTTATTCGAAGCTTTTCGTATTCTTTTCTGGTTTCATGCCCGTCGTGAAGGGCTTCCGGACGCGGCCGGAGACTTTGCATTCCGACCGCCGCTTCCGGCCCCCTATCGAGATCCCGGCGCGGATGTACCGCTTCCGACTGGGCGCCTCGTGATCAATGGTGCATTGCCGGATTTGGTATCCGATGCCGAATTTCGTATCGTGCCCGATGGTCTGAATCCCGGTCGTGCCGGCACGTTGGTGATGTCGCCGGACGCTGGAAAATTCGCCCGTGTTCGGGAGCCGGCTCGAGCAGGCACGCGCGTTGTCTGGACAGACACCGGATTGCCACGCACGACGATTACGCGGCAACGGCTCGTCATGGACTTGATCGCAGCGCCCGTCAGTATCCAACTCGAATGGGACACGGCAACAGCCGTGGATACGTACCATCGCGTTGACAAAGCGTGCGAAAATCCGAAATGGGTTTTTTATGCCGAACGACGTTTGCGGGAGATCGCCGGACCGGTGTTGCTCGACGGCGCGTCTTCCGCCATGTCCGTCACGGACAAAGAACCGATTGAATTGCCCGATGTGGTGTCTTCTTTGGCGGCATTCGATTCGGCGGAACCCAAAGACTTTCCCAAACCATCGCCGTTATCGAAAAAAGTCGTGTATTCATGGCGCACGGTGCCGGAAGTCGTTCCTCCCGGAGCCGGCAAAGCTAAAATCGTGAAGCAATGGACCGCCCTCGATGAATGGTCGACTCGTTCGATCGACATTCTTCGCCGTCGTTTGGACACCATGGAGCAAGAAGAACCGAGTTTTCTCGGCCGCTTGAAACGGATCTTGTCCGGCCAAACTGCGGTCCAGCACGAACGCGCCCGGATTCGCAATGTATTGACGGAGCTTGGCGAACAACCGCTCAGTCAGCGCTCGGATGCAGCCAAGATGGTGCAAAGTCTGGTCGAGGAAGCGGGCAAGATCCGAGGATTGCTCCAGCGAGCGCATGATTCCCGGCAAAAAGCCGAAGACGACGTTGACGTCGAACAACAACGAGCGGCGTGGCAGGCGGAAGTTCAGCGCGCCCAAAGCGACCTCGCCGAAAAACGCAATGCGTGCGCGGACCTGGAAAACAAGGTGCCCATTGCCGAAGCTTCCTTCAAAGAGGCCGATGCTGCGCATCAAAAGCAATTGGTGGATCTTCGTGCTGCAAGGCTCACGCCGCTCAATCAAGAACGCGAGCTGGCGGTCGCCGAACTGGCGAAAGTCAAGACAAACCTCGAGGCTTTGGGTGGAAAAGCAACCAAGGAGGAGAAAAAGCCGTTCACGGCAGAAATCACGCGACTCGAACAACGTTTGGCAACGATCAAGGGCGAAATACAAGCGCTCGACAAGTGGAACCCGCCCCCCGCCGACATCGCCGAAGCATCGAACCGCCTCGAAAAAGCGCGGGAGACACGCAGTGCGTTGCGTAAAACTCGTTCTTCGCTGGCAAGCGACATCGACACGCTCGAGCGGCTGGTCAAGGAGCCGTTTGTGCCTCGCCAAACCCCACGTCTGCCGGCTGTTTTACTGCCCGAACTTGCGCCGGCGCCGCCGGTTCCCGACGAAGCGCCGCCGGAGTTGGGTGAGCTGTTCGAACTGCAAAACGATCGTTTTCTTGCCGTACGCACGTGGGAACAGGTGGCCCGAGCAAACCGTGTCGCCTCGAGATTACGCGCAAAATTGGTAGCTTTTCCAGATTCCATGAAGTAACCTGCCCGCTCGCAAAGGAGAGATATTCATGCCGAAACTTCCCGGAGGACCCTTGGCCACGAGGCCATTGCACTTCATTTTCATCGCCGATTGCTCGGGCTCCATGGCCGGAGACAAGATTCAATCGCTCAATCAAGCCATTCGAGAAGCGATTCCGCACATGCGCGAGGTCGCCAAGGGCAATCCCAATGCCGAAGTCCTCGTGCGCTCGATCAAGTTCGAATCGGGGGCGCAATGGCACCAATCTCAAGCAACGAATGTGGAGACGTTCGATTGGATTGACTTGAGCACGGGCGGAACGACGAGTATGGGTTTGGCGCTGACGCTTGTCGCGGGCGCGCTAAAAACACCGCCCATGCCCGAACGCGCATTGCCTCCGGTGCTCGTCCTGATCAGTGACGGCGAACCCACGGACGATTTCGATGCCGGTCTGCGGACGTTAATGGCCGAACCCTGGGGAAAAAAGGCCGTTCGACTCGCCATTGCCATTGGCGAAGGTGTTCGTCTCGACGTACTGCAACGTTTCATCGGTCACAACGAAATCCAGCCGCTCGTGGCAAAGAATTCGGATCAGCTCGTCAAATACATTCGCTGGGCGTCTACTGCAGTGCTTCAGGCAGCCTCAGCGCCGGCGAGCCAAACGCGTGCAGCTCCGGCGGGGGTAAACGTGCCCTTGCCGCCTCCGCCGCCGGTGGCTGCACCGACCGACCCCAACGACGTCTGGTAAAGCAATGACGGCGCCGACATTTCCCGTTTATGAAAAAACGCTGAAAATAGACCGTGAACGGCAGATCTTCGCCGCGGGGCACAAGGT
>CAYSYX010000421.1:0-8368 GCA_964435055.1 uncultured Polyangium sp. | reverse complement strand
CGGTGGACGATTGTTTCGTGAATCCGATACGCTCGTACCCTAACACGATATGAGTGATCCGCCTTCGACGAACCCCCCGGATGAACCTCGCCATGCCGATGAGCAGCGGATTCGCACCTGTAAAGCTGTACCTTCTAGCTTGGGTTTGTCTCAAGCCGAATACGACGACGTCGTCAAGGCCATGCTTCCCGTGGTTTGGCGTATAGGTTGTCCGACTCATATTCATCCGCTCGAAGTCGTGCATGATGCGTTCGTCCTGGCAATATGCAAGCCCATTTCGAAACGCCCCGCGGTAACCGACCGGGAGCAGTTCATCGCGTGGATGTGCAAATTGGCGGAATTCGCGGCCTTGAGCAATCGCAAATCCAAACATCGGCGCCTGTTGGGCCAGGGGCAATCCGATGATGCTATCGCCGCCTTGTTGTCCGTACCGGGACATGCTGAATCTCTGGCCGCTCGCGAAGTATTGCATAAAGCGCTTACGAAGCTCGAACCGGCCGATCAAGCGCTTTTGGTCGCCCACCATCTCGATGGGAAAACGATTACGGAAATCGCGCGCGAGCAAAATCAGCCGTGGTCGACCGTAGACTCCAGGCATAAACGAATTTTAGGCATCTTGCGCACCGCCATGCAATCGATGCTTGCGGCACTGATCTTGTTTGTCACGCGCAACGCTCGTGCACAAAGCCGGCGAATTGCACTGCGAATTGCACGAACGCTCCCCCACGCCACGCAAACCACGTGCGCAATGGCTGTAACCGCGACGTGCGGCATGCTCGTGCCTACGAGTTCCTCGGCAAACGCGACGCATGAGGAAATGGTCACATCCGTAGCCATTGGGCGGCCAACCGTCGCAAATTCCGATCGATTGGCGCCAATCGAGTCGTCGACGACACCCGAGGTTGCGCCGGTAAAACCGAACGACGTTGACGAACCCGAGAAGCAGTGCTCTGCTTCGGACATGAAATCAACACAAGCCATCCAATTGCTCCGAACAGCCGCTCTGCCCGTTGCTTTGCTCGTGACCCCTCCAGCCGCAGCGGGTTGCGCGGGCGCAGATCATCACGCGTCGCCGCCGAATGAACCCGACGAGGAGGAATCCGGCGGAATTGACCCTTACGAAATCATGTGTGCCAGCGAGCATCGCCGGGGCAATGAGTGTCCCAGCAAAGCCGAATGGTACCGTCAACACGGGTGGTGTCCGGATGGGACGAGAGATTGTCAGAAGTAGCTGCTAAGGTTGCGCTGGTAAAACCACATGAATGCGTTCAAAACTGCCCAACTCCTCCGATCGGCCGCTCTGCCCCTTGCTTTGCTCGTGACCCCACCCGCGGCAGCGGGTTGTGCGAGTGGAGATCGACATGCGTCGCCACCGGATGAACCCGACGAGGAAGAATCCGGCGGAATTGACCCTTATGAAATGATGTGTGCCAACGAGCATCGCCGCGGCAATGAGTGTCCCACCAAAGCCGAATGGTACCGGAGTATGGGTCGATGCCCCGACGGAACCAAGGGTTGCCAATGAACGAGGGTTGCGCCGGTAAAACCACACGCCGGTGACCACTACAGATCGTTCATGCGATTAGGCGTGCGACACGTGTGCGCCCCAACCACCATACCAGCCTCCGCGCCATCTTTTTGGATCCGCCGCATTGGATTTGGCTCCTTGGAGCATCTTCCATCTACGGAGACTCAATGCTCGTCCTCTTCTCACTCGCCGTACTGATCCTGTCCGATGCCCTTCGTTTCGGGCTGCAAACGTCAGCTTACCGACGACTCCGCGGCCTTCTCCGCACGATCCGCCGCCTCAATTGGCATCACCTCATACAACGCCATCTTCCCCTTGACGCGATTGCTCAAGCGTGGTTTGGTCGCGACCCCGTTCTGTCACCCATATCTGTATGGAGTCTCGTGTGACGACTACACCCCCCACGGACCGCGTCGATTTGGAGTTCACTCTCGTCGGCACCGTCGTGCCACGTGATCATGGATACGCACTTTTTGGCGCCATCGCCCGGATTTTGGGCGATCTGCACGGCGCTTCGTGGCTTGCGATACATCCATTGTCCGGCGTGTCGAGGTCCGATGGTTTGCTCGCTTTGCAACGGCGTAATGGCGGTCTCCAGCTGCGTGTGGAGCCCGCGTACATTCCTCGCGTGCTCGCACTTGCAGGAAAAACGCTTGAGATCGACGGCCATCGCGTGAGCGTAGGCGTGTCACGGATTTACGCATTACGTCCCGCCGCCTCGTTGAGCGCTCGCATCGTCGTCATCAAAGGGTTTCAGGAGCCCGAACCGTTTGTCGAAGCAGTACAACGGCAACTTGAAGCATTGGCCGTCAAGGCGGAAATTGAACTCGGGCGGCGGCGAGTGATCACGATTGCCGGGGACAAGGTGGTTGGGTTTGGCGTGACGCTCCATGGTTTGTCCGACGAACATTCTTTGACGGTGCAACGGGCCGGGGTTGGAGGCCGCCAACGCATGGGGTGCGGGATTTTTGGACCGGTCACAAAAGTACGTAGGTTTGCCCCTTCGACAGGCTCCGCGCCCGAAGTAAAATCGACATGAAGGCGGGAGGTTTCCCCCGACTCCTGGCAAAATCGTCGAATACTCCCGACAAACCATTGCCAGGTGAATCGTTGCAGGGGCATATCGCGCACGTCGTTCGAGCTGCCGAAGTGCTGTGCGATGCGCGGGGTAGTTTGTCTCTTCAGGCCATGGGATTGCCCACGGAATGGGCACCACGCCTGCGTTGCATCTTGCAACTCGCCGCATTCATGCACGATCTGGGCAAATGCAGCGAACACTTTCAAGAAATCGTTCGGCACAAACCACGGACGCAACTCGTTCGGCATGAAGCCATTTCCTTGTGGTTGTGTTGGCCGGGCCAAACCTTGGCGTCGTGGCTCCGCCCCGCTGTCGCGACCGACGACGATTACGACATCGCCGTGATTGCCGCGGCCGGACATCATCGCAAGTTTCGCGAGCACGCGATCGCTCCCGAGGGTAACGGTGCCGAAGTCAAGCTGTTGTGCGAGCACCGCGATTTTATGGATACGCTCCGTTACGGCGCGCAATTGTTCCGCTTGGAACAACCTCCGTCACTCGGCAATATTCCCTTGCGCATCACGACGAAACCGTCCCTGGAAAAACTTTTCGAGCGCTGGGGGGACGATATCGACGACAAATATTTACGCGACGAACCATGGACCAAGTTCCTTGCATTAACCAAAGTATTGCTCATTTGCGCCGACGTTGCAGGCTCGGCCATACCGCGGCACCAGCCCGCTGATACCCAGACAAACCGCTGGGATTGGCTCGCCGAACAGCTTCGAGACGAAGATATCGGTGAACCGTTGCTACGCCTCGTGCAAAAAAAGCTCGGTAACGCCGAACCGCGACCATTTCAAACTCGAATCGCAGCGAGCAATGCTCCCGTGACGCTCGTCAAAGCAGGATGCGGTACGGGAAAAACCATCGGCGCGTATCTTTGGGCGGCCCAACAATATCCAACACGTCGCTTGTGGTTTACCTATCCCACCACGGGCACCGCAACCGAAGGCTTCCGCGATTATCTCCACCCATCCGAGCTCGAGGGAAAACTGGTTCATAGCCGAGCGGACATCGATTTGGAGCTCTTGGGTTTGGATGAAAAAACCACCGACGAAGAATCCCGCGATACCACGCGGTTGGAAAGTTTGCGCGATTGGGGGCTCGATGCCGTGACGTGTACTGTCGATTCCGTCTTGGGCCTCGTGCAAAACAATCGACGGGGCGTCTACGCATGGCCCAACATTGCCAACGGTGCCATTGTTTTTGATGAAATACATGCGTATGACGACAAGCTCTTCGGCGCATTGCTGCGTTTTCTGGAAGCGTTGCCCGGCGTTCCCGTCTTGCTCATGACCGCCAGTTTGCCCGCATTTCGCGAACATGCCTTGAACGAAGTTTGTCAACGGGTGCACGGACAATCGTTGACCCAAATCGCGGGTCCGGCGGAAATCGAGCAATGGCCGCGATACCGAGGGCACGAATCGATGGTGTCTTCCAAAGACGCCTTGGCGCATATCGCCGACGTACGCGCTCGCGGCGGTAAAGTGCTCTGGGTCAGCAATACGGTCGATCGCGCCATCGACGCGGCGCAACGTGCAGCAGCCATCGGAAAAACATTGCTGTATCATAGCCGCTTTCGTTATGTGGATCGTGTCGAGCGGCATCGGGACATCATCGATGCATTTCATCCGCGAACGGACGAGTTCGTCGTGGCGTGTACAACGCAAGTCGCCGAAATGAGCTTGGATTTGTCGGCGGACCTGCTCATTACGGACCTCGCCCCCATTCCGGCGATGATTCAGCGACTCGGGCGACTCAATCGGCGCAGTCGTCCCGACGCACCAGCTGCGGTCAAACCATTTTTGGTTCTACGTCCCAATCATCATCTGCCTTATGAACAAGCGCAACTCGACGAAGCCGAAGTTTGGCTACAAAAACTCGGTGAGCGCGACACGAGTCAAGCCGATTTGGTTGCCGCGTGGAATCAATCGGTCACGAGAATCGGACGCGATGAAGCCAGTTCGTGGCTCGACGGTGGATTTTGTACGTCCAGCGCTGCTCTTCGCGATGCAACCGTTGGCATTACCGTCTTGCGGTATGAAGATCGCGAAGCCGTCCTGCGCCGAGTCAACAGACCGTTGGAAGTGGCCATTCCCATGAACAAGCCGCCCTCCGGCATGCAATGGAAGGCGTGGGAACGCTCGAGAGTGACGGGGTATTTACCAGTTTGTCCTGAAAACGCATTGGAGTACGATCCGAAAGTAGGCGCGCGATGGGTCAAGTGAAAGAAGCCGCGAACTCCGACAAACTCGTTTTGCGCCTGGATGAGCCGGGCATGACGTCCATGCTGCGGGCGGGGCTCGGAGGTCTCGCCGCGTCGTTGTATGCGCTGAGCTGGTCGCCGCGAAACCATGATTGGCACCAGCGTATTGCTCTGGGTCCGGGGTATGCGACGGTCGAACCACGACAAATCACGTTGGTTTGGGGCGACGCGGGCCCGGAGCCCGTGATACGCGCATTGTTCGAAGCGTCGTTCCAAATTCGCGAGGGCGTCATTTATTTGCCCGGGATGTTCGATCCGGCCAAACCTTGGGACCTGAGTCTCGGTGTTGCCGTGCAAAACGCCCTCAAATTGACGTTCTTGCAACACGGCAAGTCGACCAAGAAAGCTGGCGCGCCTGTTGTCAAGACCGTGCAGCCGGACGATGACAAGACCGTTCTGATGTCGGTGCAGCCGTATGCGGGTTTTGCGCATCAGGAAGCATGGCAGGATGCCGTGGCGGCGTTCAAAAAAGGCGTGCAACTCGCCGGGTGGGCGAATCCGGGCGCGGTGGGTCGCCACAACGCCTACAGCGATACGGAATTGACGTATTCACCAAGCCAAACTCTCGCCGCTGTTTTTGCCATTGTGGGTTGCATCAGTTATCAAGTCTCGGGGGATGCAGCCGCGGGCGCGTTGGTCGTGCCCGTGCCCATGGATTTGGTCGCGTTTGCCCGTGCGCGCTCGCGTATGCTCGCAAGGCCTCGCGATGTGCATGTGGCGGGTACGTCGGATGCAGTTTTGAGCGCATCGTTGGCGCTGGAAGCGGAGAAACACGACGGCAAGTCCATTGCATCGATGGAAGGCGTCACCTTGCGGAGTACGGCTTGGGCTTCGCAACAGAAGAGCCGCGTTCAAACCATGCGCCTGTTGAATAGCTCGGACAAACAATTCCAAAAGATGTTGGAAGATTACGCCGCGGCTCGAGCGGCCTTGAAAACGCGCATCATCGAACGCAAAGCGCCGCCGAAGGAGGCCAAACGTGGGGCCAAGAAAAACGACACGTCGCAGGAGGCGTTGGGGTATTTCGCTTCGGTGAGCGCTTTGCGCGGGTTCATTGCCGAAAATCTAGCGGCGGGGAATCATTGGTATCAAGGGTTTGCCACGGCCAAAGTCGGCGTCAAAAAACCACGTTATTTGCATCAAAATCGACAACAGGACAACCTGGGGGCGCTTCTCCCCTGGGAGAAGGAAGGGCTCTGGACGATGATCGAAAAAACGCCGGATCCGGACAAAATACTCGTCGTGAGTATTCACACGGCATTACGCCAAAGGTTTGGCGCGATTTGGGAGGAAACGAAAACTCTCCCCAAACAAACGCGCGACAATCGTATGCAAGGTGAACGAGAACGTTGGCGTTTGGCGTTTGCCAAGGCGAAAACGGCGGATCAAACGCGCGGTGCATTGGCGGATTTGTGGAGCCGCGCGGGGACCAACAAAGAATTGCGGGACCATTGGCAAGATATTTTGCCGCTCCTGAAGTCGAACGAATGGGCGCGCGTGCGCGATTTGGCGCTCGTGGCGCTGGCGAGTTATCGCGGGAAAACCGAAGAAGAAGCAGAAGAAACGCCCCTCGAAGAATCGACGGACGAAGGCAATTGAACCGCAACGAGGAGAAAACCATCATGGCCATGCATGTATTCGCAGCGTTTGTCACTCCCTTCGGAACCGCGTCGAACAATCGAGGCGAAAACGAAGGCAATACGACGACATTGCAAAAACTGATTTGGGAGCAAGCCGTCCATACGACGGTTTCCGCGGAAGCGATTCGATTCGCGTTGCGCCGAAGGTTTGTCGAAGCAGGTGAGCCGTGCAATCGCACCTACAACGACGATACGCGGGTGAACGATTGGAAGGACCACACGTTCGAGCGTTGGGGCGAAAAGTCGAAAGAGCAGGTGTTTGCCGACGACGATTTGCTGGGATTCATGGCCGCGGAAGGCGCGAAAGAAGAGGGCGGCAAAGGTTCGGCCAAGATTCGTCGGGCGGTGCTCGAAGTGACACGGGCCGTGAGTTTGACGCCGTGGTCTGGGGATACGACATTTAATGCGGCAAGTCCCGGGGCGACGCCGTCGGCGCAAAAGAAGGGGGCGTCGAATCCGGTTCCGTATCAAGCGGAGATTCACGCGACGCGATATCAATACGGCATTGCAATGACGCCGGGGCGATTGCGTGTACCGGCGCGAGCGGCTTTGGCTTTGCGTCATTTGTGTGCGCTGGGTGAAGTCGCTGGAAATCATGGGCGATTTTTGTACGACTTTAGTCCGGAGTCGGCCGTTTTTCGCATCACGCACGACGCTGCGCCGCGTATTCTATATGCATTCCGGCCGCTCGACGCGCAAAACGTGCATATTCCGGACCTCGTGCGCAAAGTCAAGGCGGGCGATATTCCGGCGAATGAATTGATTTTGGGCGGTGCCGTGACGTCGGTGCTCAGCGAGGACGATCGCGCGGCGCTCAAAGGTGCCGTGGTTTTACCGGGCGTACGAGCGGCGTGCGAAGAAGCTTGCAAACGTCTTGAATCGGACGGTGCGAAGCGATGATTGGCGTGGGTTTGACCGTGCCCATTGCGTGTTGGCGCAAGGGCGCGGCCCGCGAATTGCTGGAAACGGAGGTATTGCCCCCGCCGGCAACATGTTATGGTGCATTGCTTTCGCTCGTGGGAGAAGCGGATCGCGAGCGTCATCGAGGGTGTCGCATTTCGATGGGAATGCTCAGCGTTCCGTCGTATCGGCCGGGGCAAAGCACGGTTTTGCGGACTTTGTGGCGCATCAAGGACGCGAAAACGCCGCAGGGTAACAAGGAAAATGCCCGTCCGGATTTTCAGCAATTGGTCGTTGATGCGCGTCTCATCGTGTGGTGTGACAGCAGCGACGAACCGGAGCCGGCCTCGGGGCTCGAGCAGCGGGTTCGTCGAGCGATGCGGGATCCATCGAGCGTGGAGCGATTTGGTGGGTGGTCATTGGGCGAGTCGACGCACCTCATCAATGACGCCTGGCTATTCGACGAGGTTGCTCCGGCCGAACCTTATCGGACGTTTTTGTTGTCCGAGCGTGGTGATGTGACATTTCCGGTTTGGGTGGATCATGTTGGTTCGGCGGGGACGAGGTTCGCGACGGGTTGTCTGGAAGAACTCGCTACAATGCCGCCGCGGGAGCGATTGCCGCAGATTCCATGGGCGGACGTGTCCGAACCTCGAGCTAAACGTGCCAAACCCAAATCCGCGAAGAAGTAGACGCGGAGGGACGCTCTCAGCCCGCCTTCTTCCTCCGCCGCTTTCCGCCTGCTTCTGCCAAAACTTCCTCGATCGTTTGCGCTCCAAGAATCTTGATGCACATCCGGTCGAGCTGCTCCGTCGTAGCCGCATCCACGCACGCCTGAGCCCGCAACGTCAGCGCGCCGAATCGCGCTGTGAGCATCTTCCGCAACGTGTCGCGTTGACCTTCTTCACGCGCTTGATCCTCGCGCCATCCCGGCGACCGGATGTCCCAGTACG
>CAYSYX010000420.1:0-8399 GCA_964435055.1 uncultured Polyangium sp. | reverse complement strand
ACCCTGGTGGCTAAAACTGGCCGGGAAAATAGATCCCTCCTTTCCATCGTCAAGAGCGGCGCTCAAATTTCCTTCAGACGCTCAAAAAAGGGCTCAGGTACCCAAAGGTGGTCGGCTCCTTCGGTCCCCACCCCGGTTTGAAAAAGTGATTGGCTCCTTCGAGCAAGCGTAAAGAAATTCTTGACAGGGCCGTTCGTTCCGCTAATTTCCGCGCCCCGTGAGACGCGGAGGTCCGTCCTCCTCGACTTCACGACCGATCCTTTGGGGGATCGTCTAATGGCAGGACGACGGTTTCTGGCACCGTCTATCAAGGTTCGAATCCTTGTCCCCCAGCTCGTCGTCGGTTAACCTCCGACGAACGTTTTGAAAACTGGTCCCATCGTCTAGCGGTTAGGACGCCGGCCTCTCACGTCGGTAACGCGGGTTCAATTCCCGCTGGGATCGCCAATCACCTCCCCCTCCGTGGCGCTTCGAGTTTCCTCAGGCGCCACGAATCATTTTGTCCTCTTGTCCTCGTGTCCTCGCGATCGAAGTCGAGACTTCGGACCTTGCCCTTCATCACCACGTTTGAAACAAGCGTTCCATGAAGGCGCTCGTCTGCTCCGATCGCGGTGTTTCTCTCGACGAACTTCCCACGCCCGAGCCGGCTCTCGGTGAAGCCGTAGTCGCCGTACGAGCCGCCGGGATTTGCAACACCGACCTCGAGCTCGCTCGCGGCTACATGCACTTCCGCGGCGTTTTGGGACATGAGGTCTTCGGCCGAGTCGTCGAAATGCGTCCCCAGGACGAACCTTTCGGCCGCCCACTCGCGGCCCACGACTTGGCCGGGCGTCGCGTCGTCATGGAAATCAATTGCGCTTGCGGCCGTTGCCTCACGTGTCGCCATGGAGGTCGAAACCATTGCCCGACGCGCACGGTGCTCGGCATTCTCGGTCGTGACGGGGGTTTGGCCGAATACGTCCGAATTCCCATGGAAAACCTGCATATCGTCCCGGACTCCATTCCCGACGAATACGCCGTTTTCATCGAACCTCTCGCAGCGGCATTACACGCCTTCGACGAAGCGCCATTACGCCCCGGCGATCGGGTTTGTCTCTTGGGCGACGGAAAACTCGGCTTGCTCATCGGCCTCGCCCTGGCCGCTCGACGCGGAGACCTTGGCCACGCCGTCGCGGTGGGTCATCACCGGACAAACCTCGACATTCTGGCCGCCGCGGGCTTGGATGTTCAATTGGAAAATAGTTTTTCCACAAATAACTACGATGTCGTCATTGAAGCGACGGGACGTCCCGCAGGTTTGGCCCGAGCAACGCAGCTGGTCCGTCCACGAGGCACGATCATTTTGAAAAGCACGTATGCCGGCGAAGCCAACGTCGACTTGGCGCCGATCGTCATCAACGAAATCAAATTGATCGGTTCGCGATGCGGAGATTTCGGCCGCGCCATTGATGTTCTGAGCAAAGGTGTGCTGAATCCTTCGCCGTTGATCTCCGCGCGTTATCCATTGGCCGACGCTGAGAAAGCGTTTGCATACGCGGCGACACCGGGCGTGATGAAAGTATTGATCACGCCTTGAGCGATCAACCCGCCACCAAAATCACGCGCGTCACTTCCGGAGGAGCGCCCACGCGTGCGGGTGGTCCGGCCGTGCCAAACCCACGATTGACGTAAAGCTGAGATCCATCGCGTTCGTACCGTCCTTCGACGTAGCCGAACGGCAAGACGAGTTCTCCCGGACGAATCGGGCCGATGTTGATTTGTCCGCCATGCGTATGGCCGCTCAATTGCAGAGCCACTTTGCCCGCTGCTTGCGGGAAAAACACGGGATTGTGACACAATAGAACCCGCGGCAAATCCGCAGGAACAGCGGAAATCGCTTTGTCCAGATCCGGACCTTGATTCGCCCCCATTCGTTTGGCCCAGATATCCTCGACGCCGAGCATCGCGATACCGGCTTTTTCATCGCCGATGACGAATCCATCATTACGCAAAACGCGGGCCCCCGCCGATTGGGCGGCTTCCATGATGACGTCGACGCCGGCATACCAATCATGATTTCCCGGAATGACGACCACGCCGTCGCGCGCCAACGGCGAAATACGGCGCAACATACGCCCGAGCAATTCGGCGTATCGAGGGTCGCTGTCGATCAAGTCCCCCGTCAGCACGATACGATCCGGTTTTGCCCGACGTACCAATTCCTCGGCGGCTCGGATCTCCGGTTCGCCTGCGTAAATGCCAAAGTGTATGTCCGAAATCTGCACCAAGGTATACCCGTCGAGTCGCTTCGACATACCCGGGATACGCATCGGCACGTCAATCGTTTGGTAATCCTGTCGGCCGAAGACCGCACCATACAAGGAACTGCCCGTTCCCACGATCATGGCCGATCCCGTCACGGCTTGACCAAGAAAAACCCGTCGTGAATTCGGCAATGGTCTCTGTTCGACCGGCGCGGGCACCTTCTCGACCGGCGCGGCGGGCGGCGGCTCCGCGGGAGATGCCAAGTCGTTTTTCCCAACAACCTCTACGGGCGCCGAAACGGAAGTCGCCAAAATGGCTTCGGTCGAGGCGAGATTGTCTTGGGAAACCGCCGGAGCCGAACGCATTCGATTCCATAAATGCAGCGGCAATCCCAGAACGAACGTCAACAAATCGAAAATCAGAAGCAACCCCGTCGTAATGAGCACGACGAGCAAAATCGTGAATGACGATTGCCCCAGCCAACGCACGTGCAGCAGCCGGGCCAAACCCATTGCTCCGAGGGCCAGGATCGTCACGAGCAATCCCGCTTTCTCGAGATTCCGCTCGATGCCGAACACCTGCTTCGCCCGTCGCCCCACGAAGAACCCGGCGAGCGTCAAAAGCACGGAGACAACCAGGAAAAAAATCGCAAATCGCCCGATTCCCATGCGTCATCGACCTCGAGCCGCGGACTCTAGCAGCTGAACCTGGCCTATGCCCGTGCTTGGGAAGCCTTTTCGCGAATGAACGACAAGGCTTGCGCCAAGGAACGAAATGTCGTCCCCCCGGATTCGAACATGCCGCCAAGCTCCATCATTTGCTTGGCAATATCAAAACGAATTCCCGAAACCACACAACGACAGCCGAGCAGAGCCACCGCGCTGCGTAAGCGCACGAGCTGCGAAACGGCGTCGGCATCCATCATTTCAATGCCCGTCAAATCGATGATCACCGCGTGCGCACGCTTTTCGATGATCGCCGGCAAAAGTTTCTCGGCGATGATCGTAAACCGTTCCGAATCCATGGTGCCGATGAGCGGCAAGGCCAAAATGCCCTGCGTCACTTCAATCATCGGCGAAGCAAGTCGCCGCAACTCCTGCTGTTGCGCCTCGATGAACTCCACCTTCCGCAAGAGGCGATCCTCGTTCGCGATCGACGAATACGCGGTCGCCGCAATCTTGCAGGCAAACCCGAGCACCGCGACATGCAGCTCGTTGTACGCATGCGTGCGCATCGCCGCGAGACCCATCGCCCCGACACTCGTTTCACCACAAACGATCGGCATCCACAAACGAGCTTTGACCTGAAAGGACCGCCTGCTCTCCTGCGAGTTCTTCGCCTGATCCGCGACCACATCCGGAATGTGCAACGTCTCCTGCGTCCGCATCACTCGCCCCGGATGCCGCTCCATCGCCGTTCGCAAGGCTTCGAGACGCTCTTCTTCGGTGAAGTTCCGGGCGTGCGGCATGAGCAAGTTCCCCGTACGCGGTTCGTACATGTAGATGCTCAAGTATTCCGTTTCGACGAGCCGCGACACGATGGCAACGAGCGCTCGCGACAACGCGTCCACGTCTTTTGCACTCGAAATTTCCGCAACCGCAAAGGACAGGAAATCGATCAGCGTTTGCGTGTGCAGGTGATCAACGAGCTGTTCCAACGCCATAGGCGGCGCAACTCCTGGAGCCGAAGAACGTACATGGTTGACGGTCGGAGATTCAACGAATTTTGCGACCCGCTGGGCGCCTCGTCGATGTCTCACCACCCGCTGTGCAAACGGGTTTTACAAAGACAAACGCTCGGCGTCGCGGCGACCCGGGTCCATCCGCCGACGAATGCCCGGCGATAAACGTATCTTTCGACAACGACTCGCGTGATTTCGAGCCCGTGATATCTGTCGAAGCATGGTCGTCATGCCCGTTCTCGAACGTGTCACGCGCGTGGTTCTCGTCCGGCGAGGCGTCGAAAGTCGCCACATCGATACGCCCGTCGCGCGCATGCACGTGTACGACGCGCCCGGCACGGGCGCACATCCGCCCGTCGTGTTGCTGCACGGCATCGGTGCATCGGCATCCCCGTTTGCTCCGGTCCTCGCGCGGCTGCGCAAATCAACGCGCCGCGTGCTCGCCGTCGATGCTCCCGGGCATGGTTTGTCGGGTACACCGCACACGACGCTCGATCCGGAACGCCTTTTCGAGGCCATCCAGTACGTACTCGATCGGGAATTCACCGAGCCGGCAGTGCTCGTCGGTTGCTCGCTCGGAGGCGCAATGGCGCTCAAGTACGCGATGGCTCGCCCGGACAACGTGGCGGGATTGATGCTCGCGTCGCCCGGCGGTGCGCCCGTCGATGATCCTGAAGAACGTGAACGGTTCTTGCGCCTGTTCGAAGTGGAAAACCTTCGCGATGCCCGCGCGTTCCTCGAACGATTGCACCACGAAGTTCCTTGGTACGGACGGTTTCTCGGGCCCGACCTCGTGCGACTTTTCAAAAACCCATCCGTTCGTTCGATCCTGCGCACGGTTCGTCCGGAACATTTTTTCAAACCCGAAGACTTCAGCCCGCTGAAGATGCCGATTCGTGTCCTTTGGGGTCGCTCCGATCGCGTGATTCCTGCGACGTGCCTCGAGTTCTTCAAGAAAAACTTGCCGCCCCACGCGGTCTTCGAAGAGCCTCATGGAGTCGGTCATTCACCGCATACGGAAGCGCCGCGGTTGTTCATGGCCGCCATCCGCAAAACCCTGGACGAAGCGTCGCGACAAACAGGCCGCTGAGCCTCGTCTCACGGCGCGTGCAAAACCAAGCGTCGAACAATCGGCGGGCTCGGCGGTCCCAACGGCACCGGAGGTCGAAGATTGGCGCGACGAACCACGGACCACGTGACGTCACCATCCTGAATCAACGTCGCCAACGAAAACATCATGTCCGCTCGAGGCTGGTCGGTGCCCTGCCCAAGTCGCAAACGCCCCGCGTGATGCGCCGCGAGCAAGCGAGCCTTGAACGAATCGAAGTCGATCCCCGTCATTTCGCCGCGTTCTTCGAGGTCCCAGTACAGCCGGGCGACGGCCATGTCCCGCAAGTTTTGATCGACAAACTCTTGAATTCGCGCCGCGAACTTGGCCGGTTCGAGCGTGATGAGGCGCGGACGTCCGTTCCGTAACGCTTCGTCGGCATGCACGCGTCGCGCAAAAGACGTCACGGCAGGCCGCACCGCATCGGGCAACGAAGAAGTGATGTGGTCGAGCGCGTGTTTGACACTGCCGATTTTGTCGCGTTCGAGCAGATGCAGCGGGCCTCGAGGCCCCTGAATCGTGGATGCCGCGAGCAGGAGAGGCGGAACGTTTTCCGTATGTTTGCAACGCTCGAGCGGCATGGCCTTTTGGACGTGAGCATCGAGCATGCGGGCCTTGAATGCCGCAAGGCTCATCCCGGCAGCATCGCCGCGAGCCAGCAAAGCCCGATAAAGCGACGCGACGAGGACCAGCTCGCGACGTCGCTTGTACTCCTTGACGTAAACGATCCCCTCTTTGGCATCGGTCGCGACGTCTCGGACGGCCCAGACGAAATTCCACAGGGGCAAGTGCTGCAATACCGCAGGAAAACGGCGATTTTTGTCGATCAACGAACGCGCATACGCGAGGACCGCAGCCGCACCATCCGACGACAATCGAATGCACGCGGTAAACAAATCATTCGAGCGTCTTGCGGAGCTGGAAGGAGACGTATCACCCGACTGCGACATAGGTTTATCCGGATCGCACATTCCCCGCCAAACCGCAAGTACCAAGGTTACCGCGGAGATCACCGATCTCGGCAACGTGAACTGCCAAACCCAATTCACCGGCAAACCTTGATCGACTGGCAGGACGAACTGCACGTAACGACGACGCACCCCGTCGCTATCGTGTTCGCTCGAACATTTTTACCACATCATCGTGCTCAGACAAACGCATTCGGGGGACAACATCATGTTGACATCGGTCGGAGATTCGGTTTGTCCAATTTTCTCGGGCCCTCGAGCTCTTCGATCAAGTGCGCAATGTTTCGCACGGACGTACACGCCGAGCCGTCGACGACGTTTCGAAACCACCGGCGTTTCCGATTACGCGTGCACGAAGGTGTATCCCGCACCGATGAGGGCAAACGCGACACGCAACTGCTTTGTGCTCAAAGATTCAAGCGGCGTGATGTCCGAAACGTTGGTCCCGGTCTTCGACAATGCGTCCGTCCAGCATGTCGATGCAGCGCGAAGCCCGCTCGGCAAAGGATCGTTCATGCGTGACCATGACGACCGTGAGGCCCTGGGTGCGCACGAGGTCTTCGAAGACGTCCATGACGATGCGTCCGTTTTTCGAGTCCAAGTTACCGGTGGGTTCGTCCGCCAAAACGATCCGCGGCGCCCCCGCGACGGCCCGCGCGATGCTCACGCGTTGCTGTTGTCCGCCGGAGAGCTGCGTGGGACGGCGATCGAGGAGCGGACCCAGGCCCATGGTTTCGAGCACGCGGCGAGCGTCGGCTTCGACCCGCGACATCTTCATGGTGCCTCGACGCAACATCGGAATCATGACGTTCTCGAGGACCGTGAATTCCGGCAATAAGAAATGGAACTGAAAGACAAACCCCAGCTTGTGGGACCGGAGCGTCGCCCGATCATCGTCCCCCAAAACACTGATATCGACCCCATCGACGAGGACTTGGCCCTCGGTGGGTTTGTCGAGCGCCCCGAGCAGATACAGCAGCGTGCTTTTTCCCGATCCGCTGGCTCCGGTGAGGGCCACGAATTCGCGCTCGTGAATCGTCAAATCAATGCCCGTGAGGACACGGTTTTTCACGGTCGTCCCCAGCTCGCGAACGAGCCCGCGCGTCTCGAGAACCACCGCGCCGGGTTCGGGATAAGGCCCACGCGGAGCCGACGAAGCAACGGGGAGCGGCTCGTCCATCAGATTTGCCCTCGCAATACATCGACAGGTTCGACACGAGATCCCCGAATGGCGGGGATCAAACTCGCGACGATACCGACGAGCAGCGCGAACAAGGCGCCGTAGAGGTACATTTTGGGGTCGTCGTACACCAAGAAAAACTCGCTCTTCACGAGGCCTTCTTGTTTGGTTTTCATTTTGCCCAAGGCGCCGATGAGAAAATGCCCCGACAAATCACCGACGATGGCTCCGACGGTGGCGATGATGGCGCCTTGCAATAGAAAGGCCGTCAGGATGTCGCGCCGACGAAATCCCACGCTCCGCAAAATGGCGATGTCGCGCGTTTTTTGCAAAACGATCATGATCTGAATGGCCAAAATGCCGAATCCGCCGACGCACAAAATGGCTCCGACGACGAAATCGATGATCGTGTTTTGCTGCTTGAAGAGCGAAAGAAAGTTTTGATTCGTCTCTTGCCAGCTCTCCGCGTCGTATCCGAAGACTTGTTCGAGGCGAGAGGCGAACTGGACGGAGCCATCCGGGTCTTTGAGTTTTACGTCGACGCGCCCGATGATATCGGGTTTGCCCAAGAGCGATTGCGCCGTACGCACGTGCACGTACACGCGCGTGTTGTCGATCGGCGGAATACCCGCTTCGTAAATGCCCACGACCTCCAAGCCGATCGGAGCCCCGAGGGCCGAGCCGCAATTGACGATATCGCCGACCTTCGCGCCCATACGCGCCGCGACGCCGGAACCAAGCAAAATGGCATTGGGCGAAGCATCGAGCGCGCGGTAATTCCCCTGCTGAACATATTGCGCAATCGGAGTGACTCGGTCTTGACGCAAGGGATCGATTCCGCGCAGATCCACCGGATACAATTTCGATCCAAATGCCAAGACGGCCGATCCGGTGAGCCCCGCCGCGGCCCCGATGACTCCGTCCATTTTTTCAATCGCTTGCACGACCTCTGCCGGCCGCTGCACGCGCAACGTACGATCGCTCGGAGTTTCGTGCGCGACATCCGCCGCGACGAACGTTTCTTCATAACGCGCCAAAATGGACGGCGCCGGACGAAGCTGTTTGTCGAAGATGGTGACGTGCGGGCTGATCTTGATGATGTTGTTCAGGAATTTTTGTTGAAATCCCTGCATGATGCCGTTGATGGCGATCAACGTCAAAACGCCGAGCATGACGCCGAGGACCGCAATCCCATTGAGTAATTTGCGATCCCAGAGC
>CAYSYX010000419.1:0-8428 GCA_964435055.1 uncultured Polyangium sp. | reverse complement strand
CCAAGAGATTGTGAAGCCGCCGGCGGAGCCCCCCATCGTAAACCGGCTCGTCGCGCAGCGCGCTTGTTGGCGCGCGGAGCGACCGTGGAAATCACCGCGTGCGTTTTCAATTCCCCTGCCCCCAATCCAACGGACCCGCACGCGAGAAACAATTCCCCCCATTCAGCCATCACGCGGCCGTATCGACCGGTCCGGCCAAACGCGCCATTCGATGTCGTTGCATCCATAACCAAGCCGATCCGATGATTTCGTACAAATCGGAGCAATGCGGCCGAAATCCCAATTCGTGGGCAATACGGTCCGAGCCGGCCATGAGCACCGCCGGATCCCCAGGTCGTCGCGGCCCCACGCGTATGGGAATTTCCACACCGCAAACGTCCCGCGCCACATCGATGACTTCGCGCACCGAATACCCCCCGGCCCCGCAACCCACATTATAGACTTTGCTCGGCCCCCCCTGCATGAGCGCATGCAGCGCCAATACATGCGCCCGAGCCAAGTCCGCCACGTGAATATAGTCGCGAATGCACGTGCCATCGTTGGTCGGATAATCGTCGCCGAAAATAACGACCTCTTTGGCGAGCCCCAACGCCACCCGCAACACGAGCGGAATGATGTGCGTCTCAGGCTCGTGCAGCTCGCCAAACCTATCCGTCGCCCCGGCAGCATTGAAATAGCGCAGGCTCACGTATCTCAGCCCGTAAGCCCGATCGTAATGGCGCAGCGCCCCCTCGAAGGCCCATTTCGTTTCCCCGTAAGGGTTCGTCGGACGAATCCGATCGGATTCTTCAATCGGCTGTTTCGCCGGTTCGCCATACACCGCCGCGGTCGACGAGAATACGATCGGCCGAATATCCAAGTCCCGCATCGCATCGAGCAACACGAGCCCACCCAATACGTTTGTCTGATAATACCCCGCAGGATCGATGACCGATTCCCCGACCAGCGAACGCGCGGCCATGTGCACCACCGCCTCCACGTCGTAATACTCCAATGCGGAGCGGAGCGCACGACCATCGAGCAAATCTGCCTCGACAAACGCCGCTTCGGTCATCACCGATTCGCGATGACCTTTCGACAAATCGTCGTACACAATGGCTTCGTGCCCATCTTTGATGAGCTCTTCCGTGACGACGCTCCCAATATACCCCGCACCACCGGTCACCATGACGCGCATGTGCCCCTCCCTTGCATAACGCTATTTCCGGCATCGGAAATGGCGCGCTCCGACATGTATGTCGTCAACGAATCATCGAGCGACGGCAATAACGTGCCGCGTTCGCTTCCCAATGCACAATACGCCGGACGTCGGGCTCGCCATCCGAGCGCGCTCGACGAGCATGCCACCAATCCTTTGGTATCGACATCGGCGATTTTCGCGCTTCGTCGCGCCAATTCAAACCACGAAACGGCTCCTCGATTGGCCAGATGCCATAACCCCGATTCGGCATCGATCAACAAATCCAAAGCCGCATGCACGAGATCCGGCACGTAGGTCGGCGAAACGACGGAATCTTCGGCAGCCAGAAATCGCCCTTGCGTGCTCAACGCGCGCAATGCCTGAAATACGAAATTATGCTCGTCCCACGGACCGAAAAATGCCGCCGTGCGAATCACGAGCGCGTTGGGATTCGCCGCAATGACCAGCCTTTCGGCGAGGGCCTTTACTTTACCGTAAATACCCAGCGGCCCGACGCTGTCGCTTTCGACATAAGGTTGTCCCTGCAGACCATTGAAAACCAGATCCGATGAAAACGTCACCAAGCGAATGGATCGCTCACGACAGGCCCGCGCCAGAACACTCGGACCCACGACATTTTCCCGCCGACAGCGCTCGGGCTCGTGTTCGGCGTCGTCGACGCGTGCATATCCCGCCGCATTGATCACCGCCCAAGGCGACACATCATCGAGCATCCGATGCACGGAAATCGGGTCGGCAATATCCATTTCTTTCCGGGTCACCAGCCGACTGGGTATACCTCGTGCCGCCGCAATACGCCCGAATGCAGCGCCCAATGTGCCATTTGCGCCCGTGACGAGCACGAACCGTGGAGCTTTCATGGCCGGCTTATCGTCGACGATTTGCGCCGCGGGACGACCGGACTCCATACCATACAATGCGCGCTCGGGTCGATGCCACCAGCCCGGCACATCGAGCACGGGATGCTCGGGCTCGCGCCCAAAAACAAGCGTACGCGCCATTTTTGCGATCGCCGTCGGACGAGGACAAGGCGCGCGAACATCGAATGCTCCAGGTTCGTAATGCCCCCCGTCGCCTATGACGAGTTTGTCCCAATCAAAAGCACCGAGCATCGCCCAGGCCGTCACCGCACGAACATCGATACTTTCTGCATACGCCGCTCGAGTGGCCCGGTATGCTTCGACAAACCAGCGGAGTTGCTCATCGCGTGTCCCTCCAAGATGCACTTCCGTAATGGCCAATGGGATTTGATAACGTCTCCACAACGACCGCAAAATCTCCAAATGCCCCGTGAGCGATTGTCCGGCCACACGCACCGTCTCGACATCCGCATACGCGTGTCGGCCATTTCCACCGCGGCAATGCTCGGGGTACCGATCGACATGTTCGTCCAAATAGCGATCACTCGTCACGTAATAATTGACGCCCAGCATATCCGGCGCGCACGAATGCTCACGAAAATAGGCCAACGTTTCTTCGTTCACGCCGTGTTGCACGATGAGGTCGTACAGCGGATGGCGCGCGTCGACAAACCCCAGCAACAAATCAATGCCCAAACATCGCCGATGATTCTCGTGTTCGGCTTGATACGCCAGCGCGGGCGTGCTTTTCGTTTGCCCGAAGTCTTCGGTTTGCACGAGAATGGCCGCCGGTTGAATGGCGCGTATGGCACGCATGGCCCGGACGGTGGCGAGGCATTGGGTCACGAGCGCACACAGGAAACTCGCCATACTGCGATGGTGCGGGTACCAAAAACCATAAAGAGCACCAAAACGCGCGGTCGTGAGCGGTTCATTGACGGGCGTATACGCATCGATCCACGGATACCGCTCGGCAACGGCGCGAGCGAATTCTTCGAGCCCCTCGACAAAGGACGTTTCGAGCAAATTCGTATGCCTCGGGCCACTGCCGTGATGACATAACCCCACAATGGGCCGAATCCCCAGTTCACGCAGTTTTCCCAGCCGTTCATCAACCCATGTCCAGCGCGCTTTATCGATTCCTTCCGGCGCGATCGCTTCCCAAAGAACGGGATAACGCACGGTGCGAATGCCCAAATTCGCAATACGGTCCAAGTCCTCGATGCGGTAGGCATGACCATTACGCCCGAGCTGCTCGAAATAAACGTCCCCCACGCGATTGATGGTGCATTCGATCCCAGCCCAGATTTCAGGGTTTGTCGACATGGATTCCTTGGTCATGCGGCTCGGGCGAACGAGCTCTCTTTTCGCGGCGTTCCCATGATTTTGGCATACAGCGTGAGCGCCTGCGCGATGACCTGATCCATGTTGTAATACTTGTACGTCGCCAGTCGACCCACGAAATGCACGTTGGGTATGGCTTGCGTGAGCGCCTCGTATTTCCGATACAAGTCGGCATTTTCGGGGCGCGGAATCGGATAATAAGGATCGCCGTCGCCTCGCGGGTATTCATACACGACGCTCGTCTTGCCGTGCTCCTGCCCCGTGAGGTATTTGAATTCGGTCACCCGCGTGTAGGCATGTTCATTCGGGTAATTGATGACCGGAGCGGCTTGCGCCTGCTCCACGTTTCGCGTTTCAAAACGAAACTCGAGCGACCGATACGGCAATTTCCCATAACAATGGTCGAAATACGCGTCAATCGGGCCGGTGTAAATCAGTCCGGCGTGCGGAATCACGCGCTCGATTTCGCGATAATCGGTTCCCAGCAAAATGTTGATATTGGGGTGATCGAGCATTCTGTCGAAAAGCCGAGTGTACCCATGGAGCGGCATGACCTGAAACGTATCGGAGAAATACCGATCGTCGCGGTTGGTCCGAATCGGAATACGCGCCGTCACCGACGCATCGAGCTCCGAAGGATCGAGGTCCCATTGTTTACGTGTATATCCGCGGAAAAACTTTTCGTACAGGTCGCGACCGACCTTGGTGACAATGACGTCTTCAGAGGTTTTCACTCGCTCGATTTTCTCGGCGCGGGCCGCGAAAAACGCCTCCAATTCGAATGAGCTCAACGACAAGTTGTAAAGCTTGTTCACCGTATCCAAATTGATCGGCATCGGTACGAGCTGCCCGTCGACCGAAGCGAGGACGCGGTGCTGATACGACCGCCATTGCGTGAATTGCGACAGATAATCGAACACTTCCCGCGAATTCGTATGAAAAATATGCGGACCATAACGATGGACCAGGATCCCATCGCCGTCGTAATGATCGAACGCATTTCCCCCGATGTGTCGGCGTTTGTCTACGAGGAGAACACGTTTTCCCGCACCTCGAGCCAAACGCTCGGCGAGCACACTGCCGGCAAAACCCGCCCCGACAATCATGTAATCGAACATGTCGACCTCCTCAGACGGAAATGCACGATTGCAGTAAATTCTCGATTCGATCGTAGGTGGAATCCCATGACATCCGCGCCAAAAGTCCATCGGCTCGAGCTTTGCGCTGTTCGCGGTCTGCGCTGTCTTCCTCGAGGCACGCCGCAATTGCCCCAATGAAGTCATCGGCCGAATCGGCAATACGCACGAGGCCGAGCTCGCCATAAGGTCGCACGACATCGCGAATCGAAGTGGAAACCACGGGTTTTCCCGCGGCGAGATATTCCGGCGTCTTCGTCGGACTGATGAATCGCGTCGCTTCATTGCGCGCAAATGGCAAGAGCGCCACGTCCCACCCCGCCAAGTACGTTGGCAATTCGTCGTATTTTTTCATCCCGAGCCAATGAATGTTCGGTTTCCGCGGCAGCACCGATGGATCGATTTTCACGACGGGACCAAGCATGACGATATGCCAATCGGGCCGCGCCTCGGCAACGGCAGACACGAGGTTCACGTCCAATCGTTCATCCATGACGCCGAAAAAACCAAGACGCGGATGCGCAATCCCCGCTTGATCAGCCGGTTCGGAGCGTTCATTCTCGCGCGCTCGAACGAAATGCGCGACATCGACGCTGCTGGGCAATGGGTGAATGTTGCGGTGAAAACGTCGCTTTGCTTCGTAAAGGCTATGCCCCCCGGTCAGGACGACATGCGCACGCCGAAAGAGCTCCTGCTCGCGCTCCCGCAACGATACCGGCGCATGGGCAAACGCCGATAACTCGTCCATGCAATCGTAGACGACGACCATCGGCTCGAGGTGATTGGTAAAACCGAGCGCCATGGGCGTGTAATACCAAAGGATGAACTCTTCAATGGCTTCGGCGGTGAATAACTTCGCCAACAGCGAACGCTGAAGAGCCTCGATTTCGCCCGTCGTGAGCCCCGGCGGCAGGTGCGGAACGACGACGCACACGCCCTGCTCCGTGCATTCCACCGATAACCGCGGCGAGCCTTGTTCAATGATGGGTTCTTCGAAAAAAAACACGCGACGACGCGCAGCACAACGCGAGAGCAAATGTTGCGGCCTTTGATAAACGAAATTCCAGCGCAGATGCGACAAACACACGACATCTGGATTGCGTTGTTTTGGCAATTCCTGCAACGGTGCCTCCCGCAGCATAGCCGCACTTCGGATGTTCATGACGTCACCTCCGAAAGGCGGATTGTTCAATTGTCATGCCAAGCTTGGGCCTGAGCGTGTTTTTCCCTATTGACCGGACGAACGCACGCAGATCACGGCGATACCGGTAAAACCACAGCCGGAGTTTTTCCCGTCCGCCGGGCATATTCACCCGCGATCCGCGCCGCCGCCCCATGAGCACGCCCGCGTTTGGCCACCATCACGACGGATCCGCCAAACCCTCCCCCCGTGAGTCGCGCCCCGAAAACGTCGGGCTCGGTCTCAGCCAAGCTGACGAGCGTGTCGATTTCCGCGGTCGAGACTTCGTAATCATCCCGCATGGACGCATGCGAAGCATGAAACAATCGGCCGAGCGCCGGGAGATCATCGGCCCGCATGCACGCCACAGCCTCGAGCACACGCGCATTTTCCGTCAGCACGTGCCGCACGCGTTTGGCGAGTAAATCGGGCAATCTCTCCATTTGCGCCGAATCGAATTCGATGTCGCACAGATACTCGACACCGAGCAACGTCGCCGCGCGCTCGCATTCCGCCCGTCGCGTGTGATATTCTCCGCCTGCGTGGCGATGCGTGATCCCTGAATCGATGACGATGATCTCCCCGCTCGGCGGAAACGCAACGAATTCATAATGGAGGCTCCGCGTATCGAGGAATAACGCCGCGTCCGTACTCGCCAAACTCGAGGCCATTGGGTCCATGATTCCGACGGGAGCACCCACGAAATCGTTTTCGACCCGTCGGCTCAACACCGCGATCCCGACATCGTCGATGGGCAATTGAAAAAGGCGCCGCAAACCTCGCAAAAGCGCCACTTCGAGCGCCGCGCTCGACGACAAACCACTCCCCATCGGAACTGCCGACGTGATTCGCACGTCGAATCCCGACAAGGTATGTCCCTCCTCCGCGAGGATCCGCGTGACACCTTGAATGTAATCCAACCAAGTACCTTGACGTTTTTCTTGACCGACGACGAACGATTGCGGATCGTTATGAAGCATATCGCTCCGCGCTCGAACGCTCCGATCACTGCGCCGAGCAAACGCGACAAACGTTTCCAACGGTAGGGCGATCGGAAGGACGAACCCGCCATTGTAATCGGTATGCTCGCCGATGAGGTTCACGCGACCTGGTGCATGCGCGGTGACTTCGGGCAAACGCCCGAAGACGACATCGAAACCGTGCAGGAGTTCGTCCGTATCCACTAGTCTTCCACCTCGTCCACGCGCATCTGAGGAATGGGGATTTCGCCATTTTGAGGATGCAAGCCATCGTCGAGCATGTCCGGGGTCATGCCCTCTTGCCTGGGGCCTTGATGCGCCAATTGCTCGAATAAATCCGGAAGCTCCCACGGTCGAGCGTGACCGCGCGTGGCGCGGGCGATCATTTCGATGGGGATTTTCGGCGTGCGATCGGCATACAACAAGCCGTTGGCTTCTTGATAGGTATCTGCAAATTGAGTATAACAAAATCCGGAAAATATTTCGACGGATCGCACGACGGTCAACAATGCGTCATACGCACCGGCAAACGATTCGGCAGTGGTACAACGGGAATAGCCCCACGTGGTTTTTTCTTCCGCGGAAGGGGCGAATGCAATTCCGCCGAATTCCGACAATACAATCGGATGTTCGGCATCGGGGGAGCCGGCGAGCACCAAAATACGCCCGCCGGGTCTTTCGCGCCGCAACAACCTGGGACGAGCCTCGGGGGTGTGATAACGACGTGCAATTCGTTCCGCGTCGACGTCGTAATCGTGAATGCCGATGATATCGGTCGCCACGCTCTCCCAGCCGTCATTTCCGATGACCGGGCGCGACGGATCCAGCGTCTTGGTCAAGTGATACAGCGCCGTGACGTAATGCCGTTCCGCCTCGTTGGCAGGCAGATTCGGTACGCCCCAGGATTCATTAAAAGGAACCCACGCCACGATGCACGGATGGCTGTAATCGCGCTCCATGGCCGCCAACCATTCCCGCGTCAAACGCTCGATCGATTGGACGGTAAAACGGTACGCGCTCGGCATCTCGGCCCACACGAGTAATCCCAGCCGATCGGCCCAATACATATATCGTGGATCCTCGATTTTTTGATGCTTGCGGACGCCATTGAAGCCCATCCTGCGCACCAATTCGACATCCCGGCACAATGCCGCGTCGTCCGGAGGCGTCATTCCCGTTTCCGGCCAATATCCCTGATCGAGCACCATACGCAGCGGATAAGGCCGACCATTGAAGACGATGTGTTCACCTTGCAACGCAATGCTGCGCAAAGCCGTGTAACTCTCGACGTGATCGACCACCGTTCCATCGGCCCGGACAAGGTCCAGCTCCGCTTCGATGAGCGTCGGCGAGCCCGGCCGCAAGAGCAGTTCATAGCGATAATCGTCAATGCCCGGATCGGAGAGAGCGATACGGCGATGAACTTCCCCGGAAACCACGGCGTATTTATCTTCTACGAGCGATTTACCTTGCGCCCGAAGTTGCAATCGCAGCTCGAGTTGCTCGCCGCGAAACCCGTCGATTTTCGCGAGCATTTCAACTTCCCACCGATCGAGGCTCGACATCCACCGCAAGCTTCGAATGTGGCATAACGGAACTCGTTCGAGCCACACGGTTTGCCAAATACCCGTCGTACGCGGATACCAGATTGAATGAGGTTCGCGCTGCCAATCCTGTTTGCCACGCGGTTTGGTCAAATCCAAAGGATCATCGAATGCGCGCACGAC
>CAYSYX010000418.1:0-8438 GCA_964435055.1 uncultured Polyangium sp. | reverse complement strand
GTAATCTCCTTTCGAATGTAGACGAACCGTTTCCAGACGAGCCACGAGTCGCTCAAATCCGTAAGTCTGCCAAGCAAATGGTAGAGGAATGTGGAATACCGCATTTTCTAGGTGTGCGGGGTACGATAGAAAATCGATGCTCGTGGCTCGACGCAACATTTTGCGATGATGGGTGTCATGCAATCTCTGTAGGTCGTAATGGGCGAGTGGCAATTTGGGACGTTTCACGTGCTGCAGTTGTCGAGGAGAAACATTTGCATACATACTTCCAGCGTCGCCCAGCAATTGCACGGCAGGGGCTTCTTGTTGCAGGAGCAACAGAAAACGGCATTGAACTCTTTGATTTGCAGCAGGGGCATTCTCTTGGAATTATTGCAGTACATCAAGGTGATATCACAATTACTCCCGATGGTAGATATCTCGCGTGCATGTACAAAGGCGATCATAATCAGGTGCTGCTCGCCCATTATGATCTCCGCCACTCAACACCAACAAACCAAACGATAATAGACGTGCGTCCACCGCCCGTAGTATACTCTGACAACGAGTCAGGAGCCGTGCAAATAGCAATCTCAAACGATGGGCAGCGTGTAATTGCCACGTGGCAAGGCGACTTCCTATACGCATGGGAACCGGTGCGCGGCGAAGCCAATGTCGTACCATTCGCTGCGCACAGCCACAGGAGTAGAACCGTTGGAACTTTTTCAGGATTCTCTTCTATGGGCATCACGATATCGGCATGCGGAACATTTGCTGTTTCCTCTGAAAATCAAAATATGTACGTTTGGAATCTTCATTCGAGTATACGCGCACATGGCTCGTGGATGTTTGAAGGGGATCGCAAGACGACAGTGACCATGGCAGATGAGCGTTTCGCTGTGATTTGCTGTTCCCACTTTATCCGCGTTTGTGATATCGCGTCAGGAAAGATTGTTTCTTGGCAGCCGATTGTCTCGCGGCATCGAGATCTCAATCACGTCCCCCCGTTCGCGATCTCGCGCGACAGCGCAACCATATTTGTCGCGACGCCGTGGCCACTTTTCCTTAAGTGGTCAGGTCCTGGTTACCATTAAATGAGGAGCATACATTCGCAAAGTGGACGTGCGTTTGCATTATCTGCACATACTGAATAGTGCCTACAGCCTGACGAGGGGGGATGGGAAATTTTTCGACTCTTCCGCGATGTCGGCCGGCGAAGATGACCGTTCGCCCGTCAGGCGTGATTGCCAGCAGGTGACCTAGACCTAGCTCTAACGATGGAGTCAGCTCTGTGAGGATGGTTTGCGTTTCAACGTTCCACACTTGAATTAGGCCCCCACGTATGGTTACCACCAATCGTCCGTCGTAAGTAGCTGCAAAAGACTGCACGTACGAGTTGCCGGCATCGTTAATGGGTAATCTGTGCGTAACAGCTTGCCGCCGGAAGTCGACGAGACACGGGCCTTCTCGAGTGCTCAGCCAGATGCGCTGTTCAGTGCAGGTGGCAAGCAACGCTCCACCACGATCGAAGACGTTTTCGGCGACTTTCATCATTGTTCCATTTTCGAAATTAGCAAGCCCGAGGGTACCTTCGTGACTCACGAGTAGCACTTGGTCGCCTTCGACGAAGGTTGCCGAATGCCACGTCTTGCCTTTAACCAAAGGGGTGACCTTTGATTCCGCCACGCTCCAAAAGAGCCATGTTGGTCGATCGCCATTCATTCGTTTGACCAACGCTCGCCGACCATCGCTTGAAATGCATTCTACACTTCCCCCATCGTAGGATTTTCGTGTATCGATGGATTCGATTAGCTGCCCGTCTATCAATCCCCGAACCTGCATTCCATGGTTTGTCAAAATGAATATTCGATTCCCTGCAAGAAAGAAACGCTGTATATGATCCTGTAGACGCATGGTTCGTTGCGGTTCTTGTGTCGTGACATCCCACACCACGATTGTTCCTGGGGAGTTATCCGCAGAGACGACGAATTTGCCGTCGGCCGTTGCGGCAATCGCAGCGATATCTTCATGCCTCGGAGCCGGTCCATGTGCGACATTCCAGGCCATCACCATATTGTCGGTGCCAGCCGTTATCGTCGTTTTACCATTTGAACTCGATGCCACCGTCGTCACGCGCCCCGTGTGACCCGTGATTCCGGAAATATGGTGTGGGAAGGCGCGGCCACCGGGCCATGGACAAACCAACTCGCGTTGCAGTTCCGCGGACTCCAGGTTGTACGCACGAACAATTGCATCGTGGGAGGCAACGAAACAGTTCGTATCGTTGGCGGCGACGTTTACACGATTCGGTGAAAAAGGAATCTCGAGCCGGCAGATAAGGGCGCCGGAGCAAGCATCCCAAATCCGCATTGTGTCGAGCGGGCCGCGTGCAAACACCAGTGTGCGTGAATGCGTCTGAATGAGATCCAATGGGGCGTCTGGCAATTCTGCAGTGTGAACCACGTCGCCCGTGTCAGCGTCGAAGTGCCATATCGTTCCGCGTGGCGATGCGATGATTGCGCGACCATCGACAGAGAGCGCAATTGCAGCGACGGAGATAGGCCATACCTTAGATTCAGGATAGGCGCACAATGTCCGCAATGCACGCTGCGTCTTCACGTCCCAGATACATACCAGTCCATCCCGAGCGACGGTGAGCGCGCGTGTACCATTGGCAGCAATGTCAACCGCGTATATGGATCCACTGTGGCCATCGAGAATGCCCATGCGGCAGCTTTTCTCAAGGTCCCATACCTCGGGAGGTTCATTCTCGGCCACAGAAATGGCAATCTTTCCGTCAGATGAAATCGCCAGACGACGAATGGGATTGGAAGATCCGCGAAACACGGCGACGATTTGCGCTGTTTCTACATCATAATAATTGAGTGATCCATCCGCCGCGCCTGAAAGGGCTCGCTTTCCATCGGTGGACACGGTGATCGCGTTAACCACATCATTATGAGTGAAGAGCAGTCGGGGCCGCGCCTGCTGGTGGTAGGAGCGTCGTGCCAACCAGGATTCTCCAGTTTCCTGGAGAGCGGACTCGACACACTTCATAACCGCTCTACAGTTGTGTTCCATGGCTGCCTCTCTCATTTGAGTGAGAAATTTGGAGAAAACGATCGGTTTTCCAGCGGTGTCGATAGTCGGTTGTTGGTGGTGAATACCCGAATGAATTGGCTGTAACTCAATCAGCCGCGGAGCTTCGGCGTTGAGGGTTCTCCATAATTCGGCAATAAATTCCTCCTTGGACGTCGGCATTGCTTGGACGATATAACCCAATTCAACAATCAGCGAATCACCAGAGCTCGCTTCAACCGCTCGATATAAAAGGCGCATATCCGAAAATCGACGTTTCAAACGTTCGAGGCAATCTCGAATTGTAGCAGGATCCACTGACAGCATGGGCGCCACGATTGTTGCGATACCTGATGCGATGCAGATCCTCTTTGGTCGCGCCCCTGTTTGCAGCAGCTTGTAGGTGTCAAGCTCCTCCATTGCGGCGACGACATCATCGTCAGTCATCGTTGACAATGCAGTGAGCGTCGTTGTTGAAAGTGGACCGTGGTGGAATGCCGCCAGTGTTCGGAGCAACGTTTTGGCGGACGTGGTAAGTCGTTCGATGATGAGCTGTAGTGCGGCTGTGACCACGCGATTTAACGAAAGCTTACTTGCTTCCATCTGCGCCGTTCGACGTAAGAGTAGCCCCACGGCCGTCGCGAGGGGAAGGTTGCCGGTGGAGAGTGCCGCCACCGCAAGCTGCAGTGCGACAGGGGTTCCTTTGATCGCACGCGCAATACTCGTTGCATGTTTCCAAAGTGTACGTTCGCACTGACGTGCCTTTTCCGGGCCAATTGACAGGAGCGCCATTGCTATGGCGTCTAGGTCATTGAGAGGGCGCAAGACACAATCGGCGTGTCCGCGGCGGTGCGGTCCTCGAAAAGTTTGGATAATATGGTGGATCGCGGTAAAGGAAGAGCTGTTTATCGCAAAGGACCACTTGGGACCGATAAAGCAATGTGCTTTCCGCGTTGCATGAACGAGTAGATCCAGATCTGTATCAATCACGATCAACGTGCGTGCACGTTTCGTTAGCGCCCACTCAAGCGGGTTCAATTCTTTCTCGCTTGGATTCAGCGATGGTTGCCATCCACCTAGCTGATTGATGATTTGATTCGGCAAATCATCATAACTGTCAATCCAAAAAATCCCACCAGGATACGCTTCACGGTAGCGATGAGCATAAGCCGCTACCAATTCGGTTTTGCCGATACCTGCTTCACCTTCGATCTGTAGCCAAATTTCCCCTACTTCGCCATTGGATCGTTCGTTCCTACGCAACTCCTGAATCAACCATCGTTCTTTCTTGGAGAGCACTGCATGCATTTTTTCTATATCTGCCTCGCGTCCGACAAAGCGTGGATTGATTGGTATGGGCACTGCGAATGGAATGATGTCTGTAGGAGGTGGCGGGGGAGGTGGCGGCGGTTGCGGAGCTTCCCCGAGTCTGTCGCGCAATTTTTGCAGTACTTCGTCGGGGAGTGGCAGCATGCCATGAATACGGGGCCTTGCCACTGAAGTCCCCGGCGGCTTTCCTGAATACCCTCTCGCTGCAATCGCCCGACTCGGATCCAGAATGGAGCACCTCGACGCAACGGACACCGTTTCAATACGCGGCGCTTCGGTATTCCCACCATCCGCCGAATCCAAATAACGAGCCAGAACGGCTTCCGCAGGGGGTCGCAACGTCTCGAGCGCATGCGATAATTCGACCGCATTCTGATATCGATGGGCGACCTGCTTTGCCAAACACTTTTCAATGACTGCATCCACGTGCCATGGCAATTCCGGCCGCAATCGCGTTGGCGGCTCGGGTGCAGCATGTAAAATCCGCTGTCCCACTTCGTTGACGTTGTCCGCGGCAAATGGTATCTTTCCCGTGAGAAGTTGATACAAAACGACGCCCAAAGAAAATAAATCACTTCGCGCGTCAACGTGCTTTGCCGCTGTGAGTTGCTCCGGTGACATGTAGAGCGGCGACCCGACAAACGCGTTCGTCTGGGTGAGGTTCAATTCATCGGGCGTGTATTTCGAGATCCCAAAGTCAATCAACTTAATGATGGGAGGTTGATTGGGACGCTGTACCAGAAAAAGATTCGACGGCTTGATGTCACGGTGCACGATTCCAAAACGATGCGCGGCAGCGAGACCCGCGCACGCCTCGATGATGTAACGGAGCGCCTCGTCGAAAGGCAGTGCTCCACGGCGTTCCAGCATTTGCGCCAGATCATATCCATCGAGGTACTCCATGAGGATGTAGCGCTCGCCCGAGACCAGCCGCCCGACTCGATTGACCTCCATCACATGGGGCGAACGAATCTGCTGCGCTGCCTTGGCCTCGCGCATGAATCGTTGCTCGGCAGTTTCGCGTCCCGCTCGGTCACCAACGAGCAGTTTGAGCGCAAAACGTTCATCCAGTTCCTGGTCGCGAACTGCGAGCACGAGCCCCATTCCTCCACGCCCGAGGATGCGCTCAACTTTATAACGTGCATCAAGAGTACGACCAACCCAATCCGCTGCGTTAACGGGCGCCATCACAAACTCCGGCTACAGCGTATCAGTTCGGCAAACGAGTGGCAACGGGCCATTGCATTCGTTCTGACAGCAGCTTGCCCGTACCATCAGTTGCAATACCACTGGAGTTGTAGATTCGTTTGCGCCGATTTTCTGGTTCGACGGAGCGACTACAACCGAAGTTGCATGTTGAAGAGGCTTGCCTGCATGTAATTCGTTGCGAATGAACGACAACGAAACAAGTTGCACCCTACGTTGTGGCGACGATGGCCAACTATTCATACGTTCCCGCAAGTTACTGATAGAATGCCTTCGAGGCCCCCTCGTTGGAAAGGTTGTCGAGTGTCCCGGGCCTGAAGTTCGTGTTGGCAGTGGTGCGCAGTGCCATTTCGTCATTCCAGATCGAACCGTAAGTCATTTACATATATTTCTGCGCATTGAAGGGTCCACCATTCGGGTCATCGATGCAAAGAGCCGAAATGGTACATTCATCGACAGAGTTCGAATTCGCGACGGATACGCAATGCCAACGTCAATGATTTCCCTTGGCGCGTCGGAAATTCGCGTACGAATGCTGGAAAAGGAAGATGAGCTGGCAGTGGCGAATCGCGATCGATTCGGCGATCTGGTGGGTTCGAGCGTCGTCATGCGCCGAGTTTATGCGCTTATCGAGGCGGCTGCCAGGAACAACGATATTGTATTGATCGAAGGTGAAATTGGAACCGAGAAAGAATCAGCGGCGATGGCAATTCATTTGACTGGCACGCGCCGAAAGAAGGCATTCGTTACCGTCGACTGTTCAGCGTTCGCGCCCTCGGAATTGGAGTGCGAAATCTTTGGGTACTCTTCAGGCTCAATTGAGACCACTCGTAAAGCACGCAATGGAGGTTGGCTTGATGCCGATGGCGGTACGCTTTTTCTGGACGAAATCGGTGATCTGCCTATTGAATTACAAGAAAAATTATCGCGCACAATCGACAAAAATGCGGTTCGCCCGCTTGGAAAAGAATTCGACATACCTATCAACGCCCGTCTCATTGTCGGGGCAAGTCGAGATCTCGGGATTGAAGTCAATCAAAATCGTTTTTCGGAGACATTGTGGTGTCGTGTGTCGAATCAATACATACGTCTGCCATCGCTTCGGGAACGGTTGGACGACATTCCGCTTTTGGTTCGGCACTTCGAGCAAGATTGGAGGGATTGCGCGCATCCACCGCCCCCACTACCATCCTCGGTTGTCGAGGCATTGCAAAGAAATGCGTGGCCGGGCAATCTCCGACAACTACGAACAAAAGTGGATCAGCTTCTCGCAATTGGACGTAGTGTGGGCCATGATGCGGATCCAATGCTCGATGCGAATCGGCTGGGCCGCATTGCCGCCGATACGAGCGTGCCCTATCGTGTGGGACGTGATCAGGTGGTCGATACGTTTACGAGGTCGTACATATTCGCGATGCTCGAGCAGACAAATGGCAATGTCGTTGAGGCGGCAACACTTGCTGGGGTGAGTGGTGCATTTATTTGGAATTTGGTAAAAGCCAGTGGGCAGTAGTGCCGACAGGCAGCCGGCCGGTAATGCGCGAGCTGTTTAGCGGAACCTATATCGCGCCACGAAATTGGGTGTAAACGAGACGAGAGACGTGTCCAACAGGGATTGCGGATTAAATCGGATGGAACTTTTCTGCGCAATATCGTTCGTTATCTGGTCTTCCAATTTGGGTAATCGTAGGGGGATCAGCCAATGAACATCGAGTCCTATACCAAGGTCAAGGTGTTCGTCGAGAACATAGCCGACGGAACCTCTTAATCCCATTGAGAAGAATGGCAAAAATTGCGGTTTCGTCGAATGGACGTAGTTTTCAGGATAAGTCAGAGGGCCACTTTCGGCTCCAACCCGCTCACGACCAGTGTGCCTAGAACTTAGCGCCACTTCGTTGATTCCTGCCGCAAATTCCAAATGCCGAGCAATTTTGCCTGGGGGCGAATATCCAAACGTAGCTTCAAAGCGTCCGCCATCAATTGCGACTTCGTCGACCAAAATGGTTCTGGACTTTTCCGCCGTCCGTGATTGAGCTGCGCCCATGTAGCTGAATAATAAGCCTACCTCGAAGCTGTTTCCGATGCCATAACCCGTGTGCAGCGATGCAGCAGTACCGATAGGCACGCTCGAAGTGCAGGTGAGCGCTTGCCAACGACATTCATCATCTACGCTGGAGAATATCTGCGGCAATGTCATGAATCCCAAAGTCGATTCGAGAAAAAAACCTTTGTAATTGGGATAGCTGTGCGAGGTTTTCGCCGAAATAGGCTCGAGCGTTGCATCTAGAACGTGAACCGTATCTGGGTTCGCAATGCAATTCGCTTTCGGCAGGGTCCATGAAAATGATTGGCGATTGTGGCTCAAACCGTCGAGCATTATCGTATATTGCCCCCCCTTGAGACTGCCTTCCCATGGGCCGCGTCCCAGCACGGTTTTTCCTAGCATAATCCGCGAATCTAGAGGGTGGGGCACAATTCGGACTCGACACGGAAGGTCCGATTGCGCTGTAACAATCACTTTTCGAGGCGCACCGTGTTCAATTCTGACCGGGATAGGTTCGTTGATGGGGGTTTTTTCTCGCGACAAAATGACGTAATGCTCCCCATCTTCGACTTTACCGGACCATGGTGTTTGTCCGACAACGGTTCCATCGATTTCGACATCGAGGGCTTGCGGTGGGTTTATTGTGACCGTAAGCGACTTGGGTGGAGGCATCTCCCTGAGATGTAACTCGATTCTGCGTTTTTCCGAGCGATTTAGAGTGATGTGCTCTTCGTGTGGGAAAATTCCACTATCGCGCACTTGGAGAACGTGGGCACCTGGGTCGACTCGAATTGGTGTAGCG
>CAYSYX010000417.1:0-8487 GCA_964435055.1 uncultured Polyangium sp. | reverse complement strand
TCATTGGAGGAGTCGTGTGGCGACGAACGGCGGATTCCATTTATGCCGTCGGCGCCGAAAAAACGACCGGTTTGCCCGCGATTGTGGATGACGTTCACGAGGACGGCCTGAACGTATTGCGGCTTGGGATTCATTCGGTTGAAAATATTCCCGGGTATCGTCCGTCGGCATTTTCGGATTACGATGTTTTTCGAGACAACCGAGTGCCATTTTTGTTTTTATCGAGCGGCCGGACGCCTCGATATCATCACGCGACGGATCTTCCGGACACGCTTTATTACGATCGCATGGCGCGGACGTCGCGCTGGATTGCGAAATTGATCGCGCGAACATCGCAATCGAAAGAACCGTTCGTATTCGAGGCGAAGGGCGAAGATTATGCGGCGGAGCGCGATGCGCTTCGTTGGGCCTTGCAGGACGCCGTAAAACCTTGGCGCTCCATTGCCGGGACCAGTCCCATTACGGCATTTCGACTCCTCGGAGATAGCTCGCGCCTCGAAGCCATGACGGATCCACTGCACGTATGGACATCGGCGGACGCATTGGCCATTGAACGCGCAAGTTTTCGCCTTCAGTGTTTGCTGTATCAATATCCCATCTGCTTTACGCTCTGACCACGATCTTCTAGAGTGAGCGTTGCCATGCGTCATTCCTTCTATTCTTCCATTGCGTTGGCTTGCGTGCTTGCCGCGTGCGGCCGGTCAAACCTGGATGATATTTTCGATTCGGCAAACCCGACGGGCGGCCCGGGAGCCGGAGGTGATGGTTTGACCGGTGGAACCGGTGGAACCGGTGGAACCGGCGGTATCGGCGGTATCGGCGGAACCGGGGGCGGTGTCGGCGGCGTAGGCAATACGGGAGGAATGTCTTCGAGCTCCAGCAGCGGCGTTGGAGGAAGCCCGGGCTTTTGCGGAGATGGCGTCGTGTCGTCCTCCGAGGAATGCGACGACGGGAACTTCGATCCGAATGATTCTTGCGTTGATTGCCGTTTGGCTTCGTGCGGCGACGGCATCGTTTGGATTGGCGTCGAACAATGCGACGACGGCAATTTCAACACCGGGGACGAATGTCCCAAGTGTCAAAAAGCCTTTTGCGGGGATTTCTTCGTTTGGGTGGGCGTCGAGCAATGCGATGACGGCAATACGACCAATGGTGACGGTTGTTCGAGCACGTGTCAGCTCCCGGCGTGCGGCAATGGAGTCATTGACGTCGGCGAACAATGCGACGACTCGAATATGAGTGCAAACGACGCGTGCATCGGATGCATCAAGGCCAAATGCGGCGATGGGTTTGTCTGGACAGGTGTCGAACAATGCGACGACGGCAATACGATCGACGGCGACGGCTGCTCGAGCAAGTGCACGTTGTCCGCGTGCGGAGACGGCGTCCCGGATCCGGGTGAACAATGCGACGACGGCAATCCCAATCCCAACGACGCGTGCATAGCTTGCGTCAACGCCAAGTGCGGCGACGGGTTTGTCTGGACGGGCGTCGAACAATGCGACGACGGCAATGTGATCGACGGCGACGGTTGTTCGAGCAAATGCCAGGTGCAAGCGTGCGGAAACGGAATGGTCGAACCGAACGAGCAATGCGATGACGGCAATACGAGCGTCAACGACGCCTGCATCAATTGCTCGAACGCCAAGTGCGGCGATGGGTTTGTCTGGACGGGCGTCGAACAATGCGACGACGGGAACGTCACCAACGGCGACGGCTGTTCGAGCGCTTGTCTATTGCCGAAATGCGGCGATGGCAACCTTGATCCCGGCGAACAATGCGACGACGGCAATACGACCAACGGCGACGGCTGTTCCAGCACGTGCAAGCTCGCTCAATGCGGCGACGGGTTTGTCGATTCAACCGAGCAATGCGACCTGGGATCACAAAACGCCGATCGTCCGGCGCTTTTGGTGAAGCAGGGCAGTCTCCAATTTGCAGTTCGTCCCATCGATCGAACCGCCAATCCGGTGACGTTCTACGCGTATGGATCCGGTAGTAGCCACACGGGCTACGAGGTTCTTCAAGGGAGCCGAATTTACTTCTACCGCGACACTACGACGGGAAACTTGAACCTCATTTTCCATCACGGCATCGACAAGAACTCGAGCGGACAAACGCAACCTCCCGGGCAGGTCTCGTGGTCCGTTGCGGGTTTGCCCAATTCCGTCGTGGTGCTCGTCGCGGATGACAACGCCGGTGAGATCGCGAAGTCATCGCCCACCACGCTGACGACACAATGGAAATTCCAAAACAACTCGGATGGCGGCGCCATCGGGACGTTCCCGTTCCCCGGCAATTTCACGGTGACGATGGCCCCGACATTCACCGGAGCGATCAACAATTGGTCTTGGATCAACGGGGATGAAGCCCTGACTTCGTTGGATCTCACGCAAACGGTGGAGATCTCTGCGTTCTCGACCCCCTCGGCCTGCCGCCTCGACTGCACCGTCCCCGCGTGTGGCGATGGGATTCTCGATGGTGGTGAAGTTTGCGATGACGGCAATACCGTTGGCGGTGATGGTTGTGCGGCCAACTGTGGCTCACTCAATTGAGCTTCATCGAGGTCGCCGGTTTGGAGATGTTTCTCTTGGACGGCATGACGGTGTGCGTTTGTGCATCGGATCATGCTAGCGTCGTGCGCGGAGATAATCGGAGACGATGCCTGCAAACATCGATCAGATGCTGAAGGTTTGTCGCGAAGTGATCGCGCCGCTCGTGCGTGCGGATCAAGGTGAGATTTACCTCGTCGCGGTAGAGCCCGACCAAATTACGCTGCACCTTGCAGGCATGTGTGCCGGTTGTCCGGGCGTGAACCTGACGGTCAAGGGCGTCATCGAACCGGCCGTGCATGCGGTGGCCCCGACCGCGCGGGTGGTCGTATCGAGCGGGATACGAATCCCCGAAGGCGCATCCGTCATCAGCTGAACGTTACGTTCGGCCACGTGTCTGGTTTGTTCGGACGATCCGCACTGGTTCGTCCGGGGAACGATCGTCGCACGTGCGTGTCCGGCGCCTTGGTTTTTCCCGGGCGCATAAACGAAAAGGGCGAGCAGACATGCTGCTCGCCCTCGTCAGGTTTGTCGGAGGTATCTACGACAAACTTCGTTCACTTCTTCTTTTTGTCGTCCTTCGCGGGAGCGGGAGGCGGTCCGGGAGGAGCGTCTTCACCACGCGCTGCTGCGCGGACGGCGGGATCGACGTCATCTTCCACGACCGGCTTGTTGGCGCGGAGGGCGTCGATGTTGTTCAGCGTCGCGAGGTCTTCGTAGACGATCGCGGCGGCTTCTTCATGCCGTTCGACAAGACGAACGTGCGTCGTGGCGTCTTTCCAATCGACGGTCGTGACGTAGATCTGTTTGTCGGGGTTCGGCGCAATGATTCGACCTGCCGCGCCGTATTGTGTCGAGAGTTTGACCGCGGCGTCTTGGAACGTCTTGCCGTAGGGGCTCTTCTCGGAGAGCGGGATCTCGTCGATGATCTTCCAGAGTCGATCTTGGATGAAGAAGAAGTGCCGGGTTTGTCCTTTGCGACCCAGCGTCAACAACGATTCTTTGTTGCGGTACGAGTATTCGCCTTTGAGGGGCGTGGAATCGAGGGCCACGGGCAGGGTGCCGAAGTCGATGCGGCTGCGGCGGAAGATGCTTTTTTCTTCCGAGACGGCCAGGTCGAGCTGCTTCATCTTGATGCCCGGCGACGTCGCTTGGTAGACGGGCTTGTACTCGACGTCGAGCATCTTATCGATCGCCGCGTGGGTTTCTTTGACCGTCATACCCCAGCGCAAATTCGCGGTTGACGGGGGGATTTCGATGGGTTTGACCGCTTGTGCCGGACCTGTCGGAGCTTCGACCTTGTCGGTCTTCTTCTTCTTCTCCGCGTCGGCATTGGTGGGCGCCATGATCGCTGCAAGGCCGAATGTCGTTGCCAAGAGTGCGCCCCAGATCTTGTTCGCCTTCATCTGCTCAGTTCCTCCGCCGTGTCGGCTCGCAGCCGAACCTTGGACTCTCGAAGTCATGGACCGTATGCGGGCAAGTGCACGCTCGCAGGAGCAGACTAACAAGACAATGCGCTGCTCCAAAATGCCTCGCGCGGTCAGTTTGGGCTGTTCGACGGAGCATCTCCAAGATCCATGGAAAGAAATTCCATGAACTTGCAGATCAAGTCTGCCGACGCATATCGCCATCACTGACATCCCATGCGCACCGTGCTAGGGCAACGTGCCTTAACGTGATGAGCGCCGAGCGGAGCCGATCGTGAGTAATGTCAGCGTAAAGACGTTCAAAGAGGTGGAGGCGATGCGTGTCGTCGGCCAAATGGCCGCCGAAACCCTCTTGGCTGTCGGGGAAATGATCAAGCCGGGGATCACCACCGAAGACATCAACACGTTCGTCCACGACGATACGGTTCGTCGCGGCGGGTGGCCTGCCCCCCTGAATTATCACGGTTTTCCCAAGAGCGTGTGCACATCGATCAACGAGGTCGTTTGTCATGGCATTCCCGGCAAACGGGTCCTCGAACCGGGCGACATCATCAACGTTGACGTAACAACCATTTACAAAGGGTTTTTCGGGGACACATCGGCCACGTTCTACGTCGGCAAACCGTCGCCTGAAGCCAAACACGTAACGGAAGTTTCTCGTCGCTGTCTGGACCTGGCCCTCGCCGAAGTTCGTGAAGGCGCCCGTTTGGGGGACATCGGAGCTGCGATTCAAGCGTTCGCCGAATCGGAAGATTGTTCGGTCGTTCGCGCCTTCGTCGGCCACGGAATCGGCCGTCAATTCCATGAAGCTCCGCAAGTCTCGCACGTGGGCAAACGCGGCCAAGGCATGAGACTTCGCGCGGGGATGTGTTTTACCATCGAACCCATGATCAACCTGGGCGGTCACGAGGTTGAAGTGCTCGGTGACAAATGGACGGCCGTCACGGCCGATCGCTCTTTGTCGGCACAATTCGAGCACACTGTCGTCGTGACAAAGACGAGTTGCGAGGTACTTACACGTCGCAATCGCAAGCTCGTGAACAGCGAGATCTTTGGCGATGCGTTTTCCTCGTCGGCGATTTCCGCCGCCGTTTCCCCCTGACTGCCCCCATCGACGACATCATGCCCCTCGACGACGCCGCGCTTGCGCGCATAGCTCCGTACGTTTCCAGCACGACCGACGACGTTTTTGCGCTGAGCGGTTTGCCCGAGGAAGTCATCGCCGTGCTCTTCGCTTACTACTCGCGGAGTCGCGATGATCTGCGGACAAACCTTGCTCGTCTGCTCACCGATCAAGAAATCAACGTCGTCGAAGGTGCCGCCGGACGACCGGCGTTTGGCTTGGCCACTCAAAAAGCACGCGCGTTCCACGAGAAGTGGGTTGTCGGGTACGGACATGCGTCTGTCGCGGAACATGCCGTCGTTCATCTCGCGCTGGAAAACGTCAGCATCATCGCGTCGAAGGTCATCGAAGATCTGCGCCTCGGCTCGTTCACGGAAAAGAGCACGCGGTATGTCGTCTTCGATCGCAACAGTTTCGTCGATCTCCCTGTTTTAGGAGACGAACTCGGGCCCCTGTATCGCAAAGCCTGCGAGAACCTGTTCACGTCGTACATGGACTTGATGCCCCGCGTGACGGAAGCCTTGGAAGCCCGCATTCCTCGCGGCCAAATGTCCGATGCCGCGTACGCCGCGGCCATTCGTGCGCAAGCGTGTGATCTGCTCCGCGGTCTTTTGCCTGCCGGTACCCGGACGAACCTGGGTTTGTCGGCGAACGCTCGCGCCCTCGAAGGGCTTCTCTCCAAGATGTTCTCCAGCCCGCTGCTCGAACTTCGAGCCCTCGCGGCCGCCATGCACCGCGCCTCGATCACCGTCGTCCCGACGCTCGTGAAGTACGCCAAGGAAAACCAGTATCGGATGACTTTGCGCGATGTCGTTCAAGACAAACTACGGACGATCTACGATCCGGGACCGTGGGATGCTTCCGCGACAAACGTTCTTGGGCAGTCGGTGCGTCTCGTGCACTACGATCGCGATGCGCTCGATCGCATCATCCTGGCTTTGGCGTACGACGGAAGTGAACCCGGCGTGCACGTTCGCGGCATCGTGGAAGCGATGAAGCACGCCACCAAAGCCGAGCGCGAAGGAATCATCCAAGCGGCGCTGTCGCGACGAGGGCCGCATGATCCCGCCTGTCGTGCGTTCGAGTCGGCTTCGTTGACCGTCGAACTGCTGCTCGATTACGGCGCGTATCGCGACTTGCAACGCCATCGCATGCTCACGCCGTCCACGCAGCGTTTGACGTGTCGTTTGGGATTCGAAACCCCTGCCGAACTGAGCGACATGGGGTTTGGCATGGAATACGCCCGCGCGATGTTGGGCGTCGTCGATGCGTGGGAACAGATCGACGCGAAATTCCCGATGGAAGCTCAATACACCGTTCCGCTGGGTTTTCGCGTGCGTACCTTGTGGACGCTCAACTTGCGCGAAGCGATTCACGTCATGGAGTTACGCTCGGCCAAACAGGGACATGCGAGCTACCGGCGCGTCGCGCAAGCGATGTATCGATCGCTCGTGCGGGTTTTCCCCTGGCTCGAAGGGCACGTGCGCGTCGACCTCGAAGACTACGCGCTCGCTCGCAGCTGACCCAACACGTTCAATCAGGTTTGTCCGCGCTTCGAGGTTTTTCCGCGCGGCGCCTTGGTGTTTGTCGCGGCCGGAGCGGCCGTCGCTTTCTTTTCCACCACCCGAGCTGCCTCGTGAAGCAGTTCGTCGGCGGCGTCGAGAGCGCTTTGCGTGACTTTCGCGCCGGAGAGCATGCGCGCGATCTCCGCTGTGCGCTGTTTGTCCGCGACCGGCGTCACCGTGCTCTTCGTCATCGTGCCTTCGACCTGCTTCGAAACGACGAAGTGCTTCGTCACAAACGCGGCGATCGGCGCGAGGTGCGTGATGCACAAGACTTGATGATGCCGCGCCACATCGGCGATCGCGCGTCCGATCCGATCCGCGATCGCTCCACCCACGCCCGCATCGACCTCGTCGAAGACGTACAAGCCTGCGGGACCCGAGTCGGCGAGCGTTCGTTTGAGTGCCAACAGTGCGCGTGAAAGCTCGCCGCCTGAAGCGATTTTGCGCAGCGGTCGCGGCTCGATGCCTTTGTTCGGCGCGATCAGGAACTCGACCCGATCGATACCGTCGCGACCCAGACGTGCGCCATCGACGACGAGGTCCGAGCGATCGCCCGCGAGTGCTTCGACATCCACGACGACACGCGCTCCGCCCATGCCCAGTTCAGCCAGCTCCGTGCTGATGGATTCACCGAGGCGTTTGCCGGCTTCACGACGTTTGTTCGACAAAACCCGCGCTCGTTCCGCCGCATCGCGCAAACGTTTGTCCCGTTCACGCTCGAGCTCTTCGATGCGCGATTCCACGTTCTCGAGTGATTCGAGTTCGGCCACGAGACGCGTGCGAGCTTCGAGGACGCTGTCGATCGTGCCGCCGTGTTGGCGCATCAAACCTTCGATGCGGTACATGCGTTCTTCGACTTCGGACAAACGCGTCGGGTTGGCCTCGGCGCGCTCCGCATAACGTTCAATTTCCCGCGAGATTTCCCGCAGTTCGGCGAAACAACCTTCGAGCGCCCGGGCCGTCGTTTCCAAGCTTGGATCAAGCTCGGCGGCGGTGTTCAAGTCCTTGGACAAACGCGCGAGTTCGTCGCAGATGGCGTTGTCACCAAGGTCCAAACGAGCAACGGCACGCTCGGTCAATTCACGAAGTTTGCCCGCGTGACGAAGACGTTGTCGTTCGGCGGCGAGGTCATCGAGCTCGCCGGGTTGAGGCGCGATGGCGTCGATGCTTTGCAGTTGAAACCGAAGAAACGCTTCTCGTTCCGCGCGCCCGCGTTCCGCTTCACGGACACGCTTGATCTCCGACACGACGCGTTCGAGCTCCAGCACATCGGCCGTGAGTTCTTCGCGTGCGCCCGACAGATGACCGAATCGATCGAGGTAACCGAGGTGCGTCGAGGGATCCGTCAGGGCGACGCTTTCGTGTTGTGACGCGACATCGACGAGGTTTGACGCGAGGTTCGCGAGTTCTCCCGCGGTGCACAAACGTCCGTTCAGGTACGCGCGTGAGCGTCCGTTTTGTTGCACGACGCGGCGAATGACGAGCTCTTCTCCGGCTGCGACACCCGCAGCTTCGAGCGCCGTGGTGACTTGCGGATTGTTCGTCACGTCAAACAGCGCTTCGATTTCCGCTTCATCTGCGCCGGGACGAATTTGGTCGGCGTTGCTGCGACCCCCGAGCACGAGCGACAGGGCGCCGACGACGATCGATTTGCCCGCACCGGTTTCACCCGTGAGGACGTTGAAGCCAGGCTCGAGACGAAGTTCGAGCGAGTCCATGAGGACGAAGTTTTTGACGTGGAGAGCGAGCAGCACGGTTGCGTGCGCAGCATAAGAAAAGGTTTGCCCGTCGTCGATGCGTTCGTTCGGATCAGTGAACGC
>CAYSYX010000416.1:0-8572 GCA_964435055.1 uncultured Polyangium sp. | reverse complement strand
ATGGAATGTTTGTCCTGGACCATGATCGTCCGCAGTCGATCGGTCGCTTGCGAGCCGTCAACGGCAACTTCGGCATGTTCATCCGCGCGTACACGTACTTGCGCGAGATGGGTGGCGAAGGGCTGAAGATGGCCAGCAGTTTGGCGGTGCTCAACGCGCGGTACTTGTGGGCCAAACTCAAGGACACCTACGCGGTGCCGGTTCCTGCCGACTGCATGCATGAAGTCGTGCTCTCGGACATGGACATCGAAAAGGCCACGGGCGTCAAAACGCTCGACATCGGCAAACGCCTGCTCGACTACGGGTTTCACGCGCCAACCGTTTACTTCCCGCTCGTCGTTCCCGGAGCGCTCATGATCGAGCCGACGGAGACCGAGACGAAGGAGACGTTGGACGAGTTTGTCGAGGCCATGAAGGCGATCGCGCGCGAAGCGCACGAGGATGCGGCGCTCGTCAAGGGCGCTCCGCACACCACGATCGTCGGCCGTCTCGATGAAGCTCGTGCGGCGCGACAACCGCGACTTCGTTGGCGTCCCGAAACGAAAAGTGCGACGTGATGTGGGCAAAATGTGGGCGAATGCAGCCGAAAAACATCACGTTTGCGGCAAACTCGCCCACGTCGCGCCTTCGTGCATAATGCTGCCGATCCACCGCCCTTCTCTCTCGGGCGGTTCTAAACGTTGAACGAGCATCGAAGTGTCCCGAAGCATCACCGACTGCGTCGGCGAAATCGAGGCCATCTGTAAGACGGAGCCCGCACGATTGGGTGACGTGATCAAGCTCGTCTTCCGCGCGGAGGACGACGCGGATCCGCCGTTCGTCGTCAAGATAAAGTCGCCCTCGGGCAAAGTGATCATCGAGCGGATCTTGCGTGAGCTCCCCACCGGCAAGCCCCAGAGCGCCCCGGCCGTCGAGTTCACCGCATCGGCGACGGGTGCTTACAAAGTCGAGATCAAGCAGCTCCAAGGCAAGCAAAGCGGAACCGCAAACTTGAACGTTTTGCCCGCCGTCTGAACGCTCGCCCCTTGCAACCTGACGGCGAGGGAATAAGTCTCGCCTCGCGACTGTAAAAGGGCCGCCAACCAGCTACGCGCGAAGCTCCGCTCCTTCTGCGGATGCGATCGCCAACCAACCCGCTCAATCCTCCCATGCACGACGTCCGCGCTCTCAACGAACTCGTCGCGAAAGAAAGTGCCTTCATCGACAACCTCACCGGCGAAGTCGGCAAGGTTATCGTTGGACAAACCTACATGCTCGAACGGATCCTCATCGGCATTTTGACCGGTGGGCACATCCTCCTCGAAGGTGTTCCGGGTTTGGCCAAGACACTCACCGTCCGCACCCTTTGCGACGCCATCCACGCCAAGTTTTCCCGCGTCCAGTTCACGCCGGATCTCTTGCCCGCCGACGTCATCGGCACCGTCATCTACAACCATCAAAAGGGCGAGTTTTCCTCGAAGCTCGGGCCCATCTTCGCCAACCTCGTCCTCGCCGACGAAATCAACCGCGCACCCGCCAAAGTCCAAAGCGCGTTGCTCGAAGCCATGCAGGAACGTCAGGTCACCATCGGCGACCAGACCTACAAGCTTCCCGATCCGTTCATCGTCATGGCGACGCAAAATCCCATCGAACAAGAAGGCACGTACCGTTTGCCCGAAGCGCAAGTCGATCGCTTCATGTTGATGGTGAAGGTCGGTTATCCGTCGCGTTCCGAAGAACGACAGATCATCGATCGCGCGACGGGACTCATCGAAACCAAGGCCAACAAGATCATCGAACCGGAGACCTTGGTCACGGCTCGAAAAGTCGTGCGCGACGTGTACATGGACGATCGCGTCAAGGACTACATCGTCGACGTCGTCTTCGCGACGCGCGAGCCCAGTCAAAAAGGCATGAAGGACCTCGCGAGCCTCATCGAATATGGCGCAAGCCCTCGCGCCTCGATCTCCCTCGCCCTCGCCGCCCGCGCCCATGCATTCTTGCGCCATCGCGGGTACGTCACGCCGGAAGACGTCAAAGCGGTCGGCCCCGATGTTCTGCGGCATCGCATCATGCTCACGTACGAAGCCGAGGCCGAAGAAGTCACGACGGAGCAAGTCGTACGTCGGGTCTTCGAGGTGATCGAGGTGCCGTGAAGCGCCCTCGCGATCCTTCATCGGCTCCCGCCGCCAAGGGCAAAGGGAGCAAAAAGCGCAAAGCAAAAGCTCCGGAGCCGAGCTTCTTGTCGCGCTTGTGGTCGTATTTTGTTCCGGACAAACCCGCGGCTCCAGCATCCAAAGAAGAGCGTCGGGACAAACCTCATGCGGACAAACCCGGCCGCGCCGAACCTCGCAAAACGCGCGACACGCAACCGGCAACGGCCGAGCTGCTGAAGAAACTTCGCGCGATCGAGATCAAGACGAGCCACCTCGCCAACGAGCAATTGTCCGGATCGTACTCGTCCGTGTTTCGTGGCCAGGGCTTGAGCTTCCGCGAAGTGCGGGCGTACATGCCCGGCGACGACGTGCGCTGGATCGATTGGAACGTCTCGGCGCGTATGAACGAAGCGTTCGTCAAAGTGTTCGTCGAAGAACGCGAGATGACCGTGATGCTCGTCGTGGACTTGTCCGAGAGCGAGCACTTTGGGACGCGACGAGCGTCAAAGGCCGCCGTGGCCGCCGAGATTTGCGCGCTGTGTGCCTTCAGCGCCATTCGCAACAACGATCGCGTGGGTTTGCTTCTCGCGACCGATGTTGTCGAGACAATCGTTCCGCCGAAGAAGGGCGAGAAACACGTCATGCGCGTGATCCGCGAGATCTTGGGCTACGAACCGACCAGTTCCGGGACGAACCTCAAGGTGGCGCTCGAGACGTTGTGCAAAGTTCAAAAACGCAAAGCCGTCACGTTTGTCGTGAGCGACTTTTTTGATCGCGGTTACGAGCGCGCGTTGGCGCTCGCCGCCAGCAAACACGACGTCATTCCGGTGGTCATCGAAGACGTGCGGGACACCGAAATGCCCGACGTCGGCCTCGCGACGTTCGAGGATCTCGAGACGGGTGAAGAGGTCGTCGTCGATACGTCCGATCGCAACGTGCGGGAACGTTACGCGGCGCTCATGCGCGCGCACCAGATCGAGCGCGACAAACTCTTCAAGAAGCTGGCGCTCGACACCGTGACGATTCGAACCGACGGCAACTACGTCGAGCCACTGCGAAAACTCTTCGCCAAACGGACCAGGAGGATGCGGCGGTGAAGCACCGATTCGTTTTCCTTTCGTTTGTCGCGGCAAGTCTCGTCGCGGGTTTGCCTTTGGCTCAAACCGCCGTCGACGCCGGCTCTCCGGTCGATGCCGGCGAGGATCCCGATGCGGCGGCTGTGGATGCCGGCGCAGATCCTGACGCCGGCGATCTCGCCGATGCCGGCCCCGAAGACGCAGCCGCCCCGGAAGTTCCTTCATGCACGGAACGAGTTCCGGAAGGCGCAACGCGCCCGACGATGACCGAGAAGCTCTACGGTCGAGGCCTCAGCGGACACGCGGCGGTGCTGGAAATCACGGTGGTTCACGGCAAAGGCGAAGTCGTGATGCCCGGCGGATTTCACGTCGAACGAGGCACAGATGCCTACAAAGCCCTGGAAGAAGCCGGGTTTGTCTTACCGGATCCCGCAGGTGGTGCCGGACCAACCCTGACGACCGAGCAGGGTGAATCTTCAGCGACCACGAAAGTCCTGTTGCCGTTCGTGCCGCTGCCGAAAGAAGCCGGCCGCCACAACTTGGTGCTGCCCAAAGTTCCCATCACGATCGCTCGCGCCAGCGGCGAAACGATGACGCTCTGCACCGCCAGACATGCCATCGTCGTCGACGATCCCATCGCCAACGAATTGGATCCGAAGGTTCGTCCAAACGCACCGGGACGACACCAACGTGAAGAATGGGAGTTCGCCAAGACGCTCGCGACCGTGCTCGGAGCAACCGCAATCCTTGCTCCACTGCTCGCCATCGCGATCGTGTCGTGGATGCGCAGGCCCAAGCCCGAACCGTACGTGCCGCCCGTATTGCCTTGGGTCACCGCCTTGGCCGAGCTCGAAGCCATCCGCACGTCCAACCTGATCGCCGAAGGACGCACCGACGAATACTTCGATCGCGTGAGCGACTGCGTCCGCAAGTACCTCGGCGCACGCTACGGCTTCGATGGTTTGGAAAGTACAACGGACGAGATGGAGCGAACCTTGGCTCGAGTTCGTCCCGCCGTACGGGGACTCGATACGATCAATCGCTTCTTGGAAGACTGTGACCTCGTGAAGTTTGCCCGTGTGCAACCCACGGAAAACGATTGTCTTGCCGCACTCGAACGCGGCATCACGATCGTGCGCAACACGACGCCCATCGCGCGACAGCCCGAACCCGATGGAGGTGCAGCGTGAAGCGGTTTTTCTCCATCGCTTTGCAGTTTGTCGTCGTCCTGGCGCTTGCGCTCGCGTATCCGATTTACGCTCGCGGTGACGCGTGGCCCTCGGCGACTTTCGAACACCCGTGGTTGCTTCTGGGCCTGTTCTTGGTGCCTGCTGTCTTGTGGTGGGGCACCGTTGGTCAGGACGAACGAACGCCGCGGATGCGTCTCGGGACGATCCTTCCGTTCCTTCGTGGCCCTCGTGGTGTGCGAGCTCGGTTCCGCGATCTGCCCGGTGTGTTGCGCGCCATCTCGGTCGGTTTGCTCATCGTCGCGATTGCTCGACCTGTTTCGGTGCTGCGCGATCAAACGGGCAACGACAAAGGCATCGACATCGTCGTCGTCTTGGATTTGTCCGGGTCGATGCGGGCGATCCTCGACGCCAAACCCGGGGATTTGCCCGGGAACATTTCTCTCCCGCCGGGCCGACGTTTGACGCGTCTCGATACGGCGAAGATTGTCATTCAAGACTTCATCAGCCGTCGAAAAACCGATCGCATCGGCGTCGTCGTCTTCGGAAAAAGCGCGTACGTGCTGTCTCCCCCGACGCTCGATTATCACTTGCTGAACGAGCTCGTGGGCAAGATGAGCCTCGACGTGATCGATGGTTCGAGCACGGCGATCGGCGATTCATTGGCGACCGCGGTGGCTCGTTTACGACGCAGTGACGCGCAATCGAAGGTCGTGATCCTTTTGACCGACGGTGACAACAAAGAAGGCCTCGTTTCACCGCAATACGCAACGGAGCTCGCGACGAGTCAGGGATGTCGCGTCAACACGATTCAGATCGGTTCGGATGACGAAGTCGAAGTCGAAAGCGGCATCGATCTGCTGGGTCACCCTCAGTACACGCGTCGCCGTTATCCGGTGAATCCCGAGCTGCTCAAGTGGATCGCCAAGACAACCGGCGGCAACGCGTACGTCGCGACAGACGCTCGAGCGCTCGCGGAGAGCATGCACTCGGTGCTCGATCAGCTGGAGAAAACGCGGTTTGAAGCGAGCCGAACGTCGTTCGAAGACTTGTTTGGGTTTTTGCTGATCCCGGGCGTCGTGCTCGTCGGCCTCGATGCGCTCCTTCGAGCGTGGCTCTTGCGGAGGTTCCCATGATCTTCGCGTCGAGCGTGTTCTTGTGGTTCGCGCTGCTCGCGCTCGTCGTCGCGGCGCTGCTCGTTCACGGGATGATCCTGCGGCGCAAAGCGATGCACGCGTTTGGTGATGCCGATCGAGTCGCGTCGCTCATGACGAGTGATCCGACGTTGCGTCGTTCATGGAAAGCAGTGCTGCTCGTCTTGGCGACGGCGCTCGCGTTTGTCGCGGCCGCACGACCTCAATACGGCAAAGGCACGCGCCTCGTTCCGGCGACGAACGTGGATGTCGTCATCGTCCTCGATTACTCGAAGAGCATGTTCGCGCGAGACGTTGAACCATCGCGCATTTTCCGCGCCAAAGGCGAAGTGGCGCGTCTCGTGAAGGACCTCGAAGGCGCACGGTTTGCCGCGGTCGCGTTTGCCGGGGAACCGATGGGTTTTCCCCTGACCGCCGACGGCGCTGCGATCGCTCAGTTCTTACGGCAGCTCGATCCGAACGACATGCCGATCGGTGGTACGGCGATCGCGCGGGCGTTGACGCAAGCGCGCGAGCTGCTCGTGCGGGATCCGAAATCGTCGGAGCACAAACGAATCGTCCTGCTCATCACGGACGGCGAAGATCTCGAAGGCGATCCTGTTTCCGTGGCGCAGCAGCTCGGTGCGGAAGGCACGACCGTGCACGTGGTCCAGATCGGCGGACGCACACCGGAGAGGATTCCCGAGGTCACCGAAGACGGGCGCATCGTCGGATTTCGTACGGATGCGAAAGGAAAACCCCTCACGACATCGCTCAGCGTCGACGGGGAGAAACAGCTCGCTTCCATCGCCGCGGCGACGCCGGGAGGCGAGTTCATCCAAGCCGAACGCGGTACGACGGGCATCTCCCGCATCGCGAGTGACTTGCGCAAGCAGATGAAGAGCGAGCTCGCCGAACGCATCGAGACGGTCTACGCGGACGTTTACTTCTACCCGCTGGGGCTCGCGATCCTGCTGCTTTTGGCCGAAACCTTCTTGGCGGATGCCCCGCGTCGCTGGGCTGCACGGCCCAAACCAACCGACATGTTGCCACCTCGACGATCGATGGGTGCGACACGACAGGAGGTGCGTCGTGGCTCGATCTGAGCGCAACAAGACGGCTCGTGTAACGCGTTTGCCCGCGGCCGCCCGTGCGATCGGCCTGGTGTTTTTCCTGGCGTGTTTCCTTGGAGCAGCAAGTTATTTGGCTTCGGGATGTTACGGCTGGGATCCTCGAAAGCCGTTCGAGCGCAATTCGCCAACGGTGGATCAGGCGCTCGAAGACTTGGATGCGGGTCGACTGCAATCGGCGGAAGAAGCGCTGGAAACGTATTTGAATACGGGCGCGTGCAGCGATGGCGGCATCGGTTTGCCCGATACCGTCCGGCAAAAATACAACGGCTCCTTCGATCTGGGCCTCGTCCTGTTTTCCTTGGCTGAAAAGTACGGGCGAAGGTTTGGCGAGGAAGAACTCAGCGATGGTGGCCCGGGCGAAGACGAGCTCATGGCGCAACGATCGCTCGAGGTGGACTGCGCGTTGATCATCGCGCGCGCGATTGCCGAAGATACGAAAGTGCCGATCGATTTGCGGGCTCGCGCGCATTACTTGGCGGGCAATTTGGAGTTTCTGCGCAAGAAATACGAAGAAGCGGTCAAGCATTACAACGATGCGCTCTCGTTGATCCCCGGAATGGCCGAAGATTCCAGCGCCGATGGCATTGGTCGGGATGTGGCGTGGAATCGCGCGATTGCATTACGACGGATCGAAGAGCAAAAAGACGCGGGGCAAGATTCTCCGCCGGATTCGCCTCCCGACGCGCCCGAAGATTCGCCGGACGGTAATGACGACGCGAGCGATGGATCCAATGGAGAAGACGGATCCAATGGCAACGACGGCGGCGACGGTGGCGACGACGCCGGGCAAGACGCTGGAAATGACAGCGGAAACGACGGCGGCGAGCCCGACGCGGGACAAGACGCCGGCGGGCAGGACAGCGGTTCCCCCGAACCTCCACCGCCGCAACCGGCCAAACCCGAAATGCAAAAGGGCCAAGAAGATCGCATTCTCGATCAATTCGAAGAAGCGCCGACCTACCAGGAGCAAGAAGCCAAAGCCCGAGCCGCCAATCGAACTCGCCGCGTCATGGAGGACAAATGAGTTTTCCGCGGTTTGTCTCGACAGGACTCGCGGCCGCGACCATCGTCACCGCGGCGGCCGTTGTTCAGGCCGACCCCGTGGTGACGACCCGCATAAGCACGACGCGTCCGGAAGTGGGTGAACCGTATACGGTGCAGCTCTCGGCCAAGGTTTCACCGGGCGAACCATTGCCCAGCGATCCGGTACTCAAGCCGGCCAAAGGTATGAGCATCATGGGACCGCCGACGATATTTCGCTCGCGGTTCTCCATCAACGGCGTGGAGCAGCTCGGCATCGATGCCAGCTGGCAGCTCGTTTCGAACGCCCCGGGCAAGGTGCAGATTCCAGCGCCGACGGTGCAATGGTCGGGACGTCGTTTTTCCGGGCAAAACATCGAAGTGGAGGTCATCCAAGCCTCCGGAAAACCCAAGCGTTCGACGAATCCATTTTTAATGCCGGGTGGACCGGGATTCGGGGGATTTGGTTTTCCTTTTGGTGGAATCGACGGTTTCGAGCCGGAAGAAACGTTGCCGCCGATCGAAGGAAGCCTCGAAATGCGCTCGGCGCCGGATCCTTATGTTTTCGTCCACGCGAAAGCGGACAAAACCACGGCCGTCGTCGGCGAACAAATCACTGTCACGTTTTATATTTATCGACGTATTTCGGTCACCGTCGAGGATCGTCATGATCCCGCCGCCGCGGATTTTCTTCGTTATTCGATGCTGGCCAATCCGGGCACGGAGCCTGTCGTGCGGGCCAAAGCGGGCGGACAAACCTACGATGTCATCACCGCCGATCGATTCGCCCTTTTTCCCGTGCGGGCGGGCGAACTGCATATCGGTTCCTTGCAATTTGCATTTACCGGGCGGCCCATCGGTCGCCGTGCATTACGGTCGCGCGAGGAC
>CAYSYX010000415.1:1964-8607 GCA_964435055.1 uncultured Polyangium sp. | reverse complement strand
CCATCTCTTTGAGGCTCGGCATCTTGCCCGTCAGCTTGAGCGACGCCGTACGCAATGCTTCCGTGTAGGAAATCACCCGCGCATCGAGCGTTGCATTGCCCGTAGCTCCACCCGACGACGAACTCGTGCCGCCGCTGGAACTGGTGCCGGTCGCCATCGACCCGCTCGAACTGGTCGACCCTCCCCCCGTTCCCGGAGAACCTCCCGTCGCATTGCCACTGCCGGCGGAGCCTCCCACGCCACCCGTATCGGGCGGACATGGCACGGCGTTCGGCTCGCCGAGGAGCTTGTTGGGGTCCTGCTGCTGACAGGCAATGAAGCCCGTCATGAGGCCCGCAAGCGCCACTCCTTTCCACGCTGAATTGCCAAGTTTCATCATGATTACTCCGCAGAGATCCAAGGACTCACAGCGTCCTTGAAATTGTTGTAGTTCAGGAGATTCCCATCGAATTTGTATTTATGTACGACCACCTGCAATGGATCGGTCACGATCAAGATCTGACTCTCCGCAGGCACGCCCGGCTTGATCCGCGCACGCACCTCGACACACGCCGCCGTCGGCGTCACCGCATTGAGCCCGGACAAGTCCATCGTCCCCTTGGCCTGAGGATCCGTGCCGCCATGACATTTCATCATGCACGTCTGCATCTGCGGCACGACCTCGGCCTTGAATTTCGCCACGTCCTTACAACCGGTCCCTCCGGCGTTTCCGCCGTAGATTTCAATAATCTCGAAGGCCAGTCCCAAATATGCGTTCTTTTTCCAGTTTGTCAAGACAACTTCGCCCGTACCGAGCGTCGGGTTGCCGTCAATGGTGAACGTCTGGTCGATATTCGAGAAACTATCGGCGGGATCCGGATCGGCGGGCGATGACGGTGCATACACCGTAAACAAGGGATGCACGATATGGATCGGTTTGTCGGCAACGGTATGTACCGTAATGTTCGAAAGCCAGAGCATCGTGGGCGCGTCGGCCGTTCCTCCAATCGCTTTCGCATTAAACGAAATCGACGCGAATTCAAAATCCGGGCCCAAACTTGCCAAATAAACCGTATTGAAAGCCCCTCCGCCGAGCGGCTTGAACGGTTTGACCGACGGACCGATGTCCCCACCACCCGCGGGCAATTCTTTGGCCTCCGCCGTGAGCCATTCGATCAGCCATTTCTTCTCATCACCGGAAAATATTTCGGCATTGCCATCCGCGTGCGAAGGTTCATCCGGATGAACCACGAGCGGACTTTGAGCCGCCGATTCCGTAATCAATCCGTCCCAACCCGTGACGCTGTCGTACCGCTCTTCCGGCGTCTTACCCGCAAAGAATGGATATGGCGCGGAACCGTTCTCCTTATGACAAGGATAACACTTCGCTTTGACGGCCGGGTCGAGCTTCAAATACAGGTCGAACAACGTGGGCCCCGCCGGTGCACCTCCACCGGCTCCCCCGCCGCCCCCGTCTCCACCCATGCCCCCCGTGCCCATCGTCCCACCGCTCGATGTCGAGCCTCCTTGGTTCGTTTCGGGACCGCATGCGCCAAGCAATGCGCCCGATGCACCAATCGCCAACAGCGTTCCAAGGACGGACGTGCCAAAACGAGGCAGTCGTTTGTCAAGAGAAACTTGACGAGCATTCGAGCTCGATGACGAGTTCTCCGACAACCGTTTCATTCGCGCAGCCGATTTCGGTTCCATGAGGAAGTATCGCCAAAGTCCAAGCGGGCCGATGCAAATCCACTTGGAAGGTCAAGTTTCCGAAACACATGTTCAAGGCTGCATCGCGCGATGTGAACATGTGTGCCGTCTTCGCGCGGTTCGACGAAAAGACAGCCTTGCTGCTCATTATGCGAGACACCGTGTTCGCGGAGCAAGGAGGTTCTTGCGACGTGCGCGATTTCCTGATACCGGAAGCCATGCTGCTTCGCGTCGCGGGCCCCGGCCGCAAAACCGCCTTACTTGCCGCCTTCGCTGCCCTTTCCCTCGCCAACTGCGTCATCATCGCGGAAATCGACCACAGCCTCATCCCCACCGAAGATGGCGGCGGCGGCTCGGCACCGGCTTGCATGAGCAATACGGATTGCAACGACGATGCTCCGTGCACGAATGACCTATGCGAATCGGGGACCTGCACGCATGCTCCCGTTCCGGAAGGAAATGATTGCGGCAGCGTGGCCTGCGTCGAGACCGCGCAGTGCAGTGCAACAGGCGAATGCGTCAAAAACCCCGTTTCCGTCGAGGACGGTGACCTCTGCACCGTGGATGCCTGCGATCCGCAAACGGGAACCGTTTCTCATACCGCCGCGACCATCGACGACAACATCGCTTGCACCGTCGACGCGTGTGATCCGGCGACAGGCGCGATCACCCACGATCCTTCGGGTCCGGGCTGTTTGTCCTGGAAACCCACCTCCACCACCGGCGCCCCCGACGCTCGAGAACAACATTCCGCCGTCTGGACCGGCTCGAAAATGATCATCTGGGGCGGTAACGGCGGCCCCGGCAAACTCGTCCTCGATACCGGAGGCGTGTATGACCCGACAAACCAAAGCTGGACCCCGGTATCGACGACCGGAGCCCCTTCCGCAAGGCACTCGCACCAAGCCGTCTGGACCGGCTCGAAAATGATTGTCTGGGGCGGGTTTGGCGCAAGCGGAGCCGCAGCCGGCGGCGGCTTGTACGACCCCGCAACCGACACGTGGACGGCGCTTCCCTCCATGGGCGAACCCACGACGCGAATTCGACATTCCGCGCTTTGGAACGGCAAAACCATGCTCGTCTTCGGAGGACTGTCCAACAACGTCGCCATTAAGCAAGGCGCATCTTTCGACCCGATGACGAGCACGTGGACAAACCTCCCCACCGCCGGACAACCTCAAAGCCGCTTCAATCATTCCGCGATCTGGGCCGGCGATCGGATGATCATCTGGGGAGGCCAAGATTACGCCGATTGGCTCTGGACCGGTTCGTCCTACAATCCCACGACAAACACCTGGATGGGACCGACGCCGGCCGCCAATGTTCCGGAAGGCCGCGAGCTGCATGCCGCCGTTTGGACCGGTTCGGAAATGCTCGTCTGGGGTGGATGGAATGGCGGCCAGTACCTGAATTCAGGAGGCACCTTCGATCCCGCCACATCAAGCTGGAAAACCACGTCCACGACCAATGCGCCCGCGGGCCGCGCCGAACACAGCGGCGTTTGGACCGGAAAAACCCTCGTCGTGTGGGGCGGCTGCGGCGGCACCAGCTGCGATGTCCTTTATGGCGACGGCGGCGTCTTCACGCCCGACTCGAGCGGCGGCGTTTGGGAAGCCATCCCCGCCGTCGCCGCCATGCCCGAAAGGCGCCGCCACACCACCGTCTGGACCGGTTCGAGCATGATCGTTTGGGGCGGCAAGAATAAATCCGGGCTGCTCAATACCGGCGCCGAAACACCTCTGTAACGCCCCGCCAAACGCCTCGATCAAAAATCGTCAAGGCACATCGAGCCTTCGAGCCCTCACGAGCGTCGTGAGAAACACTCGAAGCGCGCCTTTGTCGTCTTCCGACAACGCCGCATACGCATCTCGCGACGCCTGCGCTTCACCTCCGTGCGCAAGAATCGCCAGCGGCGCCGTCTGCGCCCGAGCATCATGCAAATAGGGCCGACTGCGCATCAAACCCCACAACGGCGGCGTCACGAACAATTGCCCCCGAATACCACTTTCCGCACGCGGATCCGAGAGCGCCGGCCCCATGTCGTGCCTCTTCAAGTCGCTGTACAAATATACGCGTAATGCCCCGGGAACCGCCGACGCAATACGCGGCTCCACCCCTTCCTTCGCCAAGTCGACCTCGACCGAAGGTCCACCTCCACGGTTCGTCAGTACGTACTTGGTGCTCTCGAGCGGCAACGATCGAACATGACAACCATCGCAACCGAGCGACGTAAACAGCTGATCCCCTTTGACGAGCAACGCCATGTGATCGGTTTCCCTGGGTAGATCAACAACGGGAACTTCTTGCATGGCGACAAACAGCGTCAACGCCGTGACTTGCCCCTCGGTGATCTCGTCGTGAACGCCGTCGCCATCCGGGTCTGTCCCGCCAAATGATCCAATACGGGTGGGATCGCCGTGAGCGGCAACGAAGGTCGATTGCATTCCGTGATGGATGAGCAGTTCTTCTTCGACGATATCGCGCAAAGAAGCGTGGCGACCTTTCCATCCGAATGGTTTGACCACGAGGTCCGCATCGATGCCTTCAAGCGCCGTCGCGTCCGTACTTCCATCGGGGCGGGCTTCGAATTCGCCGAATGAAATCCCTTTGACGATGAGTTTTTCTCGGACAGGTTTGCCCGAAGTACGCGCTTTGTTCGTGATCGCGTCCCGCAATTTCTGCAGCTCCGCAGTCATCTCACGACCGAGCAATTCGATGACGCCCGCCCCCACGAGCGATCGTGGATTACGCGCCAACGTTGACGCTTGCGTGTCCCCGTCCCCATCGATGTAAGCGTTATCGGCCGCGTCGCCCGCTCCGCCGGGGCCGCCACGCCAATGACACGCCGCACATTTGATCGCATCCGGCCCCCCGCGTTTGCCTTGATGGAACCTCTGAAAACGCGGCAAATCCTTGGCGCCATATCCGATCGGTGCGGTGAACGTCACGTTGAAAAGTTGCGCGCCGATTTGAAACAGTTCCGCCGAGGAAAACCTTCGCGCGTCGATGTCCCCTTGTTCGATCCGCGTCGAAGCCCATGAATATCCGGGCTCGGCCGCGTCGTAAAACCGCGCTTCCCGACGAAACGCGTCCCGTTCGAGCGCCCGATATGCCTGCTTGTCAAGCTCGATGGGAAGTTCGGTCGTGTAAATGCCGAGCGGTCGAGCGGTCCCTTTCGAAGCGCCCGGTGTCGAGCTTGGTTCGAGCGAACACGCCGCAACGAACAGAGCGCTCCCGAGGATTGTCCCGACAACTGCCTGGAGCGGGCGGCGATTCGTCATGGCAGCACCACCAATCGCGAATTGCGGGACAACGACAACAGATAGATGTGCAGGTCTTTTTTGGCCTCGTCTTCGAGCGCGACAAACGCTTCCCGCGCTTTTTCCGCTTCACCGCCATGCGCGACGATGGCTTCGGGAATCGTGAACGCTCGACCGTCGTGCATGTAAGGAGCCGTCTCCGCCAAACCCCACAATGGACGCGTGAGAAAAACGCTCCGCGGAATGCTGCTCCCGGGTTCGTCATGCGGATCGGCCAAATCGGGCCCCATGTCATGACGCTTCAAGTCGCTGAACAATTGGACGTCAAACGATCCTCGAGGTTTGTCCCCATACGCCAGCACATTGAATTCTACGGCGGGTCCGCCCGTCGTGTCCGGATATTCCTGAAAAACCCCCGAGTTCAAGAGCAAATGCGTCCGATGACAATCCGCACATCCAATTTGATCAAAAACGCCCGCGCCTCGTCCCCAACGTTCACGTAATCCCGAATCATACGGAGGCATCATGACGGGCACTTCAATGAGCGTCATGTACGCCGCGGCGGCCGTCAAAATGCCTTCTTCGATTTCGCGCTGCACGCCGTCGTTGTCCGGATCCCACCAATCGGGTCCCGGACCGAGCTTTTCGATATCCGGTTTGTCTTTCCATTGAAGCGCGAGGACATGGGATTGCACACCGAAATGAATTCGCGCGGCTTCTTCGGCAAAACGACGTAATTTGGCGACATTGCCTTTCCAACCGAAAGGCTTGACCACCAAATCCGAATCGACACCTTCGATTTTCGACGTGTCGACGTCGCCGTCCGCCGTCGCCGTGAGTTTTCCAAAAGAAACGCCTTTGGCCACGAGATCGACCGTCACCGGCGCGCCCTGCGTAGCGGCTTGGTCCATCGCCGAAGCCCGCTGATTCGACAGCTCGGTGGTCATTTCGGCCGCGAGCATTTGGACGAAACCCAAACCCAAGACCGCGGGGGCATTACGCATATTTGCCGACGAAAGATGCTCGCCATCGCCGTTGGTAAATGCATTTTGCGTCAAGGATCCCGCCCCGTCGGCGCCCCCTACGGAATGACAACCGGCACACGAATACGTATCGGACCCGCCTCGCACACCCGTATGCACGCGACGCAGAGGCGGCAGTGATGCATTACCCGAGCCATCCATCGGGCGGAATTCATGATTGAAAAATGCATCCCCAAAACGAAATAAATCTTCGGGTTTGTAATTTTGTTTGTCAATCCAATCTTGAACGAGGAAAATATGTTCGCGATCGTCGGCTTCGTTCACGGAAACCAGGAATTCCTCGAATCGATCGCGATTGGCGAGGATCAAAGCATCATCAATGGCTGCGGCAATGTCTTCGGAGGTGGGAGGGGAACCGTTGGGCCAAGGAATCGGGGCATCGCCCCCGGCAGCAGCGAGAAAACTGCTGCCGAGGAGGATGGTTGCAAGACGCAAACCATTACGCGATGCATTCATGACCACGATCCATTCGCTTCACGGAGAAATGCAGATTTCGTGGCAGCAGGGGATCGGCTTCATGACGTTGCACGGCATGGTTTGATCCTGGTGCGGTCCGGGGTTGTTCGGATCGAAGATCGTGTCGCAATCGATGTCGTACGTGAACGTGATGGTGCCGCCCATGTTGCAGATGTTCACGTGTTCGCCGTCGGC
>CAYSYX010000415.1:0-1954 GCA_964435055.1 uncultured Polyangium sp. | reverse complement strand
TCCGTACCCGAAGCGACCGTGGTGCGCTGCAACCAAACGTCGTTGCATTGCCCGTTGGGAATCGAATTGGCAAGCAACGTCAGGTCCGGCATGTGGTTCATCGGATCCGTTTCGAGCTGCTTCCATTGCTGATAATCGCACATGCCAAACCCGCCGAGCGCCTGGCAAGCGGCCGTTGCGGCGTCGAGACCAATTTGGCCGTTGTACGAGAAAGCCCCATTTTGCGCCGAAGCGAATCCGGCAAAAACGAGCTGGCCTGCGCAAGGATTCACCGGTGAGTCGGGACCGGCATCAGGCAGCGGCACTGCGCCGCAATCAGGCGGACAAACTTCGCCGGCGCCGTCGTCGCACATTTCGCCCGGACCAACCACGCCGTCGCCGCAATATGCCGTCCGGCAATTGTTGCCGGCGTCCGTGTGCGTGCAATTGCCGTCGTCGCATTCTTCGCCCTGATCAACCGTGCCATTGCCACAAACGTTCGGCATGCTCGAACCGGGGAAACACGTGGGAGCACCCGAGCTGCTGCTCGAGGTGCTGCTGCTGCTCGTCATACCGCTGCTGCTGCTCGACATGGAGCAGCCGGTGCACTGCGCATACGTGTGATTGGCTTGGCAGACCTGCACGCCCGTATCCATGCCGTTGCACGTGCATGCTTGTGTCGAACCGGGCGTACAACCGCCGTCATTGGGATCAGCGCTGCACGCTTGAAGCGCCAACGCGGAAACGGCGAAAACAAAACACGGTATGAGAATCTTCTTCAACAAGCTACGCATGGCTGAACTCCCGGTGGTTATGCCCTGTGACGATAGGAAAGGATGCGTCCGTTCAGGTAGATAATCGGATCCGCGACAAGGGGTCAACTGGAATTCTTGAGAAATATCGACGGACGAACACCGAATGAATCGCCGAACGCAAACGCCGAATGCAAGACGCCGGGCAACGCATTGCAGCAGTCGGGCCGATAGCGACCAATGGTCATTGAGATGATGTTGTTTGTGCAGGAATGCTCGACAGACCGCATAACAATGACGCCGGCTGCGTCATTGCAATTTGAACATCGCCATCGCGGTCTCGCCCGATTTGATAATGACGCTGCGGGTCTTCTGCGCGCCGCTCGCCGGTTTGCAGCTGACCGAATACGTGCCCGCAGGCACCGATAACTTCAATTGCGAGCTCGTGCCCTTCGATGCGCCATTCACCGAAAACGTGCACGAACCACCGACCGCGACCGCGACCAACGTTCCATTGCCACCTCCGGCAGGCGGCGGGGGCGGCGGCGGAGGCGGCGGAGGCGGCGGCGGAGGCGGCGGCGGCGGAGGACTCTTGCCGGTCGGCGTGGCCGTTTTGGTCGTGTTGGCACCGGCCCCCGTCGAAGCAGGCGCTTGTCCGCCACCGGTCGCCGGAGGTTTGTCCGCCGTGTCGGTCGTCGGCAACTCCGCCACCGGATCGGCCGTCGTGGTGGACGTTTGTCCCGGCGTGGGGTTTGTCGGAGGCGTCGTCACCGTCGTCGCGGCGCTATCGGTGGTCGTCGTCCCCGAGGGTTTGTCATCGCCACCCACGAATACGATGACGAGCAGCGTCGGAATCAAAATCGCCACCGCCGCAATGGCCCCGATCACCACGCGACGATCTTTCTTCGGCGCAAAAGGATCCTCGCCGGACGCCATGACCGCTCCCGACGGCGTCGCCGCATCCGGACCTCGAGAAGCCCACGCGGGAAGCGCGGACTTGCCGCTTTCGGACGGCAATGCAGGCAATGCCGGCGAAGGCGGGATGATCGGCGGCGGCGGTGTCGAATTCGTCGGTCCGGGAAACGCCGACGTCGTCGGCCCCTTCGGTGCGCCTGCCGCTCCAGGCAACGGCGTGCCGACCGCCGACGACGGCTTGGGCGGCGGCGCTCCGCCCGCCGCCGGTCGCGGCGTGGGAAGAGGCGGTTTGCCCGGAGGCGACGGGG
>CAYSYX010000414.1:0-8616 GCA_964435055.1 uncultured Polyangium sp. | reverse complement strand
GATCTGGGGGGTGCTTTCGGCGGTCGGTGTTTTGTTTGCCATCCCGTTTCTTCTCACGTTGATGCAAGACATGCCGGTCCAAAATCGCCCGCCATTACCGGTGCTTGTTTTCGCATCGGTCATGCAAACGGGCGTATTGTCGTTTGTCTTGGCGTGGCTGGGGACGGCTGCGGGGCGAAAGATGGGGGTGGGGAGTCCTTTGTTCGAGGCCTGGATGACGATGCGAATCGTTGCGGTAAGAAAAACGTTTGTCGGGGCGGCATTCTGGGGGGCGCTGGGCGGAGCGCTCGTGATTGCGCTCGATGCGGTGTTTGCCCGCTTTATGCCGGCGCCGTTGCGGACGATTCCCGAGCCGACGCCATTTCAAGGTCTTTTGGCGGCTTTTTACGGTGGCATTTCCGAAGAAGTCATGATGCGCCTCGGGGCGACGACGTTGGCTGCTTGGGCCATGGGAAAACTCGTGGGATTCGAGAAGCACCGCACCTTGATTCTGGGGTTTGGCGTGGTCTTCGGAGCCGTTGTCTTCGGCGTGGGGCACTTGCCGTTGGCTTCGACAATCTGGCCGCTCAATGGCGTGGTCGTGGCGCGGATCTTGGTGCTGAATGCCGTGGTTGGACTTTTGGCGGGCGTGACGTACGTGCACCGCGGCCTCGAACATGCCGTCGTATTGCACTTTACGGCGGATATCGTGCTGTATGTATTGCGGCCGCTGATGCTCGGGTAGAGCGTCAGGGAAGCGGAGAGAAGCGCGCCAAAATGACATCTTGGGCACCGATAGGCGGCAATTCCGTGCCCAGATCGACCTTCGCCGTCCAACCTCCACCAAGCCACAAGGAATCCGCATCCGCCGCCAATTGAAAGCTCGCGTCCGTCGCCGTTTCATTATCGCCAAAATCGCGAGCCCAAATCGTATTTCCTGTGGCTGTATCGAGTTTCATCAGGAACGCGCATGACGTGAACTTGCAGATGGGGCCCGACTGTTTTCCCGGTTCAATGGCCATGCCTGCCGGCGTTCGACCGGAGAAATAAAGTCCGTCTTTGGCGAGGACGACCGAATAAGGGACTTGTGTCGCCCCCATCGGCGGCATTCCAACATCGGCGCCACCAAACTGATCGAACCACAAGACGTTTCCTCCATTGGCTCCGTCGAACGCGATAACAAACATGTCGGATCCCGCGCCATTTGCTTCGCTCGTGTACGTCGAATTGCCGATCTTGAAATCGCCTTTGAATGTTCCCAAGGCATACGCGTTGCCGGCATCATCCACGGCTACGGACAATAAACTGACGTAGTCGAACGGCGCCATGGCCGCAGGCGACTCGGGTACAAAGTAGTTCGCCCATTGTACCTTATGAGTTGCGGGGTGATAGGCGGCGATAAAGGCGCCGGTGCTGTTCGCGACCACCGGTTTGGGCATTGGCAATCCATTGAGCGCAGCTTGATAGATACCCGCGATGACGACGGTATTGTTATTTACGGCCAGCGTAAATATCGTTGCATTTTCAATGGCGTTGCCCCACGTGCAGTCCTTGTCCGTCGGCGCAATACTCATGAGAAATCCATATTTCTTATTCGCCATCAGGGGCGCCACGCCATTGGGCGGGATTGCACAACCCGACGGGAATGCGGTGATTCCTTCGGCGCGACCGGCAACGAATACGGGGGCGCCGACGAAATTCGTTGTACCGATAGCTGTGCCGGAAATGGTTGCCGCACTTGGCCATTCGAGTTGCCAACCGCCATCCATGAACGCGTACGAACCCACCTTGTTCAGTTTGCGAAGGAATACGTCTCCATTTCCCATCACGACCGGCGGAAACTTACCCGTAATGAACGTCGCATCTTCTTGGACGGTGATGGCTTCGATCTGACCCGTTTCTTCGATGACTTTGGAAAACACGGCCGAGCGACTCGCGTCCAGGCGAGTCACGTACGAATACAGTTTGTTGTTGTTCGGAGCCATCAGTGGGATAGCGCCGACATTCAGCGAGCCCGTAAATCGTCCCGCCAATGCGAGTCCGCCATCCGGCGTGGTCGTCAGTGCTTCCACTTGTTGATGAAGACCATCACCAAATCGCGCCGACCATGCGGCATTGACCACACAATCCCCACCCGAACAATCTTCATCGACACCGTTGTTGCACAAATCCGGAGTCTTCATACCGCCCGGTGGTGGACAAACGGGTGGCATACCGGCCATTCCCGCCATTCCACCCATGCCCGCCGTGCCGCCCATGCCGCCCATTCCCGCGGTTCCAGAGGACGAACTCGATTCCGCTGGCGGGGGCCCTTCATAATTGTCGTAATCATAAGTTCCGACCAGCCCGCAACCCCCAATGAGTGCCAAAACTCCACTACAAGGCAGCAAAAAGCGACGCATCAGAACCTCCCTGTAAAGCCAAGACCACCGCCATCCTTCATAATGAGCGGAGCGACCACGGGTGCTTTGTTTTCTTTTCCAAGGCGATTCGCAATCAAAAGCATTGCCGCGCCCGACGCCGCACCGACCAAGCCCACGCCCCAAAATACACCATTGAGCGGAATCAGCGTATTCTGGGAATCGATGATTTCATTGGGACGTCCGGTTGCACAGAACTTGTTCGGACACGATTGATTGATCGCCGTGTCATTCGAAACGATGAATCCTCCCGTCGTCGCCGCGCCAATCAACGCTGCGGCTCCAACGCCCAATGCCGCATAAGCGCTTATCTTGAGCGGATTCAGGTTTGGCGGAGGCGGTATCACCGGTGCGGGAGGACAAACATTCGCCGATTCCGCTTCGCCCGGCTCCGCAACCACTTCGGTTCGTTCCCGCTCCTGCACCACGAGCTCGACTTTGCGTTCTTTATGCCCCGCCTTGCGGATCGTAATGACCCGCTTGCCCACGTCGACGAAAAATGGTGCCGACAAGACTTCCGCTTCCACCGGCTCGTCGTCGACCAAAATCTCGAGCGGCAAAAATCGCGGCGCAATCACGACGCTCAATTTCGGCAGCCGCCCCTCGAGCGCCGCAATGCTCTTCTTCACGGGAGCGACCCGTTTGTCGGTGTTGTCCACCAGGGACAAACCTCGTTGCCAATGCCCGAGCGCCGATGCCAATTTCCCATCGGCTTCGTCGCATTGCGCGACGTTGAAGAGCGCGTTGGCCACCGCAAAGAGTTTCAAACTCTTGCGCATCAACAGACACCCCGTCGTCTTGTCACCCTTGTCAAATGCCGCTTGACCGTCCGTAAACAGCCGCTGGGCTTCGGCTTTGCGATCGGCCGCCTCGTCGGCGTTTGCCGGCGCCGATGAGCCAACCACAACAGTTCCAAGGACAAGTGCGACCACCCACGAGTGGCGCGGAGCGTCAACCTTCATACGCACGACCATACTCCACCCTGTGGCAAAAAGGGAAGGGCTGCGTTGCTCTTTACGCACAAGTTGCGCGAAAACTTCCAAAATCGCGCAAATAATCAAATCATGTTGCCAAGCTCCTCGACTTCGAGGGTCCACAGACCTTGGTCGAAAGGCAATCCTTTGGCTCTTTGGTTCAAGACAACGCGTTCACGCTTACCCAAACGCTGCATTTCCAGCGCGCGATGATGACAAAACGGGTTGTTCCCCGGCCTGCCGAACAGCGCTGTCGCCATCCAGGTACATCCGCCGCGACAAACTGCACCGTAATAACACGTTTTGCAGTATCCCCAGCGTTCTTCAGGGCCGCGATCGCGCGTATGCCGCAGCGCGGAAGCGCGTTCCCAGATGTCCCGAAGTTTGTTCTGACGAACATTTCCCCCGACCCAAGATTCCGTTGGAAGCGATGGACAACCTTTGATGTCGCCATTCGATTCGATACCCAACGTCGAGCGACCCGCGCTGCACGATTCGCCGTGTTTTTCCGTCGTGTAGTTGCGCAAAAGATGCTCGAAAGGACCGTAATATCCCACGTTGTTCCCCGGCATCATTTTGATCCCCGCGGCAATGCATCGTTCCTTCAACGCCGCCAACACCGGGAACACTTCGAGCAAATCGTACGGCTGCAAAATCACGTCGGGTTCGTCCGCCGCACGGCCTACCGGCACCGTCAATTGCACCTGCCAACCGTGCGCTTTGCTCGTTACGAGTACATCGAAAATCGACGGCAAATCGAGCATGGAAAGGCGATTGATTTGCGTGTTCACCGCCACCTGCATCCCCGCGTCGCGCGCATGCTCGAGCGCCTTACGCGCGGCCGCATAAGACCCGGAGAAACCTCGCAAACGATCATGCGTTCGCTCGTTTCCGTCGATCGACACCGCCATGCTCTGCACCCCCGCCGCTTTCGCCGCGCGTGCTCTTTCCGCTGTAATTCCGCGACCTCCCGTGACGATCGTGCATTGCATTCCCACGCGCCGCACCTCACGCACCACGTCGAGCCACCCATCGTGCAAATACACTTCGCCGCCAATCAATGCGACTTCCCGCACGCCGAGCTCCGCCATCTGCCGAACCAAATCACACGCTTCTTCCGTCGTCAGTTCGTCCGGACGAGCCCCTCCCGCACGAGAACCGCAATGTCTACAAGCAAGATCACATGCGAGCGTCAATTCCCATACGGCATAAATGGGGCGGCAAATCGCGTCGATTTCGCGGGTTTCAGATGCGAGCGGCGAAAGCGGTCCCCGCGCTTGACTTCGCGTCTGTTCCACGGAAGGCAATATGGGCAGGCTCCGCGGACGCGGCGCGTCGAGAAGTGCGTCGCGAGCTATATCACGTGGCGCTGTATCGTCGCGGGGAGGATTGGACACGATCGGGATGCTCGAGGATGGTCATGGCCCACGGTGTGGCGAGATGCCTTTTGACACCGTAATGGATTGTCCACGATTCAAGCGTCAAACCATTACGATGAAATTCACTTCATACTCGAACGGTATCGCAAGCTTCGTCCGGAAAAACGCAACCATAAGGCGGGCAAACATTGTTGACGCATCGATGTCCTTCTTCCCATCGCCGTCGTCGTTCCCATTCGTCGTTCCGCCTGTCATCATTTTCGTCGTCATCATGCATGACGCGGTCTTTTCTGTTGCGTCTTTCTTGTTCTTCGCGTTCGCGTCGCGCCCGTTCTTCCGCGATTCGAGCTTCGTCGTTATTGGGATCCGTCGCAAACTCGAGCGACTTGCGTTGATCTCGGTCACCCTGCGTGTCATTGACGTCCACGGTGACGTTGCCGACTTCATCGGGATTGCGCACGACGGTGGGCGAGCTGCATCCGGCGGTCGCGACGGTTGCTGCAATGGCGGCTCCAACGACGTAACGTTGGGCGCGTGAAAATTCGGCGCCAATCGCGGGCATAGGCGCAGGCGCTGTCGACGCAAACCCAATGCCGCAGAAAGGACACGCCGGTTCTCCGGCAAATACGTGGCGTTTGCAACCGGGACAAAGGACCATGGCGTTCATGGACGAGTTTCCTTCCGCGCGAGCATCGAGGCGTGGATTTCCCGTAGAAAAGACGATTTTTGGGCTTTTGTCAAGAGGGCCCGGAGCCTCGGACGTCAGACGATCCCGGCTTCATGGAGGAAGCCTCGTTCGACGGCCGCGTAATCGACTTCCACATCGAGGCGCGCGAGGACCGAATAAAACCCGAATTGCAAGCGATTGATGAAGAGCATGCCGGGGGGCAATTGCACGAAATTGCCGTTTTCCTTCAAAAGCACCGCCTCTTTCATGTTCTTGACGCCTTCGACCAAGGTCACGACGTACGGACGCGTGATGCGGTAAGGCGATTGGAAAAGCGGTTCGAAGCAGCGTCGGGAATATTCGGTCGCCATTTTTTCGTACGTCCCGCCGCGAGTATTCAGAATGACTTTGGCCGCTTCACGAAACGCCCGTTCGTCTTTTCTCATGGCCGCACGATGAATGTTTCGCGCCATTTCCAGCCGATCGTTTTCAATGGGCTGGACACAACCAAAATCGAGAAATACCACGCGTCCGTCTTGGAAAATGTAATTGCCGGGATGCGGATCGGCATTGAACATTCCGCCGACCAAGTTTCCTTTGAATACGAAACGCCACATCGTCTCCGCAAAGTGACGGCGCGTTTTTTCATCCCCGAGGCTCGCATCTTCGAGCGTTTGGCCTTTGGCCAAGGTCGTCGTCAAAACTCGTTTGGCGCTCCGATCGTCGATCACGTCGGGAATGTGGATCGCCGAGTCTCCCTTGTGCAGCGTAATGAACAGCTTCTGCCGCCGCGCTTCCAGCTCGTAATCGAGTTCTTCCGTAAAACGAGCTCGTAATTCGGCCAAGACGGCTTTGGGGTCGAGTTCTTTCGGACCGAGCGTCGCGACCATCCCGCCCATGACGTCGGCATTTTGCAAATCGGATTCGACCGCATTGGCAATGCCCGGGTGCTGGACCTTCACGGCAACTTCTCGTCCGTCTTCGAGGCGCGCACGATGCACTTGTCCAATCGATGCGCTCGCAAATGGTTTGTCTTCCCATTCCACGAACAGCTTGTCGATCGGCGCTCGCAATTCTTCTTCCACCGTCTTGCGAATCGCCGCCGGAGACGACGTCGGCGCGGCCGCTCGCAGCGATTTCATCGCCGTTTCATACGCGTCGCGTTGCGCTTCGGGGATCATCCCGTCGACGTAGCTGGCCATTTGCCCGGCTTTGGCGGCGAGGCCCCGCATCGTGCCCAGCATTTCCGCCGCTTTTTCCGCCGCCACTTCCGCCGCCGATGTCCCGCGAAGCAAACTCACGCCGGTACGTGCACCCACGCCGGCGAGGCGTACGAATCGACCGAGCCTTCCTTCCGGGATTTTTTTCTCGATGGTCATGAAGCCTCTACATAGGGAACGGAAACGCCGGGTCAAGGTTTGTCGATCCAACGCCCCAGATCGGGGACGATGGTCTTCGACATTTTATCGAGCAAATTCGGCAACGTATCGGCGCACGATAACAGCGGCCGATGAATCGGGCGAATGAATCCCTCGGCCGCCGCGTGATCCAAAAATCCGACGAGGTGATCGTAATAGCCGTGTACGTTCAGCAACCCCACCGGTTTTTTGTGATAATTCAATTGCGTCCACGTCACGACCTCGAAGATCTCTTCGAGCGTGCCCCAGCCGCCGGGTAATGCAATGAATGCATCCGCCATACTCGCCATCATGGTTTTTCGGGTATGCATTCCATCCACGACATGAAGCTCGGTCAATTCGTCATGCGCAATTTCCTTCGTCTTGAGTTTTTCCGGGATGACGCCGTAAACCTTGCCCCCCGCCGCCAATGCCGCCGTGGCGACCGCGCCCATCATCCCGACCCGCCCCCCTCCATACACCACATCGACTCCATGTTCGGCCAGGTAAGTGCCCACTTCCCGAGCCGTATCGAGGTAGCGATTTCCGACGCCGCTGGTCGAACCGCAATACACGGCGATGCGGCGAAACTGCATGCGCGGATTGATCATGGCGGGAGAATTGTTCAGGAATCGTTCGGGAGCAACAGGAAAATGACGGGCTGCGGTCGAGGCGTCAGGCGACGCGGCTTTTGGCGGGGCAAATCACGGACCAATATGCACGGACGCCGACCCGTTGACGATGCCCGCGACAAACGTCGGGAGCGACGTGCCCATGACCGTCGTGTTGTAGTAGGAGTTATTGCTCCCCAAATACGTGTGGCTCGTGCTGCTGATGAAGTACGAGCTCCACGCCGACCACGGTTTCAAGTACATTTCACGCACTTCATTGAGCCCCGCCGCATACTCGGTGCCCGAAAGAGCCGTCGCAAATGTATCGATGCCTTGGCAGTTATTCTTGCCAAACCCGTAGAATTGAGCAATCGTGCCGTCTTTGTCCGACGAGATGAGCCCCAAGTGCCGATCGGCGTATTTCTTTCCCAGCTGCGCCCAGGTATTGGCCAAACCACCGCCGTTCGGCAATGCGCAGTCCACACAATCCTTTGGCAAGGTATCGTTCAATTTGTACAACGTGCGCCAACGCTGTTGCAAACAAGGAGGCATGTACGTATCGCTCATGGGCGGACCTGAATCGTCGAGCAAATCGACGGGCGTCGGGCAGAATGCCTGCGCAATGCGATCGTAATTGTAAAACGCGCCAAACCCTCCCGCGCTCTCGCCCGTGACCAACACCTGCGTCACATCCGGGAATGTTGGAATGATGCGCTTCAAGTCGAACCCGATATTGGCATAACCGACGAAGGATTGGTTTTTCGGAGAACCGATACCCGGAACATCCACCGCCGTTGCATTACCGCCGTGCACGTCGCCCGTGCAATACGGGATATAAACGAAGCTCCAATCCTTGAGCGGATTCGCCGCATTGTTCGCATCGAAAAGTCCGCCCGAAGGACCATTGCCGAATTTGCCCGATCCATACGAGCTTGGATTGCCGGCACACGTCGCGGCATTAAAACACGCCCCGCCGCCTTGCATGTAAATTACGAGCTTGCTCGAATTCGGATTGATGCGAATGCCAAAGCCCGTCGCGCTGCCGTCGCGGCATTTCGCCTCCGGGACGTCGACCCAGGTCCACTTGTTCGCCGCCGCCATCACCGGCGCACCATCAAATGGCCCTTCCGGCGTGCATACGGCCATGGAACCTCCGCCGGAACCTCCCGTGCCCATTCCACCCGTGCCC
>CAYSYX010000413.1:4796-8654 GCA_964435055.1 uncultured Polyangium sp. | reverse complement strand
AAGGCTACATGACGGGGCCTTTGGCGGCGTTGGCCTGCAAAAACGCGGGCAAACGATTGTGTTCTCATGACGAATGGCGCACCGCTTGTCGCGGCGAAGCGGACAAACCATTTCCGTACGGCGACAAATACTCGGCCGGTAAATGCAATATCTTTCGTGAAGCTCATCCCGCCGCGGTTTTACACGGCAATGCCAGCATCGGCCACAGCGACCCGCGCCTCAATATGGTCAAAAGCGACAACAAACCGCTCTTGCGTATGACCGGCGATACCCGTTCCTGCGTCAGCGAATGGGAAGGCGATATGATTTACGATATGGTCGGCAACATGGACGAATGGATCGACGATCCCGAAGGCACGTTTGTCGGGGGATTTTATGCCCGGTCCAAAAAAGACGGCTGCGATTCCGTCGTCAAAGCCCACCCCTTCGATTACTTCGATTATTCGACCGGCGTCCGGTGCTGCAAAGATTTGAATTGATTCGTCCCGACATACTCGGCGCCGGTTTGGCCGAAGCGCGCGAATGGTTGTGCCGGAAAAACCAGCCGAGGTGAATCATCACCTTGGTGTGTTCCGGCAGGACGAACCATTGTCGCGGCTCTTGCATCCGGCTCCGCACCGGGCGCACGATTACTTCGCCGGCTTGTCGTCTTTTTTCTCGGTCGGCTTGTCGGTCGCCTTATCGTCTTTTTTCTCGGTCTTTTCAGCAGGTTTGTCCCCGCCTTCTTTGGCCGGTGCGGCATCCGCCGCTTCCACAGCCCCGGCATCCGTGGCTTCGGCATCCGCTGCTCCGCCGTCCGCGACCACGTCCGCATCGGGCGTCTCCACCACGGGCGCCGCGTCGGCGACTCCCGCGTCGATGACCTCGTTGGCTGTCACGTCGGCCCAGCATTCGATTTTTTCCGGCGCCTCGAACTTCAACGCGTGCGACGACGGATCCCCCTTCTTCGTCGTGAGCGTCGTCGTCTTGTACGGCTTCGTTTCCCCACAGTCGTACGCGGTCGCTTCACCTCGCAGCGACTTCGACTTCGTCGCCGTCACCGGCGCCGTCGCGTGTTCATTGGGACAAACCGACCACTCGACTTTGTACTCTTTGTTTTTGTCCGGAAGAACCAGCTTGGGGCTCGGATCGCCTTCAGCATGCTTGCCGAACACAATCACCTTCGTCACCGGATCGTCGTCGTCGAGCACCGTCACGCGGATCGGAAACCGCAGTCCACCGCGGAGTTTCGTGCCTCCCGCGACGATTGAATAATCGGGACATACCGGGTCTCCCGAGATCGCCGAAGGCACCGGCGGGCCGGAACAACCAACAACTGCCGCTGCCGAAGAGAGTATCGCGAGGGAGAACAACGAACGCAGGGTCGAACGAATCACGCGCCGAACGTCGCCTCACGCGACGCCCGCGTCAAGTCCACTCGCACGTCACTGGTACTTGCGCGCAAGTTTTGTCTTGCCGAGTCCCAACACGTGGTCGAAGTGTTCCTTCGACACGGGCACCACGCTGAGCCGATTGCGTTTGATGAGCGCAATGTCCGCAAGTGCCGGATCCGAACGAATCGTTTCGAGATCCACCGGATGCTTCAACGGCATGATCGGGGCGATGTCGATTGCGCTCCAATCTTCATCCGGGCTCGTTGGATCCGCATAAGCTTCACGGGCGACACGCGCCACGCCCACGACGGCTTTGTCTTCATTCGAGTGATAAAAGAGGATCAAGTCGCCCTCCTTCATCGCTCGCAAACTCCCGCGCGCTTCATAGTTGCGCACGCCGTCCCACATCGTGCGTTTGTCCGCAACGAGCTGCGCGAAGGAGTATTTGTAGGGTTCGCTCTTCACGAGCCAATGGTTTTTCGCCATCGTTCGTCCCGACGATACACCTCTCCGCCCGTCGGAACCAACCATTTTCGACGCTTCAGTCGACGATCTCGATCGCCGTCCCTTCCGGTACGAGGCTCCCGAACTCGTCAATTTCGTCGTCGTCCATCGCAATGCAGCCGTGGGTCCAATCCTCTTGCTTGTGAATGCCGCTGAGTTTGCGCGAACCAACGCCGTGAATGCCGATGCCGAAACCCACGCCGCGTCCGTCGGGCACTTTGCCTTGACGCTTGAGCGTCGCGTAACGTTTTCGATCCTCTTCGTTCGGGTAACTGACGCCGATGAACTGATGAAACAGCGGTCGAAAGCGCGTCGTGACTTGGTAGTGACCAACCGGCGTCGTCATGTCGCCTTCGAATTGTTTCGGGCCCATACCACCCAGGCCAATCGCGACTTTGTACGTCTTGATCACGCGTGATCCGGCTCGAAGCTCGAGCTTGTGATCGCTCTTGTCGATGTAGACGAGCGTGACCTTGTTCGCGTCGGGTTTGTCCGTATGGATCTCCGCCGTTTTGGACGCACGTATCCGGGTCGAGGCGGGTTTGCTTTTATGATCCGCGTTCGGTCGGCGTTTGGCTTCCTTCGATTGGATCTGCGAGATCTTGGTCGTCGGCAGCTTCGCCTTTTTTGCCTGTGGTGCTCCGGTGGAAGGGGTGGCCATGAGCACGAGGGCAAGCGGGAGGGCGAGGAGCGTAAACAGGTGTTTCATGCTCCCGTGTCGAATGAAATCGTGAGAGCGTGACGGCGAAACTGCGAAAAAAAATAATTTTCGAGCGTGTCACATTTTGGATACGTTCTCCGATGAGGGGTCGATGAGCACCCCGATGCCGATGGAGCTACCCAAAGTCGACCTGCCGAAAGTCGACGAACCTCTGGCCGATCCCGAGCTGCGGAGGTTTTTGCTCGAATTCGTCAAACGCCGTGTTTCCGCGGCGGATGCGGACGATATCGTGCAAACGGTGCTCTGCGACGCGCTTGTCGCGAAGAACCTTCCGACCGAAAAAGAAGAACTTCGCAAGTACCTGTTGGGAATCGCGAAACACAAAGTCGTCGATACACACCGACGAACCTCGCGCGAAGAAGTCGGAGAACCCCCGGAGCTCGTCGCCGGTCCACCGCCCGTGGAAGAAGAATCGCTCCTGCGCTGGGCCGAAAAACAAGCGCCTACGACGGAGGAAGCGCAAAAAACGTTGTCGTGGATGGCGCGGGAAGGCGAGGGGGAAAAACTCGAAAATATCGCAGCGGATGAACAGATCCCCGCCGCGCGTGTGCGTCAACGCGTCTCGCGTATGCGGCGCTGGATGAAAGAACGTTGGATCGCGGAGCTCGCCGCGGTCGCCGCCTTGGGCATTTGCGCCTTCGTGGTGTGGCGTATTTTGCGACAAACGCCCGAGGACATTGACATCGCCAAACCCGACATCTCGGCCGAACCGCTTCGTAACGACAAACTCGAGCGCGCCAAACTCTTGCGCGCCGAAGCGTTCGAACAATGCGACAAGGGAGCATTCGACCGCTGCTTGAAGGGCCTCGACGAAGCCAAAGAGCTCGATCCGGTCGGCGACGCCGCGCAAGACGTGCAATGGGCTCGTAAGAAAGCGAATTTGTCCAAAGAACCGGCGCCCGCACCCACGCCGACGACGTCGGAGCTTCCCCGCAACGAGATCGATTCCAAGAGCAAATCCAAGACCGAGACCGAGATCGAAAAGAAGTCGGATGTTGCTCCGACAAACACGACCCCGCGAAACATCCCCAAGTCCACGACCACCAGCGTCACGCCGAAGTCCGCTCCGCCCAAGCCCAGCCCCAAGGGCAAAATCGAACCTTTGAAGCTCGAGGAAAAACAGATCTTCGAAAAAGGCGCCAAGTTCCAGAAGAAGTGAGCGGGTTTGGCGTTCCGAACGAACGCCGAACGTTCATTGCTCGTCTTCGACGATGATCGGCCAAGTCGGTATGGAGTTATCGTATTTTATCTATTATTGAG
>CAYSYX010000413.1:0-4786 GCA_964435055.1 uncultured Polyangium sp. | reverse complement strand
GACGATGATCGGCCAAGTCGTGCGCTTCACTTCCGGAATGATTCGGCGCAAAACCGCGCGTAAACCCGATGCGGATGTGCGGTCGTTCGGGTTGTGCCGCAAGCATTGGTACAAGAACATGCCGAGCGACGCCAACCGACCGTTCGTAATGCGCCGGATCTTCGGCGGCAAACCGTCATGCGATACGTGCACGGTGATCATCGCGGCATCACTCGAGGCTTCGAAGAGCATATTGCCCGAGAGAATCTCGTACGCGACGCAGCCGAAGCTGTAGATGTCCGCCGTCATCGGCGTCGCGATCGCGCCGTCCGGAGCGGCTCCCCAAATTTCCGGCGCTCCGTACGCCGCGGTAGCACATCCCGGACGAATCTGTCGTCCCGCCAAACCAAAATCCACGAGCACCGGTTCGGTTCCGCCTCGTAAAACCACATTTGACGGCTTCAAGTCGAGATGTCCGATCTTTTCCGAGTGCATCGCTTCGAGCCCCGCGAGGATGCCGTCGAGGACGAAAATCGCCATGTCGACATTGAGGAGCTTGTTGTCGATCAGATGCTCGCAACGCACGCCTTCGATGAGCTCCATGACGAGGATGGGTTTGGGGCGGGCACCGGCGTCGAACGTGACGAATCGGGCCAGATTCGTGTGATCGGGAAGGGAGAGCAACGCGCCCGCTTCTTGGCGAAATAGCTTCAAGAATTCCGCTTCGGAGACACTGCGTGCGGCCGTTGCGTCGTAATCCGGTACTTTGAGAGCAAACTTTTCCCCGTTGGGATCATGCCGTTCGTCCGCGCGTGACACGACAAACACGGTGCCCAACGATCCACCGCCGAGACGTCGGTGAACGTAGAATCCGCCGATGGTCCGATTCGGAGGCAACCACGCGGGCAAAGGCGCATCTGCGGCGTGCGGATCGACTTGCGGATTGGACGCGGCGTTCGACAATTGCGTGGGCAACGTCGTCAGGCGGCGCAAGACGATGCCGGTCGTTTGCACGATGGCTCCGGGGAGGTTCGCGTCCGCTGTCTTGAGCACCTGTTCGATGGCGTGTTCGAGGTTTGGCGCGGCACCACCATCACGGGCCATCGCCACGACGCTCGCGAGGTGTTCTTCGGTGATCGCAATCGAAGCCGGTGGTTCTTCGTCGTCGTGGTAGGCAAGTCGGCGCAACGACGCGGACGTCAAGCGGGACAACGTCGTCAGGGCGTCTTCGATCGCTTCGAGCGGCGATGCTTCCTTGCCGCCCGCTTCGTCGATGAGCGGCGCCAGGGAGCGCGCGTTGCGGACCGTATCCAGGCTTCGCGCAAGTCGACTCAGCGCGGTGCGCAACCCCTCGATGCGTTGCGATGTTCCGGCAGGCAAGTCGCCGATGAACTTCGTCAACGCATTCAGTGCCCCCGTGACGCGCGCGTTGGGATCATTGCCCAAAATGTCCGGGCGCAGCGCATTGGTGTACTTGCTGTAACACGCGAAGAGTTCGCGTACGTCCGGATGAACGCTTGCTTCGGCGATGATCTCGAGCGTGGTGTGATCGCCGGTGCGCATGCAGGCGAAGAGCAAGGCATCCGCGGCATCGATCGCTCCTGCGCGAACGAGCGCATCGAAGGCGCGGGCGACGGTCGCCGCAACCGCGCGACGCAACGGTGATGCTTGCTCCGCCGCCAGCCGTCGCGTGAGCACGTCGCACGTTTCGAGCAAACGGAGTTTGCCTCGGCCGCGGTTGTCGTCGTCCGTTCCTTCGGTGGATTCACCGTCGACGACGTGCAGCAACGTTCGGAGGTTTCTCTGGTGAAACGTCGGATGAGGAAGTCCACCATTTCGTCGCGATTCCGCTTCGACACGAAGCAACCATCGCGTCACGCGATCGTCCACTTGTTCCAAACCGGCGGCGGCTCCGCTGTCATTTCCAGCGGTTCGTCGTTCGAGCAGCACCAGACTTCGCAACAATCCGGACTCGTACAAATTCATGTCGAGCTCGCGCAACATCCGCGCGGCAGTTCGTCGAGACATACTCGCGCGGGTCGTATCGCCCGCCGTCGTGGCGCCCAAAACTTCGAGCGCGTCGAGGATACTCGAGGCTTGTTCGATCGCGGTGAGCGCCAGCGCCGCAGCTTCACGGCATCCTATTTCGACAAACGCGGCGACGGCGTTGCGCACCGCCGAGGCCAGCTCCGAAGGCTCATGCCCTTCGAGATCACGCAGCATGCACTGACCCAGCGCCGTCAGTCCGTCGTCGTCTTGCGGCAACGTGAGGCTCTGCGAAAGAGCCTGAATACAAGTCGTTCGAGCACGCGCGCCAAACGACGTTCCGAGCTCCGCGTTCAACTCGATCAAACCGTCCGCGATGATGATCGGATGAGCTTCGGCGATGGCATCGAGCAATTCCTCCGCCGTTTCCGGCTCGGCATCGACCGCTCTGGGCAAACCCCAGATCATGGCCATCGGAATGCCGGGATCTTTGCGCACCAGGTTCGAGGCCAGAAGATCGCGACAAGCTGCGAGTCCGCCTTGCGGATCGAACGCGATGCTGGCGACGAGCGACGTCGCGGCGCGACGCCATTCGGTGGGAGAAAGGTTTGTCCCAAGGTTCCCGCGGATCTCTTCATGCAGACTGGGAATGACACCCGCGAGCAACCCTCGCGCCGCCGCCGCATGACGCCACACGAGCGTTTCGCGATCGGTGAGCAAGCGACGGTAGGCGTCACAAACAACGTCGGAAAGCGAAGAATTGCGGTTGATCGGAGCGTTTGTCGCAGTGATACCTCGGAACAGGCGCAACGCATCTTCATCGCCTTGACTCGCTCGCCGCGCCGCTTCTCGACACGCGCGTTCCAACAAACGAGCTGCCAAACGACGTTCGGGAAGCGATCCCGTCGCCGCATTTCCAACCCAGTCTTTGGCGAGTTCGCGGCGTGAAACCAACGCAAATGCCAGCGGATCCACGGGCACATCGACCGTGCTGCCCAATTGCAACGCCAGCGCAATGCGGGCTCGTACGGGCGCTCCGTCGAGCGCGCGGGCATTGCCGAGCGCCATGCGTGTCGCGAGCGCGACGAACGTCGCGGCATCCCCGTCATAAAGTTGCGCGACGACACGACGACCAAGTTCACGTCGCTCCGCACCAAGCGGCAAAGCGCCCGTAATCTCGTACAAAGCGACCGCCGCAGCCGGAGGCGCAAGCCAACTCAAGTCGTCGAACAAGCCGTCTTTGACCGCCGCGCGAATGCTCTCGAGCAACGCTTCGGGGCGCAGACCATCGAGCGGCGGAGGGCCATCCGCCGATGCTTCGATCGCGAGCGACGTAATACTCTGCCGAAAAACCACGCGTCTTGCGCGGGCATCCGGTTGCAAATGCAGCTCGAGGAGTCCTTCTAAAAAGTCGGCGCGTGCGCGCATGTCGTCTGGCTCGCGCGGGCATGCTTTCGCGAAACGGTGCGACTGGCAAACGATTTCACGGACCTTGAGCCGATTGCATGCTTCCTGTAGGGTCCCCGGCGTCGTCGACAACTTGACGGCTTGCCTCCCAGGAGAATTTCGCGATGTTTTCTCGTTTGGCGCGTTACCAGTGGATCTCGAACGTGTTTTTGCCGGCAGCCGTTGCCGTCACGAGCGCATGTGGAGGCTCGAGCGAGCCCGTCAAGACACCCGCCGCCGATACGGCTAAAAAGCCTGCGGATGCAGGGAATCCTGCACCTGCGGAGGACAAAAAGCCCCTCGAGGCGGAAGTAAAGAACGACAAACCCGCGGACAAACCTGTGACGGAGCCCAAGCCGACGGCGCCGAAAGAGCGTTTCGCTTTGCCAAACGTCGCATTTGATCCACCCGAGGATCGCAAGAAAATAACGTTTGGCGGGAAAGACGTCACCGCGGAAGCGTGTTTGCTGGATACGTCCGTCCCGGAGCTCAAAGACGAGTGGTTTGCCAATGCTCTGCGCAATATGGTCGCGGCTCCGGACGGATCGATTTACCTGACGGATCAAGACAAAAAGGTGCGTCATTACATCCCCGAGCCCGGTGAGACGTGCAAATTGGCGATTGATCCCAAATTCGGGGACAAGGGAATGTTGGCGTTCCCGGAAGAACCCGAACGCTTGACGGTCCTTGCGGATGGAACGCTGGTCGTCATTGGATTCAATAAGTTTTACAAGTACGTCGGGGGCAAAGTCGAAACAGTGGAATGCAAGCTCCACGACCTATTACCCGACGGGAAGTCCGGGTTTTACCGGTTTGTCGATGACGTGCGACGCATCGACGATGTGGCGACTTGCAAAGAGACCGATTGGAAGTTCAAAGGTTGGGATGCACCGAAACCCGAAGCGGGTAAACAGGCCGAAAAATGGAGCGTTTCGCGCATCATGTCTTGGGACAAGGACTACTTGCTCACGATGACGATGCGCGGCGATTATTATCTCGGCATTCATTCGCCGGACGGGAAGCTCAAGGTCAAATTCGGCAAAGATCGCGAAAAGGATAAAAACCTCAAAGACGGCGAAGACATTTGTCATGTCGCCGATGCCGGAAAATGCGCGGCCGGGCTCTGCGTGCTCGACGGCAATTGCCGACAATTCACAGTGTGGGATCCCAAAAAGGGAACCATGATCGATTCGGTCCCGGTCAGCGATTTGATCGGCGTGTTTTATCCTTGGCCCGTTGCCTTCGCCGCCACGAAGGGTTTTACGTACATGGGCTTTACGGTCAAAGAGAAAGAAATGGAAGGCGAAGCCGCCAAGCCGTCGGATAAGATTCCGAGTTACGGCGTGATTTTCCGCGTCAAAGGTTTGAACTGACG
>CAYSYX010000412.1:0-8672 GCA_964435055.1 uncultured Polyangium sp. | reverse complement strand
ACGATGATCCCGATGACGATCGATAAGATTGTCGCAATGGCCGACACGAGATAAACGAACGGGTCGAAGACGCCTCCCGGGCAATGGCATACCAAGACAAACGGACCGTCGGTGATGACATGGCCGCGGTTGTTTACGAGGAGGGTTTCGCGGTCGGACACGGGACGTTCGTCAATCGCGAAGTTTTTCGCGGAGAAACCCTAGAACGCGGTCGAGGGCTTGTTTGGTGGGATGACCTTCCTTGTCGACGAGATCGTTGGTGACGACGGAATGGGCGATGCGTTTGATGCCCCAGGGATTGCCGGGTCCCGAATCGATTTCAATGCCTTCGAATGCGTCGCCCAGGTTTTGCCGCAATGACTCGAAACGCTCGGGTGGACACATGAAATCGTGCGTAAAACGCAATCCGAGCACTTTGGTGCCTTTGGCGCAACGTTCTTTGACGATGGCCAGATTGGCATCCGAAATGTGCATGCCTGCGCGAGTTTTCTTGCCCATCGCAAAGGGCAGCGACGGCTGACACAAGATAGGTGCCACGACAAACGGATCGACCATCAACGTCAAGGCGAAATTGCCGGTGAGGCACATCCCGATGGCTCCGACGCCTTTTCCACCGACGGACTCATGCGCGTGGCGGCACAATCCGCGCAACCAATCCGTGATGGGACTGGATTCATTGGCGGCAAGAACGCGAAATTCATGCGAAATGCACGCGCGAGCAATGACGCCCAACGCCGTGGGAAAACTATGAGGTACGCCCGGCGTGCCGAACAATTGGGGAAGAAATACCGTGAATCCTTCAGCCGCGACGCGTTCGGCAAACTGAATTACCGACGGCGTCAATCCCGGAACTTCCGTGGCAATGACGACGCCTGGGCCTTCCCCACGTCGATACACATCCCGCGTTTCGCCATTGTGCGTAAAAGGCGTCCGTGTAAAACCTTCGATATCAACCGCCATATCGCTCCTCGATGTTCATGATGAAAGAGTGGTCTCGTCACCGGCGGGCCAAACGCGCTGGAAACCAAGGCCGACGATTTTGCCGTCGTTACGTTCCACCAAGGCACCGAATCGACATTTTTCGATGAGAATGCCGTCGTGAATATGGTCGTCGGTGGGAAAACGGACCCGTTGTCCTTCCGCGAGATGTTCGAATACCCGCGCGCTTTCGGCGATCCGCATAAACGACGTGGGCACGACGGCATCGGTGGATTTGGCCATTGAACGCCGAATACGACGCACGACGTTGTCACTGACGTACACGTCGAGCTCGTCTCCGCGAATGAAAAGAATGACGCCTGTTTGCGCAATGCCGCCGTCCGTGGTGAACGAGACGACTTCTCCCGTCCCGGATTCCGTCGACGCACGCCCTCCAAGCCGCTGCCGAATTCGGTCGACGGAAGGCGTGGATGCCACGGGACTAAGCACCGGAAGGGCGAATTTTCGGGTCATGGGGCAAAAGGATAGCGCGTAGGCGTCGGCGATGGAAAGATTTCGTGCCTTCTCGAGCTACTTTTTCACGCCCGATGATCGACCCAGCGCCCCTTTGAGCCGCTCGCGCATGACTTCGGCAAAAAGTACACTCGCCGCAATGGATACATTGAGCGACCGTACGGAACTCAATCCGGGAATGGCAACGAGCGTATCGCATTGAGCTTTGGCGCGTTCCGACAACCCTTCGCGTTCGTGTCCCAAAACAACCACGAGCGGCCGCTTGTATTCAAACCCCACGGCATTGACCGTCGCTTCGCTTTCCGCTCCGACCACGGTGATCCCTCGAGCTCGCAGGCGGCCGAGTGTGTCCGGTAAATCGGTTGTCCGGGCGAACTCGAGTTGTTCCGCGCCGCCTTCGGCCACGCGAATGGCATCGGCGGGTAGTCCCGGATGAGGCGCCGGAGCTCCGAGGAGCGCCGCGTCCATACCGAAAAATGCGGCGCTGCGCAAAATGGCCCCGATATTGTACGGATTGCGAATTCGTTCGAGAGCAATGGCCGTCCCGCGCGTCCGCACCATCATGTCGGCAAATTCCTGGAGGCTCCGCCAGACTCGAGGAATGACTTCGATGCACACGCCTTCGTGATTTTTCGTCCCGGAAAAACGGCCGAGTTCTTCGTCGGACGCTTCGATACACGGGACACGATGGGCCGCCGCCCAACGTTCGAGATTCGCCAGCGAGCGGCGCAGATCACGATGATACGCAATACGGACGATCTTGTCGGGCTGATGCTCGAACAAAGCCAGAGCGGCTCGAAAACCATACACGATTTCGTTCGCGTCGGTCCGACGCGCAGGAGCGGTCTTTTTCATGGCTGGGTATGGACGGGACAATCAGTTTGGCGTGGGTTCATCGCAACCGAAGACGATGTCGAGGTCTTTGACGATACCATTTTTCAAGCTATCACACGCGGGTCCGTAGAAAATGACTTGGTTTTTCCCGGCGTCATATTCCCAACCATTCATGATGTCGCGCGGCACCTTGTTCACGTTATCGAAAAAGACGAAGATTTCGGCGGGATTGGGAGGCACGGAATCGAGCGAATAGGTGCAGGACAGCGTCGCTTTCGCGATCGTCGCCAATGCGGCATCGAGACCCGCCTGATCGCCGGCATCGTAATACTTGTGCGTCCCGCTGCTCGGAACCCCGCCCGCAACGGCGAATTTGTCCATTTGCGCCGGGTCGACGCCCGAGCCGAAACCAATGACGAAGGTCGGCACGTTGGCCATTTGGAACATATTTCCGATGATTTGCACGGTCGTCGCATCGCTGCCGCACGTTTCTTTGCCGTCCGTGATGAGCACGGCGTAACTGGCGCGTGTCGTATCGGTAAATGCGGGCTCCGTCGCGGCCTGGGACATCCCCGTTTGAATGTTCGTCACGCACGGACCATTCGGAAATAGAGGGTCCGCCTTGACCAGACTGTTGGTCATCATCGTTTGAATGGTCATTTCATTTCCCGGACCGACGGGAACCGGAATTTTGTCTTGTTGGCAATTCGGCGTGACTTTATCGGGAAAGAGCGTCAAGCCAAACCGAATTTGTCCGGCAAAATCGGTCGTCATCTTGTTGATGGCCGCCACCGCAATGTTCCACTTCGTCGAATTACCCACCGCCTCGGTCATCGAACACGAACGATCGACCACGAGAAGCATGTTGGGCGGCACCGGATCCACCTTGGCTTCCTGCGCCCCGCACGCACCGCCGGGCACACACGTCGATGTCGCCATGTCGCAAATCATGCCGCCGGAACAATCCGCATCCGTCGCACACTTGCCCGGATCGAGACAAACGCCGGATTGACCGCAAATTTGAGGCTCCACACAAGCCGGGTTGCATCCGAATGGCCCGATTCCCCCACCTGCGCCACCCCCGCCACCATTACCTCCAACCGACGCATTACCTCCGTTTCCGCCGGATCCGCTCCCCGTGTTTGTCCCGTCACCACAGCCGATCGCAACGGCTCCGACAATGGCGACTCCCGATACCCAAGAATAGAAATATTTTCGTCCCATACATCCCAGCTTATCGAATGCCTCGTTCGGAAAGCAATAACAATCGCCTCGAGCGTCTCCACTTTTCCGTCCAAACTGCAATTGCAAACGACACACGGCTCTTTATCCGTGATGCACCGTTACGCCACGCCCAACGCTGCCGTGATTCGTGGCGCCCGAATTTTGAGACAACAATATGCCTGCAACACAACGTATCGTGAGAAAAGCAACCTCACTAACACAAATAGTTCGGCATCTTTTGTCAATTCCGCATGCCAACGGCAATCACTTTGTTACCATTACGAGACCCCAATGCTAATGGACGCTGCCAATTCACCGATAGACACGAGTGTCAAGCGGGTTCTCCTGGTCGAAGACAGTTACACTTATGTCTATGCGTTACGTAAGATCTTGGGAACGCTTGGGACTTCTGTCGTCGTAGCAGGAACACTCGACGCGGCACGCGCCGAACTGTCGAATGGGCATTTCGATGTTGTGCTTCTCGACCTGAACCTCCCCGACAGTTCAGGATTGGAAACGCTGCACCAAATGCTCACACTCTACGATTTGCCGACGATCGTCATTACGAGCCACGACGATCGTCCTACGGCGACCGCGGCGATACTCGCGGGTGCGGACGATTATTTGGTAAAAGGGCCGCTCGACGCGAAATTGCTGGGCCAAACCTTGTCGCATACGGTCGAACGTCATCGATTTCGCGCTCGACTCAAGCTGCTGGCCGAAGAATTGCGGCAAAAAAACGACCGGCTCGAACAGATCGATCAGCAAAAGAATCACATGCTCGGCATGGCCGCCCACGACATTCGCAATCCACTCGGAATCATATTGGGATATGCGAAATTCCTTCAAGCCGATGCCGGACCGCTGCTCAACAATGAACATCGTGCGTTTCTCAACGCCATCACGCAATCGAGCGAGTTCATTTTGGGGCTCGTGGAGCAATTGCTCGATATTTCGACGATTGAATCCGGCAAACTCGTCATTGAACGAGCCCCTTTCGATTTCGCGCAACTCGTGACCAAGCACGTGGATCTCGTCAGCGTGCTCGCAGGACGCAAGAACATCGGCATTACGCTCGACGTTCCCCGAGAAGGCGCGATGCTCGAAGCCGATGCGTCAAAGCTGGAGCAGGTTCTGAGCAATCTGACGACCAATGCCATCAAGTTTTCTCCGCCGGGTACGACCATTACCGTTCGCGTCAAACAGACGCTCACGCGGGTCGAATTGAGCGTCCAAGACGAGGGGCCGGGGATTCCTCACGAGGAGCTCGATCGCTTGTTTCGTCCCTTTTCGACGACCAGCGTGCAGGCGACCAATGGTGAACGAAGCACGGGGCTCGGGCTCGCCATTGCGCGACGTATCGTTGAAGGTCATGGCGGCGAAATCGCCGTCGATTCGAGAGCCGGCAAAGGTTCGACATTCCACGTGAGCATTCCGAAACTCTGAATCACGACGGCTTGACACGCTGCGGCTTTTCTGGTTTTTCTCGAGACTCAGCTCAAAGCCACCATCGTCCAGCAGGAAAACGTCGTGGGTCGAAAAAAACTGCGTCCGCTGCCAAGTTCGCCATTTCCGCTCGAATTGTCCCCCGAAACGATGCGCTCGATGTTGCAACAGGCAACCGAATACATCGTCGCGCATACGAGTTCGTTATCGACGCAGCCCATGCACGCGACAAAAGGCGGGCGCAAGCTCGCACGGAGCCTCGTTTCCGCCATGCCGGAACAAGGCGTTCCATTTGAAAAACTGTTTCGCAAGCTCTTCAGTCAAGTCATTCCCGCAAGCCTCAATACGGCGTCTCCCGGCTATTTGGCGTACATCCCTGGTGGAGGTATCGTTCATTCCGCGATTGCCGATCTGATCGCGGACGCGACGAATCGGTACGTAGGTGTTTGGATCGCCGCCCCGGGTTTGGCGCAAATCGAAGAAAACGTCATTCAATGGTTTGCCTCGATGCTCGGAATGCCAAAGGCTGCCGGGGGCTTGTTGTTGACGGGAGGTTCTCTGGCCAATCTCATTGCGACGATCACCGCGCGTCGGGAAAAACTGCCGCCGGATTTCTTGCGCGGAACCATGTATACATCGGAAGAAGCGCATCATTCAGTGCTCAAAGCGGCGCTCCTTGCTGGAATTTTGCCGGAACATGTTCGGAGCATTCCTTCGGATGACCAATTTCGAATTCAAGGCGATGCATTGCGGGCCGCCATTCGAGAAGATCGATTGGCAGGGAAAACGCCTTTTCTGATTGTCGCTCATGGCGGGACGACCAATACGGGCGCCGTGGATGATTTGAACCAAGTCGCAGACATTGCGGCCGCCGAAAATTGTTGGCTCCACGTCGATGCCGCGTATGGCGGCTTTTTCGCTTTGACCGAACGGGGACGCAAAACACTCGCGGGAATCGACCGCGCGGACTCGATTACCCTCGACCCTCACAAAGGATTGTTTCTACCTTATGGAACGGGGTGCCTCATCGTACGCGACCGAGAAGCCTTGCGTCGTGCGCACGCCGTGCCCGCGGCGTACATGCCGCCCATGCAGGAAGAACGAGATCTCGTGGATTTTTGTGAATTAGGCCCGGAATTATCCAGAGATTTTCGAGGCTTACGTGTATGGCTGCCCCTCATGATGCACGGCGCAAGCGTTTTTCGGGACGCACTCGACGAAAAGATGGATCTGGCACGTTATGCCGCCGATGAATTGCGCAAAATCCCCGATGTGGAAATTGTTGCCGAACCGCAATTGTCGCTGCTTGCGTTCCGTTTGCGTACGCCGGGTTTGTCGCCCGCGGATGAAGACGCGCGAAATCGACGTTGGATGTCGCTCGTGAATCAAAAGCAACGGGTGCTTTTGACCGGTACGACGACCCAGGGACGTTTTCTTGTCAGAATGTGCATCTTGTCGTTCCGAACGCACCGCGATCGAATCGATATGGCGATCGAAGATTTACGCACGAGTCGCGAGGAATTGAATGAGTAAACGTTCGCGGTCGCAGGATCGCCATCGCCCGGACCGGGATATTTCCGTGGATACCGACGTCGCTCGTATACGTGACAATCCCCTTCGTCGCCTCATGGAAAAACAGCGTCCGTACGTGCTCACGCGGTTCATTTTGTTGCGGCTGCTCGGGCTTGTTTACTTCACGGCTTTTTTGGTGGCATTTCAGCAACTCCGCCCATTACTCGGGACAAACGGTTTGCTGCCGGCGCGTGGATTCCTCGATTATGTCGTGACCCAATACGGTTCGCCGCTCGATGCATTTCGGCAAGTGCCTACGCTGCTGATTTGGTTTGGCGCAAGCGACGGCATGCTGATGACGTTTGCCGGTTTGGGGCTCGTTTTGTCGCTCGCGGTGCTTGGAGGCGTCACGAACGCCGCGGTCCAATTCACGCTTTGGCTGCTTTATTTGTCATTGTCGCGCGTGGGACAGATTTTTTATGGCTACGGCTGGGAAATTCAGCTCCTCGAGACGGGATTTTTGTCCATTTTTCTGTGCCCCATTCGTGAATTTCGCCCGTTTTCCAGCGCGCCGCCCGCGATCACGATGATCTTGTATCGTTGGCTCATCGTGCGCATCATGCTCGGCGCGGGTCTCATCAAATTGCGAGGTGATCCGTGCTGGCGCGATTTGACGTGCCTCGTGTATCATTACGAGACGCAACCGATTCCCAGTCCGGCGAGCCTTTTGTTTCACGAAATGCCGGTCGGCTTCCACAAATTCGGCGTGGGCTTCAACCACGTCGTCGAATTGATTGCTCCGCTTTTCGCCTTTTGGCCTCGTCCCGCCCGTCTCGTGGCCGGCTGTTTATTCGTCGTTTTTCAATTGACGTTGATTTGCAGCGGCAACTTGTCATTCCTGAATTGGCTGACGATCATCCCCGCCATTGCCTGTTTCGACGACGACGCGTTGGAAAAGGTTTTACCCAAAAAGCTCAAACGCTGGGCCGCATCGCGAACATTTCCCAAACCAACCCGGGGCCACGTCATTACCGCCTGCGTTGCCGCGTCTTTCATTGTATTTCTGAGCATAGAACCTGTAAAAAATCTGTTTTCCGATCGCCAGCGAATGAACAGTTCCTTCAATCCGCTGGCGCTCGTCAATACCTATGGCGCATTCGGCTCGGTCGATCGGGAACGATTCGAAGTCATTTTGGAAGGAACGTCGGACACATCGGCAACGGATCGCTCGAAATGGCTCGAATACGAATTTCCGTGCAAACCCGGCGATCCCAAACGTCGGCCTTGTATCATTACGCCTTACCATTACCGATTGGATTGGCAATTGTGGTTCGCGGCGAAATCCAATGTCGATCGGCAGCCTTGGTTTTTGCATCTCGTGGACAAACTTCTCCGGGGCGAAAATACGCCGAAGTCGCTCTTGGCGTACGATCCATTCCCGGACAAACCACCGCGATTTCTGCGCGCTCGACTGTATCGTTATCGATTCACACGTGTAGGTGACGGGAAAAACGCCTGGTGGGAACGGGAATTCGTGCGTGAATGGATGCCGCCCATCGGCAAAGACGATCCGCGCCTCGAACGAATGCTCGTAGCGTACGGCCTCAAGAAGCCATAGATGACTTACTTCTCGACGGGCGTAAATTCGATCATTTCCACGACGACCTTACCGGGAGCCCGCAAATCGACGGCCGTGACGGTTTTGTATTGCTGTACGGCTTCCTGAATTTGCATTTGGAGCGGGCCGGCCTCGAGGCGCCGATCGGAAAAGATCACGTACACTTTGACTTTGCCCTCATGCTTGGGAACTCGAAGGGGCGCCCCCGTAATGGTTTGTCCCGCCGGGCAATCGATGGACATTTGGTCCTGTGTCGGCGTTTGGAGCCAAATGACGCCCGTCGCGGTCGTCGTGAACACATGGCAATACGGCGGCTGATCCGCTGCCGGGACGAGCTCGAACGTATTGTTGGTTTTTTGCGTGAGCGCGACGCGTTGCAAATGCGCTGCGGGCTCTGCCTTGCCGCAACCGGTCACCCCCAATAGAACAACCAACCCGAGCTTGATGGCCTTCATCGCCGGCGTATTTAGCGCGCGAGATGCCGACTGGCAAAAAAATTCGCGGGCTGAGCCGCGTTTCGCTGGGCTTTCAGCCCAGACCCGACGAGGGGCTATCCGCCCCTCGACCCGGACCAGCGAGCGCTGGA
>CAYSYX010000411.1:0-8702 GCA_964435055.1 uncultured Polyangium sp. | reverse complement strand
CCTTATCGGCATCACCGCTGAAATCGGCCCTTCGGAGACGTGAATTTGATCGGTTTGCCCTTGGGTGCTCAACGCCTTATCGGCATCACCGCTGAAATCGGCCTTTCGCCAGAAGCGCGCGCTCGAGTTCGTTATGGAACGTGCTCAACGCCTTATCGGCATCACCGCTGAAATCGGTGCCCTCGAGTAACCTCGCGAAATCACGATGCTTCTCCGGAGCCTTTTCACGCACTTCCCGCAACCCGTCCCGCAACTCGAACCGGCCGCCTCCGGCAACCCCAAAAACCCGCTTCTTTCTCGGGCTTTTTTCACGATCATGCACCTCCCGCACTGCCTTCTTGTTGTCAAACACCAAGGGTTTCAAGCACTTCGACCCCAAATCAAACCCTCCTCGACGCCTCCCGGCGTCAACATCGGGAGATGCTTGATTCGAACCCGTCATGCCCAACACCCCTCCCCTCCTACACCACCATCGGCCGGGCGTCACCACCTTTTTTCCCCTCGCAGCTACAAAGTTCGTTCCCAGGATCACTCAAGCAACGCCGCAACGTGCGCACCGAGGCTCCTGCGCTGATTCCGCCATGTCGGAACGTGCGCACCGACGTCCCCGCGCTCATTCCGCCATGTCGGAACGTGCGCACCGACGTCCCCGCAGTCATTCCGCCATGTCGGAACGCGCGGTCCGACGTCCCCGCGCTCATTCCGCATCGCGACAACCGGAAATCCTGCGTTGCGGGAGCATTTGCCCGCCTTCGAGCCCGTTCTCCCGCAACGCCTCGCGACCTCACCTACACAATCTTCGCCGGCGCATTGTCATCCTCCCAACTCTCCGGCCGATTCCGCGCCACGAGCCGCCCGATGCACGAACTGCACAACGGCACAAACAGCAGGCTATCTTCCTTCTCGAGCTGTTTCTCCATTTCCCACCGCATTTGCTCCAATTGTCGCACCGACAACCAGCACCGAAACACCGACAATTGCAGTCGCGTCCCGTATCCGCGCACGATTTGATACGCCTTGCGCCATCGTTTTGCATCGCGAATATCGTACGACACCAAATACCAACCCTTATTTTCGCTCATGGCCACCCTCCCGAGACGTCCGGCCAAACCTCAACGCAATCTGAATTTGGCAAAAAGCCCCGACGAACCCGTCCATTCTTTTTCCAACAGCCGCGCCTCGAGCTCGATCATGCGCCCGTACGACAACGAATACCCCACCACCGAATGCTTCCATTCTTCCGCGCGCCGCCGCTCGTACACCTCGATGAGTTTTCGTTTTCCCGTTTTACTCAGCCAAACCCGAGGGCCCGTCACGACAAAATCCTCGTCCGGATCCCATTGCCCTCGACTGAGCGAAGCGATGACGGCCATATCGACCATGGGCACGCGAAACAGCTCCATCAAATCGAGCGCCAACGGAGGCGCCGAACTGCGGGGTTGATGGTAAAACCCGAACGCCGGCTCGAGTCCGACCACCGAAAGCGCCGTCGTTACATCCGCGAGCAACAACGCATAACCAAACCCGAGCAAAGCGCTCACGCGGTCACGTGGTGGGCGACGAGTTCGTCCGGTATACTGCAACCGTTCGTCCAGGTTGGCGAGCAAAACCTTCCAGGTGGAGAAATACGCTTTGGCCGCTTCACCTTCATGTCCCAGCAACGTAGTGCGCTCATCGCATTCGTACACGCGAGGCTCGATGCGGCGCATGATCTCGATGGCTTGTTCCACGTCATCCGGGCGCGATTCATCGCCGCGTGTGGCGCGTAAAACGAAGCGCATTTGCCCTTCGACTTTGGCGGCGACGAGGCGCCGGGCCAAACCCATGGCGAAGGCATCATCGGCGAGGGCTCGGTATTGACGAATTCGGCGTTGCACCATCGAGCCGCCGGCGGCCAAGGAGCCGACAAACCGTCCGCCGGTCGTGATCCACGAAACGCCGACATCGAGTTCGGCGCAAGAATGCAGGGCTTGCGTTGAGATTTGCGCCGACCCATGGAGAATCACGTGCCGGGTACGTCGCGAAGGCACGCGGGATTCATCGCCCTCGCGGGACGTCACGACGAACTCTTCGGCACTTCGGCCGACGCGGGACCCATGCGTGAGCACATGCAGCGCTTGTCGATCGTCGTCCTTTGGGGCCAAGTGGAGCACCTCGTGCTCCGAATCTTTGGCCAGACGTTCTTCTTCGGGCAAACACACCGGGGCGAGGGAACAACGTCCGCAGAGACGTTCGTTCGGGGTGATCGGAGGGCGTTCGACGGTTGCGCGGAGTTCTTTGGCGCGGAGGATCGCGTTGTGGACATCCAGGCGTAGGGAATCGTCGATGGGTACACGAACGGTGACGTTATCGGCGTGGTAGTGCACGCGGGCTTCGGGGATGGTGGCGTTTGTCGCTTCTTCGAGGAGCATGGCGTAGGCGCCGACTTGGAGGCGGTCGGAGGGCCAGGCGGAGGGTTTTTCCTGGAGTTCCCGGCGCGAGCGCCCGCGTTTGTGTTCGTAAGGAATCCACGCGCCATCGCGACGGCGCAGGGCATCGATTTGGCCGTGAAGACTTAGCGTTTCGGAGTCGAGGACAAACGTTTGACTGGGACCGTCGGCTTCGTCTGTCTCGATTTCCTCGTGCAGCGTGCGTCCGGCGAAGACGCGATCGTCGGCGACGCGGATTTCTTCGACTTCTTCCAAGTAAAACAGCCGTTCGCAATAGGCGAGGGCATGCAGGGCCATGACGCGGAGGGACAGGTTGGTTTCGGAGTTGGACATGGAGGGGATCTTTCTGTTGTGGGTCGCCCTGCCAAACGCGATGGTTTTACATGGCGACGTGGCTGAACAGAAAGATGCCGGCGGAAGGAAAAACCAACGGTGCGGTAGAGAAAAACTTGAACGGGTATGGTTTTTCGGGTACGGGTTTGACCGATGGGCAAACCTCGCAGTACCCAGCGCAAGCAAGGCGGACGCAAGTCACGGCGCAAGTTGGCGCATTCGCCCCACAACGGGCTGTTTTTGTTTACGTTTGGCAATCTGGAACATGCCCGACCGGCGCTCGAAAGTTTGCTGCCCACGCGGATATCGCGGCTCGTGGATTTTTCTAGTTTGGCGCTGGACAACGGACATTATGTCGATCCGGACTTGGCGCACAGCGAATCGGATCTGCTTTTCCAGGCGCAGATCGCAGATCGACCCGGGAAAATCTACGTTTTGTTCGAGCACATGAGCGCGCCCGAGCCGATGTTCGTCCTGCGGCTGTTGGGGTATGTGCTGGCGATCTGGCGCGACTGTTTGGCGTCGAAGCCGGAGATGACCAAGCTGCCGGTGATCATTCCGCTCGTGTTGCATCATGGTCCGTCCGGATGGACGGGAGCGGTTCGGCTGGAAGAACTGCTGGACATGGATGCGGACGGTTTGGCGGACCTGATGGACCATGTGCCGCGGTTTGGCATGGTCATGCAGGACATTGCCGGCGTGGACGACGAGGTCTTGGTGCATCGAACGATGACGGCGCTCGGACGGGTGACGTTGTTGTTGTTGCGGTACGCGCAACAGGCGGCTGACGCCTACGAATTGGTGGGGCGATTGGCGCGGTACGTCGAGCTCGTGCGTGAGGTACACGAAGCACCGAACGGAGTGCGTGCAATGCTCGCGGTGATCAGGTATATCCAGAGCGTCACGAAGCAGAGCACGCACGAGGTTCGACGAGCCATGCAGCAACACGAAGTGCTTTTGGTCGATGAAGACACGTACTGGGACATCCGGTCGCCGGGATGGCGCGAGGATCAAGCGCGTGAAGAAGGGCGTGAAGAAGGTCTCGAGAAAGGTCAACGCAACACGTTGCTGAAGATGCTCACGGCGCGATTCGGCGCGCTAACGCCTCAGGTTCAGGCGTGCGTGGATGCGGCTACGAACGAGCAGCTCGACCGGATGTGTATCAAGATCCTTGGAGCACAAACGATCGAGGAAGTGTTGGCGGAAGCGAACGGGAAGCGGCGGCGGAATAAGGCGGGCTGAAGGCGGGTTGCCCTCACTCACACCGGCTTCAACCCCGTGATTTGCAGCGCATTGCCCACCGGCTCGATACGCACCTGGAGCAACAACGAACGCTTCTTCTTCAGTCGCTCGCGCAATTCCTCCGGCAAACCATTGCGCAACTCCAGCGCGAGCGGATTGGTCACCTCCGCCGTTTTTCCGGACGGATGCTTGGCTTTCAGCTTCCCCGACCCCGGATCCAATTCCACGTTTGCCGTAAACCACTGCTCGGGCGCCGTGATGGTTTTTCTCGACCCTACACCCGAAGGTGCAGCTTTCGCGCCCTCCATCTCGAATCGCCCATATCCCGCGCTCGTCCACGCTCCGAAACCCAACTGAGCCAGCGCCGGCCCGAGCAATTCATCCACCGCGAAATCAACCCACGGCCGCACGTCTTGTCGTGCCGTGACGCCTTCCACCACCACGCAAAAACGCGTACCCGGAGAAACCGTCAAACGATGCGTTGGTTGCGGCTCGTTCGTATCCGCCGGAGGTTCGTTTCCCGTGTAATACGCCGTGTGATGCGGATTGATCACGTCCATCGCCAAGGGACTCCAATCCACGGGCGCGTCCTTGGGTTTTTCCGGAATCCACAACGCATCGACAAACTCGATCACCCCGGCTTCCGCATACGTTTCCTCCGGATCCGATTTCCGCGGCACCTTGCCGAACAAAGCCCGCACGGTGTCCAGATCGCGTTCGTCGCTGCGAGTATCCGGATTCGACGCCGGCCGTTTGTCCACTTCAACCGTTTGCCGCATCCACGCCCGCGCCAAACCTTTCAGGCCCGAGCCCGGCAAGTACGGAACGCCGTACGTATGGTGCAAAAGAATCGAACCGTCCGTGATGCTCGCATTCGTCGACGGATGCAAAAGCACGCGACTTCGAGCTTGAATGGTCACGATGCGCCGCGGCCTGTCGCCCGATTCCATCGCTCGTTTCCAGCGCGTGAAAAGGGACGTGTACGTTTCGACGGCGGGCTTGCCAATGCGCAAGGCTTCGATCGCGCGCTGGTAAAGCGCGGCGCGAAGCGGTTTTTCTTTCTTGCTCTCGGGCAAATAACACCGATCAAGCCAGACACCGACGTGCTCGGGAACATCCTGGAAGGAATCGACGCGGGCAAACCGCGGCAGGTTTGTCGCGAGCGTCATGGCGTACCTGCCGTGTGCATTTTGATCCATCGAGCGACCAGCGTCGACACTTCCACGGCCACTTCATTCACGAGCAAAATTTGCTCGAAGGGCAGCTTGGCGAGCGCATCGACGGAAATGTCGACATCTTTCAGAACGGCTTGGATGCCGTCTTCGACGAGATTCCACAAGCGTTTGTCGTCGTCGTTCTTCGACAGGAGAAACAGTTTTACCGGCAGCACACCATGCCGCAGCAACATCGCCGGGAGCGCTTCGGCCCGAGATTCCAGCGTTTCGGCTTTGGCGATGGGTTTGGCGATCTTTTGCAGAATCAATTGCTCGCGCGATTGCAGCGTCATGGTGCCTCCGTGCACGTCAAGAACACGCGGCCCAAACCGATGCCCGAATGACCGCCCACGCGAATTCCTTTGCCCGCGCCGACTTGCTTTTTGAACACGCCGAGCATTTCATTCGCTCCAAAATACTGCCGCACGTTGTTGTTGAGCCAGGAGGTTTTTCGCCCGAACACCAAACCGGCGAGAATCGTTTCAGCGGGAATATGCTCTTCGGTCCAGGGGCCCGAATTCTCGGCAGTTCCGCGTTCGCTATCGATGGCCACGCGGGCGCGAATTTCGAGCGCCGAGCGGGAAAACGCGTTGAAGGCATCTTCGGGGACAATCACAAAACGTTCCGCGAAAAACGCCTGATCGTCCGGGTTCGTCCATAAGAACGCGCCGATGTACCGGGCAAGTTCCGTCGCATGTTTGTCGGCCTTCGCTTGGGCAAACACTTCTCGCAACGACACACGGTCGCCCGGCAACATCAACTTGGAGGTTTTTGTTACGAGAACATCCTTGTCCTCTTTCGGTAGATCTGGAAATCCCGTCAGCTTCGCGTCGGCGTGATCCTGCTTGAAGCGCCGCAATACGGTTGTTGACGTGGCCCAGGCGAACGTACCTTTCAGGCTCGCGATGGGCAGCAACAGCAAGCGTGCGTCGGAAAGAACCAATCCCCCGCGCGAGTCGCTCGCATTGGCGCGATCCGGACCAAACGCCGCGCGGTCGCGGTCGGACGTGGCGGTGTTGTTCGCGTCCGCCAAATCCCGCAAAACGCCTTTGAAGGACGAACCCGGAATCACGGGATGTTGCGTAATCGCTTCGCGCATCGTGGGCAATTTGATTGCGCCGAGTCCCGTGTCCGTGCCGATGTGCACGGGCGTCAATGCCCGCACGAAAAACATGGCCGCTCGTTGTGTTTCGTTATCATCTGTCATGGTTTTGCTCCGTCCGGCCAATACAATCCCGGAATGACCATTCCGTATCCGTCACGCCAAGGTTCCGGAATCAATTCGTTTTCGTCACTGCCAACATGCTCGTCGATGGGTTTGCCCCAGAAATGCTCACACAGAGCGAGCCATTCTTTCAGCCCGCCGTTTTCCAGGCGCAAGAAGTACACGGTTCCCGCCGGGACCAAGCGTCGAACGGCACGTTGTCGGCCTTGTCGAACATCTTGCTGCGATTCGTTCCGATGCCCCATGCTCCAACCGCTGAAGGGCACGAAGCGATCGGTGGCGATGGTTTCAAGGGTCAAACGCATTCCCTTCACTTCGCCGTGACCATCTTTCAACCACGAAGGCAACCAGCCTGCGCCGCTGTCGCCTTGCTTTGTGGAAAACGACGCCGGCGTGACGAGCATCAGCAACAAACCGAAGGGCCGGTCTTTATGCTCTTGCGCCGCCTTTTCATAAGACGATTTGTGCTCGTTGAACGCGGGGAAGTCCCTTCCTTTGCGTTGAGCCACCGGTCGGGTTTCGCCGCCGAGGACAAACAGGTTTTGCGTGGGGTCGCCTCGCGTCGTGGTGATTTCCACGCCGATCGTCACATCGTCGGCATATCGCACGCCGCTCGAGGAATACAATGCGCCGGGTTCCGCAGTTTGGGTCAATTGATTGACCGTCACGTGGACGCGCCCTTCGAATTCAAATAACGTTTCGGGCTTGCCCAAGGAATGGTTCGTTTCGTGCGTACCGAGCAACAAATCGCGAACGGTATCGAGCGGGAGAAACTCGTCGAGGGGTTTGACCTTGTGCGCATCCTTTGGCAATTCCCAATGCACGTAATGCCGCATCGAGGCGGGAGCGCCATCGAGAAGCAAAGCGCCTTCATTCGCCCCGAATGCTTGCACGCCGGGAAACGCGACCGTGCGTTTGTCCTCGTCCCCGTAGGCCCGCACATGCAGGGGCGCACGAACGTAGATCTCGTCGCCTTTTTGGAGCCACGGACCACGCAAGGAAACCTCGTTCAGCAGCTTCCAAGCTTCGTCGTGCGACAGATTCACGCGTCCGTGAGCGTATTGCGCGCGAATGGCGCCCGCGAGCGTCGCGGGCAGAGGCACGGCGCGTGTCATGCGCGGCAAAAGGGCCGGCAGACGGCGTCCAATGCCCAGCACGAGCGGATCATGCGGCGCAAGCGCCCAGGTTTTCACGTTACTCATGACGGCCCTCGCGTTGGGCACGGACATCCGCAATGCGCGAAGCAATGCGGAGTTCATTGGCCAATAACTCCACGTCCTTCCAGGTTTTTAATGCGTCCACACGTTTTTCCAGGGGATCGTCACCTGATTCGTCGCCCGAGCGTGTGAATTGTTTTCGCACGGCATCTTGGGCCAACTGAACGCCGGGAGGAATGGTGTCCGTTGTCTTTACGTTTTCGAATCGCTCTTTGTGCTCACGGAGATGTTGCTCGGTCCGCAGCGAAATGCGTCCGTTACCAATCGCTTGGACCAAGTGGTCCATTTTGTCGTGCACATCGTCCATCGCGCCGATGGTTTCGCGATTCGAACCGGAACGGGGCATTTCGCGGAGACAAACGTATCCGGTTTTGACATCCTTTTCCTTCCGTGCCTTTTTTGCATCTTCGAGTGCATCGTGCGCAGCTTTGCGCACGCCGCGCAGATCGTCCCGCGCGTGGGCAAACACGATGCCGGCGGAGATCGTTTTTCCTGGAACACTCGAGGCAAAACGCGCTGCAACGTCTTTGACCACATCCAGCGCTTTGTCGAGCGGCACGTACGCGGCGAGTTCGTCGGCGGCCACGTAAAACGCGGTTCCGTACTGTTGCACCACGTCAACGGCTTTTGCCGCAAAGGTATCCAATTCGGCGACGCGCTTTTGATATTCCAGGGTGTTTTCCGACGCCTTGAGGTATTCGCCGATTCCATCGCCATCCATTTCGATGAGCGCGTAATACGGAATCGGAAGGCCGGCGATTTTGTGGAGATCGCGAACATGCGCATTCACGTGTTGAAGTGTTGGTTTGATGGTGCGCCACGGCTCCTGCTCATTCGCGGACTGGAGCGTTTTGTTGCTAGAGGACCACGAGTCTTCGGCCCCAAGCGTCTTTTTGACAAACTCCAGCAAGGCATCGGCACCATTTTCCAGGAGCATGCTTGCTTCGTAGGGAAAACGTTTTTCCGTTTGTCCAGGTTCGCCCGAAGGCGTGCACCAAATGAAAAAGTTTTCTCCTTGTTCGCGCTGGGCTCTGTGCACGAC
>CAYSYX010000410.1:0-8705 GCA_964435055.1 uncultured Polyangium sp. | reverse complement strand
GCATTGATGTGTTTTCGGGGGAAGTAGCCGTAAGCATCGTAAGATGTCGTAGACACGCGATGATGGCCGTACGCATCATCCGCCGCCACTGTCTCGATATTGCCAAAGCTGTCGCGCTCATACACGACATCGAGCTTCGTTTCCGCGCTCCCGTCGTCGCTCGATTGCGACTCGCTATCGACTTCGCCACGATTGTTGATAACGCGAGTAAGAATGCGACACGAGGAGAGCCCAGCCGCTATGCTGCATTCTTTCTGCCAGTCGAGGCGGCTCAAGATCCATTCGGTTGTGTCGTGTTTGAAAGTCCGCTCGACGCTCTCCTTGAGGTCGACGCCTACTGTCTCCTCATTCGCGCCCAGGATATTGCCGAATTCATCGTAATTCGTGACCGTGGCGCTGGAGTCGCGCAGCAGAATCGCGCCGCCGTTCGCCTCGATATCGGCGACATACGCCTCGATTGGCTGCGCTGGGTCATTCGGTGGCGGGTAAATGCCTTGCAGACGACGAAGGCGCCGCTTGATCGGCAATGTGAAAAAGGTCTTTTCGTTGTTCGTCGGCACGAAGGTGGGCGTTGTGTCGACAAAGGAAAGCTCGATGTGCTCAGACTGGGGCTGCGTTGGCAAGCCGGGAGAAAAGTGCTGTGTGCGAAGAGCTTGCCCGGCATAGGGATATGCCTGGAGCGCGCCCGATTGAATGAATGTTTTGTTGTCGTACAGCTCGATCGTCCCCGCGCCCGTATCGAGGGCTGTCACGACGCGCTTGCCAAATCCTAGAAAACCGAAGCCTCGACGATCATAGCGGCCATCTTCATAGCGAAACGCAAAGCGACGTTTCCAGCCTTCTCCATCATCGAGCGCATACTCCGAAACAACACGGAGCGAGCCGACCAGACAACGACGGGGATATTCGCAGCCATTGCTCGGATCGGCATGGGCGCTGTAATCGCCTGTGGCGATGTGCTCATATTGAATCTCGATCGTCGGTACATGAGCAGAATCCTCCGGCTCCCGCTCATTCATTCCATCCGATACAGCGACAAGCACATCTTGATCCGGCGCGAGATTGCGAAAAACGCTGAATTGATTGTTGAGCACGACAACAACATCCGCAGCGCCATCGCCGTCCACATCGCCCACGCGTGGGCCTCTTGGATCCGCGAGCGTAATCGCGTCGCCGAGCAATGGCTCAAAGGGAATGTGAGGGTCAATCGTCTCGAAAACCTGATCCTGATACTTCCCCGATGCCCGCAGAACAAACCATTTGGGATTTGGATTTTCGAGATTCGGCGACACATTCCCCGCAATGGGCATCAAGAGGTCATAGCGACCATCGCCGTCGTAATCGAGCGGCAAGGCAAATCGAAAAAACGTGTCTTGCTTGCCAAGGCCGTCGAAGAAAAACGCGTTCTCGGGGAGCGTTGAAAATGTACCCCCATGATTAAAGAACACAACAAGCCGAGAATGCACCTGGCCTGATTGAATGGCGTCCGGCAAGCCGTCCCCATTCACATCCGCAAAAAGCACGCGACCACCCGCAAGCGGCAGCGGGAGAGCCGTATCCACAACCTCATAGCTCCCGTCCGCGCGTCGAGCGAGCGCGCTAAACGTCGAGCCAAGGACCTGCTCGCCATTGGCACCGGAGAACATCGTCGGGACCAATATTTCCAATTTGCCATCGGCATTGATGTCGACCGGATAAAACGCGATATCGCAGGCGAAATCATCGAGCGGCGCGATTGGATCGCCGAGAAGCGTAAACCCGCCTGGTTGCCATCGATGCAGCATCCATTGCGGGCGACCGTTGGGGCTCGTGGCGTTGTCGCATTGAATGCGGTCGGCGACGCCATCCCCGTTGAGATCCGCGAGATGCACAGCGGAAACGGGCGTCGTGAGCGTCGGCGGAAGCGGCGCAGCGCCGAGCGGGAATGGGCGTGGGATGCCGGTATCCTGGTCGAGGAAAGTCTCGTCCGGCTGCGCAATCAACACGGTTTCATTGTGCAGATTGCCATAAACATCATGCAGCAGAATGTCGGTGCGCCCATCCTGATCGTAGTCAAACGCCGTACCAACCTCGGGCTGAATCATGGAGGGATCCGAGGAGCCCACCGGATTCTGCACGAACGGCCATTCTTGCGAGAAAGCCAGCGTAGGCGTATCAAACTCGCCATTGCCCAAACTTCGCGCGAGCTTCCATTCGGTGATGGGATTCTGCGGCGTCGTGAGAATGGGATTCGTGTCGGGAATGAGCAAATCATCAAGCCCGTCCCCATCCATATCGGTGAGCAATGGGCTTGCGAGGCTCGACGTGGGTTTTGCAATGCCCGTATCCATTCGCTCAAAGCCCGCGGGATTCGAGCGATAGGAGAAGCGCGTGGGCGGCTTGCAATTCGCAGCGCCGTCGCATTCCTTGATTTGCGCAAGCAACGCGCGTCGCGTCGTAGGGCTTTGCTGATAGGCCAAATCATAGCGGCGCACGAGCGTCTCGTCTGGACCGATCATCAGGATTTCGTCGAGCGCCAGCGCGTTTTGCAGCTCCATCCCACCCGCATAAGGGCGGCGAATTTCCTCGGCGTCTTTCACCCCATAGTGCAGCTTCACGATTCTCGTCGGCTCTTGCGCCTGCGTGCCCTCAAAGCCGGTGTAGCGAATCTCGTCCAGCGCATACTCGGCCGTATAGCCTTCGGCGTTCGCAAAGCAATACCCATACTCCATTGTATTGCCGCGCCGATCACGCACCACACCCGCAAGCCAAGCGCGCGGCGCGCCCCCTAGTGCAAGCGGCTTTGTGCCTTCGGCTTTGCCGTATTCCGTGATCACACCGGATGGCGAATACACCTCAAACCAATCGGGAAGAAGGCTATCGCCATGGCCAACAACTTTAACAAATGTATCGGGATAGGTTCGATACTCAAAAATCCCAGGCGCTTCCTTGATAAGAACAAGCCGTTTCCCATCCAGGCAGAGCTTGTCTTGCTCGTCATAGCGGACGCCGCGGACTTCGCCATCGAGCGCGAGATTGCTGGGACAGCGCGTGATTGCGGAATATCCGGCGAGCGAGAATCCCGCGCCGAGTAGGCCATCGCCTGCGGCGCTCGAATAGACGATGCTCAATTGTGGCTCGATGCCTGCGCGTCCGGGGATTGAAGACAGCGGAATGGAGAGGTTTGCTTCTCCTGTGGGAGAGATCGAAATGCTCGCGGAAAGCGCGCCGGGGACGATTGTTTCGGTGGATTCGGCGTCGTGCTCAACGGGTGAAATAGCGTGCTGCGGTTTGCATGCGAGCACGGGGCGGGTGTGCATTGCGGGGAATGTGGGTTCTTTTGTGCAGAGGCAGCTTGTTTGGGCGAACGCGCAGAAAAGGAAGAGGAGAAGCGGCACTAGAATGCGGTAAACGCGACTTGCCCATTGCAGCATGAGGTACCCCCGAAGACTGCGGAATGTTTGCGAGCATGCGTGGTATCAGGGTGCGGGGTCAACGGAAAACGAGCCCGCATCGGATTCCGCGGCCATTTCTGCTTCCGCCCCCGCTTTCGCCCCGATCCGCGCATTTCCGTAACCTTGCGCCTCCGCTGGGTGCCCTTCCTCTTCAGGATTATCGACTTGCGTTGCCGCAGGACGATGATCCTCTTCAGGAAGGCCACCTTGCGCTGGCGAAGGTGGCCCTTCCTCCATGCGATGGCCACCTTGCGCCGACGCAAGGTGCGCTTCCTCTTTAGGATCGCCGACTTCCGTCACGTGAGTCGCCGTTTCTCTTCAGGATAGCCGACTTGCGCCTCCGCAAGGTGGCCTTCCTCTTCAGGAGCGCCATCCTGCGCTAGCGCAGCATGCACTTTGCAATCGGCTCGCCGCGGTTGCGTCGACGCAAGGTCGTGTTTGCAAAGGGGATCGGGACCTTGCGCCTACGCAAGTCGCGATTCGCAAAGAGGGAGCTACCCCTGCACTGCCGCAGGTCGGGGATTTTTTACTTCTTCGCCTTCTTCTGCACGGGTCGATCGGGGATAATCGTGTGGATTTCCGCTTCGCTCAGGCCGTCGACCTTGTACATGCGCTTCAGATTCACGAGCTCCGCCTGCGCCACGCGGCCAAGGGCGGAGCGGACGCGCTCTAGCTGGGCAACGTGAATCATCACGGGCGATGCGGCATCCAGATCCTGCTTGAGGGCCGCGGCGGCGTCGCGGACGCGTTTTGCATACGTGAGGCATTGATCCGGGTTGAGCTTGGGATGAATGCGCTTCTCATACAGACGTGCAAGAAGCTCCATGCGCGCGGGCTGTGCGGACGTATCGCCATCGGTGTAATAACCTGCGCCGCCGGGAAACATGAGTGCTAGGAAACGGTCATTTGCTGGACGTCCCACATCGTTCCATGTCTCATCATAGATGCGGTCGAGGGCCGCATCGGCTACCTCATTTTCGGCATCCAGCGCGGCGCCTAGGGGTGCAAGCGAGGCGCGTGCACTTTTCAGGTCGTCTTCTGTTGCGTCAATGATGGCGAGCACCGGGCCGAGCGTTGTTTGTGCGCGCTCTGCGATGCCACCACCACGCGCTGCTGCCGCTTGGGATGCAGAACGCGCGTCGGCGAGAATATCGTCAATTGCCGCATGTGAACGAATGACATCTCCCATTTCTTACCTCCGAGCCGCGCACCCTAAGCGATGCTTGGTATCGAAGGCAAGTGCGTTCGCAAACGGGCTCGCGATTTCTGACGGCAACCAAGTGATGACTTGTAGGTATCCACGACGCAGGGCACAGCAAGCCCACATCTGCCGCCGCTTCCGTTTCCGCGTCCGCTTCCATTTCCGATTCCGCCTCTTTCGTGTACCCTCGTTCCTTGCCGTTCAGTTCTTGGGAGGGCTCCCCATGCAACCGCGCATTGCATTCTATTCAAGGCGAGCATTTTCTTTCCTCTTCGCCATTTGCATTTCGGCAATGCTCCTCGCATGCAGCTCTACGCGCGCATACACGCCCGAGCTATGGCAGCAGACGATCCCCAATGGCACACTCGTCTTTCGAATTTGCCGACGGCACCCGCTTGTTTCGCCTGAAACTCGTTATTGGTACATTGAGAAAGGCAACAGCAGTCCTCGCACAACGCACTTGCCGCTTCCCGAGCTATTGGAGAGCGGTACGGCCAAAGCGGTTTTCATTTACGACCCTTATGCACCGACCGAGAGCCGCATCGTTCTAGGACTACAATTCGACAAGCTCCCTTGCGATAAGCCACCGCCTCCGCCGCCGCCGCCGCCTCCACCATGGAAAATGGAGGCGAAAGCCGAACCGCCGCGCAAGTCTGCACAAACAACGGTCAAAACCGTCGCTCGACCGCATTCGGCGCAATCACGCAATGCGCGCCTTGACCAGCGTTTCATTGGGCAAAGCTATCCAACCCCGGCGCCCACTCCTGGGAGCAAAGCACCAGAGCCGCCTCCTCCTCCTGGCAACACACCCGCCGAACAACGCGCGAATCTCACGCAAATGGAGGCGGAGGCCAAAGCGAAGCGCGACGGTGAGCGTGTTGGCGCGGCGTGGGGCGATGTCGTTGGCAAAGCGACTGCGGCGTTGGAAACGCTGGATGGTGTTCTTGGTGGGTCATTAGCGGAAATACTTCAGCGTAATCCCAAATTCGCTGAGGATCTTCGAAATGGGCTCGCGCAGAAGATGAATGCGATCCCTGCGCTGCCCGCATACGAGGATCCCAAGCTCGCCAAGATTGCCTTTGACGGATTTCTCAAGGGCTACGGCCAAGGCGTGGATGATGCCCGCCTGGAATTCGGCCTCGTAAATGGCTTGGCGACGGCCTTGTTGATGGTGAGCGGTGATACCGCCGCCGCTGTGGAAACCGCTGGAGCGAAGGCATTGCGGGCGGCTTGGACACGGCTGCGGGAGATGCCCATTTTCGTGCCGATTGGCGCGGGAGGTGTCGGGGGCTTCGTGAGGCTCTCGAAGGTGTCTGCGCCAGCGGCGGCGGCGAAGGCGGAGGCAGAAGCGGCGAAGACGACGGTTACGACGAAGGTAACGCCGACGAAGACGGCAAACGTGACTTCGGCGACGACGACGGTTACGACGAAAGCCGTAACTTCAAGTCCCAAAGCACCGCGGCTAAAGAAGGACGGGACGCCGCGAGCGAAGCCGGGGCCGAGGACGGAGGATACGGCGCCGCATAATGCGGCGGTGATTAGGGAGAGGGAGAGGTTGGAGGCGGAGGGGAATAGGATTGTCAACGGGGGGCGAAAGCCAGGACTAAAAGAAGAGGTCGTCGATACGAAAGGCGGGCACAAAGACACACGGCGGCCGGATATCACCTATGTGACGCCCGAGGGCGACGTACGAGGGCGCAACGTTGGCAAGACGAAAAAGGATGGCACGCCTGTCAAGCGAGAACAGCAAGCCCTCGACGATCTCAATAACCATAGCAAGAGAAAAACAGATTTCGTCCCCTACGACAGGTGAACGACATGGGTGGCTTCTATACACAATTTCACGCAACCATCGACGAACTGGGCGACATCATCGAGACATGGCTCGATCAGCATCCCATCGTCATCAGTGCCTTCGCGTTTCCGCCTTGCACGCGAGTCGCGATCAGTCGCGCTAACCTGCGAGAAGTGCTTACGCGCCCGGATGTCGGCGAGGTTGTATTCACGCTGGTGCCTGTCGATCCAGCCATTTCGGCGGCGTCGAACGTCGGCGCGGATGGTCGCACGTGCGTGCGATTCCTCATTGGCCGGATGAAGCCTCACGGCCTGGAGCAATCCGATTTCAGCACTACATACGACGATCCGATCTGGAAGAAGCTCAACCGGGATCTCAAGCGTCGCACGACGGCAGGCGCGACCTTCGAGAACGATGTGACGGGCGAGCGGCACTTCTCTCGCAACCATCGTTTCACGCCTGGGGCCAAAGCGCTCGCTGCTTCGGGCACTCCGCTGCGTGAATTTGGCGGTGGGATCAAAAGGCTTCTGCCGAAATAGATCGTGGGCCGTCCCTATTGCCAAAGCCCAGGTAAAGAATATGGCTGGCTTCAATACACAATTTCACGCAACGCTCGACGAGCTGTGCGACATCATCGAAGCCTGGCTGGATCAGAATCCGATCTTCATCAGCGCATTCGCGTTTCCGCCTTGCACAAGAGTCGCGATCAGCCGCGACACACTGCGAGAGGTGCTGGCGCGCCCAGATATCGGTGAAGTCACGTTCACACTCGCGCCCGTCGACCCGGCACTCTCGTCGGCATCTGACGTCGGCACTTCAGGGAGCACATCCGTGCGGCTCAACATCGGCCGACTAAAACCCGAATGCCTCGAGCAATCGAGCTTGAGCACTGGATACGACGATCCCATCTGGAAGAAGATCAATCGGGATCTGAAGCCCAGGCCCCCGCTGGCGCAGAGCTCGTGCAAGAGCAGACCGGCAAACATGCCCACGAACGCGACTTCCGCTTCACGCTTGGCGCAAAAGCGCTCGCCGCTTCGGGCGTCCCGCTGCGTCAATTCGGCGGGAAACGTGGCGCGTTCCAGCCGAAATAAGCACCTACTCCCAGCTCGTGCTCTTGAACCGAAGTGCTGCCGCGTTTTCGGACACGTTGCGCTTGGTCTGCTCGGAGGCGCCGCCGGGGAACTCGGCTGAGATCTCCACGGTCACGTTCACCGTCGCATTGGGATCTGCCGCGAGGAGCGCGATGATCTCCTCCGCGATCGTTACAAGACTGACCTTCGCCGTCGTCGCATTCACCTCGACAGACCCGAAGAATGCCTTTGCACGCGCCGACGTCGGGCTACCTCCAAGCGGCAGAGCTGTCTGGGCACCTGCACCGTGTACGCCCGCCTTGGGTGCGCTGGAGACGCCCTGGCGAGCTTGCACAGCAGTCGACTGCTCAACACCCTTGCTCACCGCCGCGAGCGCCCGCTTCTCCTCCACTGCTGCGGCATAGTCCGCCGCAGCTTTGGGCTCCACGAGGAGCAACGTGTCCTCAAGCTGCACATGGGAATCCCCCAGCTTGAATCCCTCGAACGCATCCCCCGCTTTTCCGTACGCCGTGCCAAAGAAATCGCGTGTCGCAGCCCCTTGCTGGATAGCTTGCTCCAGCACGGCCCGATGCTTTAGGCGCGGCAGGTACAAATACTTCTGAAAATCTTCCCATACCGCCGCCGCACGCACAGCGTCCACACCGTCTTTCCAATAAAGCTCCCGCAGCTTGTTCCGCAGATGCACCGGCGACCATACGGCGATCACCAGCTCGTTCTCTTGGCACACTCGCTCCACCTCGGCCGCGTACGCCCCGCCGCTCGTGTTGAGCGCAAACGCTTCAATCATCGTTTGCCGGTCTGTGGGTGCCGTCATCACAGGACAGAGCAGCCACTTGAAGCATTCTCGCGCAATGCCAGGAACCACTCCCTCCGCAATGCCAAGCTGCTTCTTTGCCTGTTCTTCCTGCAAACGATCAATGTTCAGCCGACCCGTTTTGATATCGTCGACAATCGAGGCCCATGCGAGCGCAGTCCGCACGCTGTCCTTGAGGCGCAAGAGGGACCCCTGATCTGGCGCAATGAACACCAACCGATTGCTGCGATATCGAGGCTTGGTGCCGTTCTGGCGAATCACCTCCAGCACTTCCTCAAATGCCGTCTTCGTCTCCTGCTTCTGATAAGGTTTCTCTGGCGGCAGAAAGACAAGGCGCAAGGCTCCATCATCGGGGATATCCGAATGG
>CAYSYX010000409.1:0-8757 GCA_964435055.1 uncultured Polyangium sp. | reverse complement strand
GTTGTTACCCGACCGTATTGGTTCTGGTGCGGCTCGGTATTGCCGAAGTTCGAAGTGGTGAACATCGGATGCTCCTCGCGGTGTATCCGGCGCTCACCACGATTTGGCAATGCATCGTGGCGATTGACGGGTTTTTGTTGGTGGCGTGGCCGGAGAAGTTCTCCTTGCCCATTTTCGTCATGGACTTGGGTTTGTCGATTTTTTCGGCCGCCGCCCTGCCCTTCATTCTCCACCACAAGGCCTGGTTTTACGGCTTTGAACCCAAAAAGCTCCTCGATGCCCGCGTCGCTCTGCAATCGGCGCCCATCGGTGGGGCTCCGACACCCATCGATACCCTCGATTATCGCGTATTGCAGCTCTTGGCGCGCAGCGGCAGTGACGTCGCGAACGTCATGATCAACGACATCGGCGTCGGTCATCGCGATTTGATGTTACGCCTGGCCAAACTCATGGCGCTCGGTTACGTCGACCTCGTCAGCGAACTGCACGGCTCGCAGGTGGTTTTGACGACGCAAGCGACCGATACGTTGGCGTTGCCCATTTCGCTCTTCGTGTGGAACACGGAAGACAAAGATACGCTGGCGGAATTGGCTGCCGCTCGATTGTCTCTCGAAGCGCGGGAGCCACAAAAGGTCGTCGTCGCGTGTGCTCGGCTTTGCGAATCGATGCTCAAGCGATTGATTGCCAAAATCGAGCCCAAGGTCACGCACGCGGGCGGCAAAGAAATCGCCAAAGCCACGTTGGGCGAGCTCGTCCAGGTCGCGCGGCAAAACAAGCGGATCGGCAAGTTCGAGGATAGTTTGTTTTCGGCGATCAACGAACGGCGCAAGAAGATTCACGCGCGTGAAGGCGAAGCGCCGATTGACGACAGCGACGCGTTTGCATTGTACACGTTGACGGAAATGGTCGCGCGGGAAGTTCTGCGCAACAAGGGCGAAGCGACCGATTGAACTGGTTTGTCAATAAATAAATTCGTCGCTGCCTTCGGTCACCGTCAACCACAAGATCGTATTGGCGCGGATCATGGGGTCGATCGTCGCGTACGCGGCCTCCATCGTATCTGCATGCGCCGACGTGTACGCGAGCACGTGCAGGATTTGTTTCGGCCAAGCATCCGCGGCCGAGACATTGGCCGTACTCAACAAGATATCGCCGAGTTTCTTGTTCAACAGGTCGTAGGCCATTTGCTGCGTATAGGGCGTTCCCGGAGGAAATACGTACGCGCGGGTCACGCTCACGCCCACGCGGAACATATCGATATCCACGAGCAGATCCGTCTTTTTGCCCATGGGATCGGTGTAAATGATTTCAGCCTCGGTTTTGAGCAGTTTGGCCAATTCGCACCGATAAAGGACTTCGTAGGACATGATTTCGCTCTCGAGCGAGCTGCCGCCCAGATTGCCCTGGTCGAAAATGTATTGACCTCCCGGCGAGAGTTTCGAGCGGTCATACACATCCATGGCGAAATCAATCGAGTCGCGGACGACCATCGGATCCGGCGATTCGATTTGCATTGCATCGATGACTCCACAAGCGCCGGAAATCATTCCAAAACCCGGCAATGGAATCGCCGAGCTTCCGCCCGCGCCCGCGGATCCGCCCATGCCGCCGGCGCCGCCCGTCATTACGCCGCCCGAACCTCCGACGCCCGCCATTCCGCCTTCTCCGCCCATTCCCGCGCCGCTCGATGTGGACGCGGAACTCGAAGAACTCGACGAACTGCCGGAGGATGTCGGGGGTGCGTCGCTGCACGCGGTCGCGAAGAGCGCGGCGGCGCATAACGAAAGAAGCGGCGTCAAGAAAAGAAATCGTTTTTGTGTCATGAGCTCAGCATAACGAGGTTTGGCCGTGTCCTTCAAGGAAATTAGCGTTCCTCGTCGATCCCATTTTACGAACGGGTCGACCGGTGTGTCGAAGCGCCGGATCCATCATCAGGAGGACTTCGCATGAAACGTCGTGTATTCGCTCTCGCCCTTGCTGCAACGTCCATTTTGGGTACCGAAGCCTGCAAGCAACCCGCCGCGGAAATGACCACGGCCGAAGCTCTGCAAGCCGTGCAAGAAGCCAGCGTTTCGGGCGATGCGGAGAACGTCACGTCGGGAAGCATTGAAATCACGACCGACTTCACCATCGGTCAAGCCGCAGAAAATGCGGCAATGGAGATTCGCACGTTCATTGAATCGCAACTTCCGTGCGCGGCGGTGACGGTCACCGGTGCGTCGCTCTCCGTCGAATACGGAGCCAAAGCCGGGAGCTGTACGTACAAGGGCAATACATACAGCGGAAAACACGATATCACCGTTACTCGTAATGACATGGCCGACGTCGTCGTCAATCACACGTGGACGAAACTATCCAATGGTCGCGTCGAAGTCACGGGGACGGCCGAGGTCACCTGGAGTGCCACGAGCAAATCGCGTCACGTCGTGCACGAATTGAATTGGACGCGTTTGTCCGACGGAAAAACCGGTACGGGCACGGGGGATCGCACGCAAACGCCTCTCGCCGGAGGTCTCGTCGAAGGTTTCGAAGTCAATGGTTCGCGTGCTTGGACGGGTGCGTCCGGGCAATGGGATCTTTCGATTCAAGGCGTGGAATTCCGCTGGGTCGACCCGGTCCCGCAAGCCGGCAGTTACACGCTGGTTTCGCCCAAGGACAAGAGCATGACGATGTCGTTCTCGCGCCTCGATGACACCACGATTGAAGTCAATCTGAAGAGCGGCGCCAAGACGTTCCTGTTCAAAGTGACGAAGGCGGGCACCGTTCAGCAATCCTGATCGCGCAGGCCGGGAATTTCTCGGGGTTGGCTCTTGACGTCGAGTTCATTTCGGGCATACTCGCCCGCCGTCGAATGAACACGCGCAAAATGGCTGAATGAATCGGCCGCAACGAGCAACCAAACAGCCCCGTGAAAACTCTCCTCATTCTTTCGCAAACATTCATTCCCGATCCGGCTGCCGTCGGCCAACAGCTCGGTGATGCCGCCATTGAAATGGCTCGTCGCGGCCACCGGGTCGTCGTGTATACGTCCGCGCGTGGGTATGACGACCCTTCGATTGAATATCCCAAATACGAAAATATCCAAGGCGTCGAAGTTCATCGCCTCGACTTTTCATCGTTTGGCAAGAAAAGCATTGCGACGCGTGTTTTGGGCACCGCGTCGTTCATGTTGCAAAGCATGTTCGTCGCCCTGACTTCCTCCGATGTCGGTGGAATTCTCTTCAGCACGTCCCCGCCCCTCATCGGCACCGCCGCCGTCGCCGCTCATTGGGTCCGCGGACTTCCCCTCGCGTATTGGGCCATGGACCTCAATCCCGATCAGCTCATTGCCATGGGAAAACTCAAGCCCGACGATTTCATCACCCACGTCCTCGAATTCGTCAACAAAATCATCCTCGACGAATCCTCGTTGGTCGTCGCGTTGGATCGATTCATGGCCGATCGTTTACGCGCTCGCGCCAACCTCAAGTCCAAGCTGCAAATCATGCCTCCTTGGCCCCACGAAGACCAGCTCGAACCTTTGCCGCACGATCAAAACCCATTTCGCAAAGAACATCACCTCGAAGGCAAATTCGTCGTCATGTATTCGGGCAATCACAGCCCCGCCAATCCATTACGTACATTGCTCGACGCTTCCTTGACCTTCAAAGACGACCCGACCGTCGAATTTCTCTTCATTGGTGGAGGTCTGGGAAAAAAGGAGGTCGAAGAGCACATTCGCGCGCATCAATTGACGAATGTGCGCTCGTTGCCTTATCAGCCGCTGAATCAATTGCGTTATTCGCTTTCGGCGGCGGATGCGCACGTCGTCTCTCTCGGCGAAAACATGGTGGGCATCGTGCACCCGTGCAAAATCTACGGCGCCATGGCTGTGGGCCGCCCCATTCTGTACCTGGGCCCCAAGCCTTCCCACGTCTCGGATTTGCTCGACGAACACGATATCGGAGTTTCGGTCACGCACGGCGATGTCTCCGGTGCCGTCGCGGCCATTCGGCATTTGCGGGATCTGTCGATGGAAAAACGCGCCGGCATGGGTCGCGTGGCGCAGCAGGTCATGACTCGACGCTTGAGCCAAAAGATCCTATGCGCGCGATTCTGCGATTACCTCGAACAGACATTCGAATTGGGAAATGCGCAGCCCGCCGAGCAGGCTGCGACGATGGCTTGACAGCCCAATGAACGACGTGGCGCGGTCGTCTTAGCACTACTCCGCCAGTTTATCGAAGCGGGGCTTGGAGAGTGCTTGATTTTCAGGCGTTTGCGGCGGGGCCCCACTGTCTGAGCCCCGAAGGGGCGAGTTTGGGGTGCCGCGAACGCCTGAAAATCAAGCCTCGACAAGCGCAATATACGAAGTGGCGGAGTAGTGTTAAGCCCCCGTTCGTTCGGCATCCAGTTCGGCCGCGCGAATTTGTTGCAAAATGGCCGAAACCAAAGCTTCGTTCGCCCGCTCCAATTCCAGCGTCGATTCCACGTGCCGCACGACGCGAATCCACCTGTTGCGCGCTTGCAGCGGATTGCTCGTCGATGCCGCAGGCGTCGCTTCCAAGCGGTCCTTTTGATGTTCGAGCGTCCCGAGCTCACGTCCCGCGGCAAACCATTGCTCGACCAAGGTCCACATCGTGATCCCTCGCGGCAACGCGATCTTCTTCAGCAATCCCCGCGTCGCCGGAGATACTCGCTTCGCCGCCATTTCGACATTCCCGGCTTCTTCGAGGTAACTGTCTTTGGTGGCGCTCAGCCCTTTCGGGAGCAATTCGTCGCGAGCGGCGAGCAAATCGGCAATTTCATTCGGATCGTCGCTGGCTTCGGCAAATCCATTCAGCAAATGAAACACCGCTCGAATTCGGCGATCATGCCGCTTGTCGAGCCGCGCTTGCTGTTCGGAAATCATCGTCACTTCGCGCGATACCGGATCGCTTTCTTTTTGCGTGGCCAAAAGTCCCTGATGCGCCGATTGAATCATCTCGAGCAGCCCATTGCCCGACGGCAAAGCTTCGAACTTCGGCCGATCTCGCTTCGGATCCAACCACGCCTCGCTGATGCTGATCATCCGCGCAACCGAAATTTCCCGCAGGCTCCCCATCGACGTGGCTCCTTGTGTAAAACGACCTTTCGTCTCACGTCCGAGACGCGTCGTCAAGAACAACCTACGGAAACGCATCATCGTGATGTGAGACCGAATGCAGGATTTACGTCGTCGAGCGTCATCGAGGACGTTATGGCACGTACGCACACGCCGGCGCGCCACGTCGAGGGCGCGCGGGGCGCAAAACGCACGTCGGGATTCATCGCCCCGATCGGATGAATTACAAAAGCTGAATCACTTGCGCCGGAAACGACAGCGTTTCCCCCACTTTTGGCAACGTCAGCGGCACCAAGGTTTGATCCTTCCACTGCATCCAGGTATAACTCTCGTTCTCGAGTGGCTTGGCAAACATGAACTTCGCCTCGAGAGGCCAACCGGAGGTTCCGACGCGCGTCACTTCGATGGAAAGGTCGGAAAACTTAACGGTTTCGCCCACGACAAAGGGCCGATTGTCACGCGCAAGCAAGTCGACGCCCGGTTGAACCAGACCAATTTGACTGGAAAGAATCAGGGTGGAATCATCGATGCGTTTGAGCTCGAGAGGCCGAGCGCCGCTCGACATCGACAACATTCCGCGCGGCGTGGGCAATCCATCGTCACTTCGGACGACCATGACATAGGCGCAAAATGCAGGTTCGGGCGGATTGACGACGATCATGCGTTGCGATTCGAGTTTGGGATCATTGGGCAATCCCTGGGCCAGTCGCGCGACGATCTTTTCGAAGATCGTCATCTGGTGCATTGAAAACACAAATGCGATCGGCGACAAAAACAGATGCCCCAGGCCGCACCACAAAACGACGGGAATCGCGCAAAGACGAATCCAACCCTGGCGAGGAAACCAAGACGCCGGGTCCCGCCACGCCTCGATGATTTGGGCCAATGCGCCGAGCAAACCGAAGCTGCACAAGAATGTCAGCCGACCGCTGGGCAACGTCGCGCACGCCGGCAGAATGGAGAGCAGTCCACTCAGCACGAAAAAGCGCGACTCCGCATTTTGACGCAGCAATGGGCGAATCGTGATCAAAAACATCGTCGTGCCCACGACCGCGAAGGTGACCAAGGCGATTTTCGCGTACGCAGGCAAAAACGGATAAAAGTCGACGCCGGGCATTCCAAGCTCCGTCGCCACGAGGAGCGGAGCATGGTGGAGGGTTTGCGAGAAATACGATAATGGCGCATCGCCAGGATCCACATACATTCCCGAGCCATGCGTGCCGTAGCCCCCGAGCTTGTAAACAAGGGCCCAGACGAGAACGGGCGGCGCATAAGGCCATAACGAACGTCCGAATCGTTCGCGATCGAAAAACCAGGCATGGGCGAGTAAATACGGCAAAACCCCCAGCCCACCTTCGGCCGAAAAGAGCGCCAATCCGAGGCACGTTGCGGCGAAAAACGCCTCGCGCTCGCGCCCCGCATCCCGCCGGGCGCGGTCATGAAAATACAGCGTCAACAGGCCGAAGAGTCCGGCAATCAGGGTATTTCGTTGCGCAATCCATGCCGCCGCCAAACCGTGCGTGTGGTCGACGGTGAACATCAGCGCGGCCAGACCGGCGACCCACGGGCGTTGAATCAATCGACGATACAGCGCCAAGGCGACGAAAATGGTCCCCAAATACCAAACCACCGATTGCAAATGGCTGAGCCACGCCACGTTCACATAACGATGATCGAGCCAGAGATTAAACGACGTAATGGGCCTGAGAAAAGCGATTCGAGCATTCACGTCGCTCCACCACGTCGCAATGCCCGCTTCGATGAGCGCCGCCGTCAATTTGGGGTCGCCGTCGATGAACGTATACAAAGCATCGACGCCTTGAGCCAAATACGCGAACTTTCCATGTCGCAACACCTTGATGCGTTGCAATCGATCGTCCACTTCGTAGCCGTGAAACAACGCGGGCAGCGTCAGGAGCACCGCGATGGCGGCCAGATATCGACCGAGTTTCGGATGAGCGAGCCACTTACGCAAAAAAGCCATGAGCGTACGTTCCGATTCAGGTGATTGCCGTGAGATTCGTCGCGACGTCGATTCGCACGATTTTGCCATTCAACTTCGCCGAAGTTCCATGGTGCGGTATTTGAAACGTTTCGACTTTCACAGCCGTGAGCTCAGGTGATTGCGGCAATCTCTCGAGGCTTGACATGAGCACCTTCGCGTACGCTGCGGCGCCGAAGAGCGGGCCGTCACGGTGTACCGTCTTCACCCGATTGCGGGCTTTCTCGGAAGCTCTTCAGAGGTTGGGAATCGTCGAGCACGATATCGATGAAGTCCGACAAATCGACGCCTGATTCTTGGATCTCGGTTCCGATGTAATCGAGAATGAGCGTGCAATGGCTGTCCGCTCGATCCCGCCAATACGGCAGATAATAGGCGAGGTTATCCCGAGTATCGAACGCCGCCGTCATCAAATCCGTGTCTTCGCGCCACATGGTCAAACGTTCTTCTTCGGTTTTTCCCGGAAAGAATCGTTCATACGAATACGCGGAGAACGTGTGATCGCGAAGAAAATACGTTACCGACAAACGATCGTTGGGCAATTCTTCCGCGAGCTTCATGATCACGCCGCCCAAATTGCTGCCTTCGTAGGAAATGGGCAACGTATTGAAGACGCTGTCCAGGTTCCATGCTTTTTGAACCGTTTCATACATCAGCTTCGAATTCACCGAATTGGGGAACAGCGGTCCGGAATCATCGATCAAGTAGGCGCGTTCGGGCTGAAAAGCTTGCCGCACGAAATAATGGCTCGAGACTGAACCGACGCCGCCCGCGCTGCATCCGGCCACCACCAAACGCGGCGGATTTTTGAAAACATCCGCGGCATATTTGGCCGCCGCCATCATGTTGTTGAAACCATTGTGATGAAATGTGATGTCCGGGTCTTTGCCCAAGGGATCGGTGTACGTCGTGACCACGTTTCCAATGTGCACATCGCCCGTACAATACGGGAGGTAGACATAGTTGTAATCGCGGAATTGGTTTGTCGCTTCTGCTCGACGCAAAAACGGAAATATCAGCTGGTAGCCTAAAATGTGCCCGTCCGTGATCCCATTGGTATTGGATGCGCCGAGTCCCGTGCGCCCCGCGCAACTATCGTAATCCCAGCAGGCCCCGCCCGGTTCGAACATGAACAACACGTCTTTGCTGTCGTTCAGCGACGGATTGATGAAGAACTTGTATTGACTTCCATTCGCACAAACCGTCCCCGGCAGCTCGACTTTCTGCCACACGCCGGGCTCGAGCCCCGTTTCTTCGGGCGGCGGAGGTTCCGACTTTGCAGTTTCGGGATCACCTCCGCAACCGACGATACATCCCAACGAGAGGCCCAAGAATGCAGAGACCAAAGTGCGCATGAAAAATACTCGTATCGTAGTCAGGGCCGATTTGCAATCATTTCCAGGTCACGACTTACGTTGCAAGATTCCGCTTTTCGTGTACAGTCGCCCCTTCGATGAGCGAACTTCGTCAAGCCGTCATTCTGGCGGGGGGACTCGCCACACGCATGTACCCGCGCACGCGTGACATTCCCAAGTTTTTATTGCCGGTTGCCGGTCGACCTTTCGGCCGGCGATTGCTCGAACGCTTGGCTTTGGCGGGTTATCACGAAATCGTCTTGTGCACGGGCCATTTGGGCGACGTCATTCGAGAGAGCGTGGGTGACGGAAAAGAT
>CAYSYX010000408.1:0-8784 GCA_964435055.1 uncultured Polyangium sp. | reverse complement strand
GGTATGCCGTCACGATCGTTTCGACCGATTACATCAAACAAGAACGGCGCCGATTCGAGTTTCTCCGGACGTGTCCCGAATTGGTCATCGTCGACGAAGCTCACACCTGCGCGGATCCGGGCGGGCGAAGTGCAGCCCAACTCCGTTTCGCATTGCTGCGGGAAATCGTCAAAAACCCCGAACGGCATTTGCTTCTCGTCACGGCCACGCCCCATAGCGGAAAAACCGAATCGTTTCGATCTTTGTTGGGTTTGCTCGATGAAACCTTTCTCGATTTGCCGGAAGACCTCGGAGGCGAAGTCAATCGCAAACACCGTGAAAACCTGGCTGCACATTTCGTGCAACGACGACGCGGCGATATCAAATCGTACCTCGATACGGTCACGCCATTTCCCGATCGTTTGGAAACGGAAGACACGTATTCGCTGCGTTCCGATTACCGCAAATTCTTCGACAAGGTGCTGACGTATTGTCGAGAAATCGTGCACGAGGCTTCCGGGGACAAACGGCGTCAGCGGGTCCGTTGGTGGTCGGCGCTGGCTCTCTTGCGGTCGATTGCGTCGAGTCCTCCAGCCGCCGCGGAAACGTTGCGGAATCGCTCCGGCGTGGCGGATGCGGAAACGGTCGAGCAAGTCGAAGAAACCGGACGTCGGCAAGTGCTCGACGTGGATGATGAAAATGCCGAAGGTCTGGATGTCGTTCCCGGCGCAGCCACGGAAGAAGGCGAAACGTCCGCCGAACGACGCAAACTTTTGGAATTGGCCAAAGAAGCCGAAAAACTCGTCGGAAAAGAAGACGCGAAATTGACGCGGACCATCGAATTGGTGCAGGGATTGGTTTCTTCCGGCCATTCGCCCATTCTGTTTTGCCGTTTCATTCCCACCGCCGATTACGTCGCCGCCGCGTTACGCGACAAATTGCCCAAAGACGTGAACGTCGAAGCGGTGACGGGAAAACTTCCCGCTGAAGAACGAGAAAAACGCGTCGAAGAACTCACAAAACATCCGCGCCGCGTGCTCGTGTGTACCGATTGCTTGTCCGAAGGTATCAACCTCCAGCACGGTTTTGATACGGTGTTTCATTACGATCTCTCGTGGAATCCAACGCGGCACGAACAACGCGAAGGCCGCGTGGATCGTTATGGTCAGGAAAAATCGACGGTCCAAACCGTGACGTTTTATGGTCGGGACAATCCCGTCGATGGTTTGGTGCTCCAAGTTCTTTTGCGCAAACACAAGAGCATTCGCAACACGCTGCACATCGCCGTTCCCGTGCCGATGGACACGGAAGCCGTCGAAGAAGCCATCAAAGAAGGGCTTTTGCTGAAAGACGCTCGGGCGGGCAAACAAATGGGATTCGAATTCTACGGGCCGAAACAAGAGGAATTCGAATTGACGTGGAATGCAGCCGTCGAGCGCGAAAAGAAGAGCCGCGCCATCTTCGCGCAGCATCAAATCATGAAAGCCGTCAACGACGAAATTTATCAAGAATTGCAGGAAGTACGTCGGGCCATTGGCGGCGAAACCGATGTGCAACGATTCACGCTCACGACCCTGAAATCGACGGGCGGTTTGGTCTCGGGGACGAATCCCTTCGAATTACGCGTCAACGAATGCCCGGCGGCTCTTCGGGATGCCATCGGTACGGATACGTCGCTCAAAGCGGTGTTTGGCGGGCACGCGAAAGATGGAGCGTTGCTCTTGACGCGTACCCATCCCGTGGTCGAAGGATTGGCCGCGTATGTGCTGGAAACGGCGCTCGATCCCGCCATGGGCAGCGCTGTAAGTCCCGCGCGCCGTTGCGGGGTGATCAAAACGCGGGACGTGGACAAACGCACGACGTTGCTGCCGGTTCGTTTGCGCTTTCATTTGCTGGGCAAAAATGCCGCGGGCGCCGAACAAAAATTGCTCGCCGAAGATCTGGTGGTGCTCGGGTTTACGGGAAGTCCCGAACATGCGGAATGGTTGTCCCAGGAACGTGTCGATCCGTTGCTCGCGGCCGAGCCGCACGAAAACATCGCCGATGATTTGAAACGGCCCTTTTTGCAGACGGTGCTCGACGGCTGGGAGCTATTGCAGCCGCATTTGCGGGACGAAGCCAAAAAACGAGGTCAAGCGCTGCTCGAAGCCCACAAACGCGTGCGTAAAGTGGTCCGCGGGGGACATCAAACGACGCGGGTGGATTTGAGCGGGGCCGTGGATGTGCTCGGGTTGTTCGTGTACTTGCCGGTGAGTTCCAAGGGAGGTGCGGCATGAAAACCACGCGCTCACAACTCTCGTTTTCGACCGTCCGCACCGAAGGCTCGTTGCTCCCCGTCGATTTGCTCCAGCGGATCGTGCTGGAAGACAAAACCTTGCCGGGTTTGTCCGACGACGCGTATTATTTGCCTCCGGGCGAACGGCTGCGCGATGCAATGAATCGCGCGTGGAGCCAATTGACGACGGTTTGGAAAAACTTCAAATTGGCGCTCGACAAATTGCCCGAATCGGAGCGCGCAAATGTCTTGACGCGCGACAAGTGGCTTTTGCAGCTTTTTTCCTTGCTCGGGTATGGGCGTTTGGTCAAAGCGTCCGAGGAACAAATCGACGGGAAATCCTACGCCATTTCTCACGGCTACAACCATTCGCCCATTCATTTTCTGGGTTGTCGCACCAAACTGGACGATCCACAACGCGATAAATCGGGGCGGACCATCACGGCCCACGGTTTGGTGCAGGATTACCTGAATCGATCCGAAAAGCATTTGTGGGGTTTCGTTTCGAATGGGTATACCCTGCGCATTTTGCGCGATCACCATAGCTTGACGCAGCTCGCGTACGTGGAGTTCGACCTTCAGGCGATGATGGAGGGGGAACATTTCAGCGAATTCTGTTTGTTGTGGTTGGTTTGCCACCAGAGTCGCGTGTATGCGGAGAAACCCGAAGAATGCTGGCTCGAGAAATGGTTTCAGCAGGCCCAAGAAGACGGCGTTCGGGCGCTGGACAAATTGCGCCATGGCGTGGAAAAAGCCATCTGCGCGTTGGGCACGGGCTTTTTGAAGCACAAGGCCAACAAAAACCTCCTCCACGACTTGCAGCAGGGGATCCTCCGCAAACAGGACTATTATCGATTGTTGCTGCGCCTGGTGTATCGGCTCATTTTCTTGTTCGTCGCCGAAGATCGCGATTTGTTACACGATAAGGAAGAAACCACGCCCGAGGCGCGGGATCGTTACACGCGGTGGTATGCGACGGGGCGCCTGCGCGCATTGGCGGACAAACGGCGCGGCGGTCCGCACGGGGACGCGTGGCAAGGGTTGCTCCTGGTCATGCGCAAATTGGCCACGGGTTCGTCTGAGCTGGGTTTGCCGGCGTTGGGGAGTTTCTTGTGGCGTCGGCAAGGCATTGGATTGCTCGACGGTTGCGAATTGGCGAACGAGCATTTGTACGCGGCGTTGAAGGAATTGTGTTACACCGAGCAGGGAAAAACGCGTTTTCCGGTGAGTTGGCGGAACATCGGGGCGGAAGAATTGGGCAGCGTGTACGAAAGTCTGCTCGAGCGGCATCCGAATGTGTTGCTGGAATCGGCGACGTTCGAATTGGACACGGCGGCGGGGCACGAGCGAAAAACGACGGGTTCTTATTATACGCCGAAGTCGCTGGTGGAATGCCTGCTCGATTCGGCGCTCGATCCGGTGCTGGATGAAGCGGCGAAGCAGGGGGAAGCCGCGATTTTGCAATTGAAGGTGTGTGATCCGGCGTGTGGATCGGGGCATTTTCTGGTGGCTGCGGCGCGGCGCATCGCGACGCGTTTGGCGATGGTGCGTTGTGGCGGGGATGAACCGAGCCCGCAGGACGTGCGGCACGCATTACGGGACGTCGTTGGGCGGTGTATCTACGGCGTGGACCTCAATAAAATGGCCGTCGAGTTGTGCAAGGTGTCGTTGTGGATGGAGGCGCTCGAGCCTGGGAAGCCGTTGAGTTTTTTGGAGGCGCACATTCGGGATGGCAATGCGTTGCTCGGGGCGACGCCGAAATTGATGGACGGGGGCATTCCGAACGAAGCGTTCGAGGTGTTGGAGGGGGACGACAAGAACGTCACGAAGCGGCTGAAGAAGCGGAACAAGGACGAGCGCGAGGGACAAACGACTTTGTTCAGCGAATTCGCGAAAGCGGCGCCGATGAGTTACGGCCGGCTATCGTCGGGGGCGCAGGCGGTGGAGGCGGACGGGGACGAGGATATCGGCGCGGTGGAAAAGAAGGAAGCGGATTGGGATCGCTTTACGGAATCGAAGGAATACACGGACGCGTGGCTGCTCGCGGATGCGTGGTGTGCGGCGTTTGTCTGGCCAAAGGAAGCGAAATACGAAGACGGGGCGATTACGCATGATTTGTTTCAGCGGATGAAGAGTGACTTGGCGGCGATGCCGAAGCCGACGCGGAGCAAGGTGCGGGAGTTATCGCGGGCGTATTCATTTTTCCATTGGCACTTGGCATTTCCGCAGGTGTTTTTGGCGGGCCAAGGGGTGCCGGACAAAAATAAGGAAACGGGCTGGGCGGGGGGATTCGATGTGGTGCTGGGGAATCCGCCGTGGGATGCATTGAGCCCGGATGCAAAGGAGTTTTTTTCGCAGTATGATCCTGGCGTGCGGTTCTTGGACCCTACAGCTCAGGAAGCGAGGATTGCAGCCCTGACTTCAGATTCCACCGTTGGATCACATTGGGAAAGCCACCGCAAATACCTATACTCCGAGGTGCACTTCCTGAAGGAGTCCGGACGGTACAAGCTATATGCCCCTGGTAACCTGGGAAAGGGCGACTTCAACATCTATCGCATGTTTGTCGAAACCGCACTAATCACGGTCCGGGTGGGCGGCATGGTTGCGCAAATCGTCCCTGAAGGGTTGTACAATGGTGCAAATGCAATGGCCATCCGTCAAGAACTCATGAATCGGTTTGATTGGAAGCTACTATTGGGGCTTCAGAACCTCGAACGGCGTTGGTTTCCGGCAATTTACTATAGGATGCGATTCTGTTTATACGCGGCGTTGCGTGGAGGACAAACCACCGAACTGCGCGCATCTTTCGGGATTCTCTCGGATCAAGAATTGACAAGGGCAGTCAGGAATCCTTTGGTTTTGCCGTGTTCCATGATTGTAGAATTCTCGCCGGATGCGCTAGCGATCATGGAACTTCAAAGCCAACGGGAAATCAACATAACGGCCAAGATGTACTCCCGTTGGCCCAAGTTTGGCGATGTGACGACCCCAGGTCCTCATCGACAATATATGGCTGAAATCCATATGGGGAATGACCGTGGTCTCTTTAAAGACGATCGTGACGGTGTTCCCCTCTATGAGGGCCGAATGGTCTACCTTTACGATCATCGAGCAAAAGGATATCGTTCAGGTCGGGGTAAAGCCTCCGAATGGGCGAATCTTTCATTTACCGACAGCAGCAAATCGATCCAACCGCAATGGTACGTTCAGCAAAACAGTATTCCGGAGAAAGCGCGAGATCGCATCAAACGCTATCGAATTGGCTTCTGCGACGTCGCAAGCCCAACCAACGAACGCAGCCTGGTGGCAGCCTTGCTTCCCCCTCACTGTGTCGCTGGCGATAAAGTTCCAACAATCACCTTCGAAGACAACCAGTGGCAATATACGGTGTGGTTAGCTGCCGCGAATTCTTTTGTCATGGATTTTCTCGCTCGAAAAAAAGTCAGCCTGAAGATGTCCTATACGGTGCTTGACAGTCTGCCGTTCCCGCGCCTTTCTGTTGATGCAGCTACGGTGTCAAGCCTTGCACCATTGGTTCTCGCCCTCTCCTGCACCGGCCCGGAAATGACTGGCTACTGGAATGAAATGGCCCAATACGGCTGGGTCACGCCGGTCCCTGAAAATGAGACGCCCCCGGGACTCATCGACGAAGAACAGCGTCTTTTTGCGGTGTGCGAAATCGAAGCCATCGTCGCGCACGACTTGTATGGACTCACGCGCGACGAACTCGCGTACATCATGGATACGTTTCCCATCGTCGAAAAACGCGACAAACAAAAGTTCGGGACGTACCGCACCAAAGAACTCGTCCTCGAAGCATTTGATCGTCGAAAAAGCTCGTGAGGAAAAACCATGCGCCTGACCCGAGTTGCCCTCTGGAATTACCGCTCGTATTGGACCGATCCCAACGACCCCAATTACCCCTTGTCGGCCGATATCTCGCTTGCGGAAGGCGTGAATTACATTGTCGGGCCAAACAACACCGGCAAATCGAATCTGCTCCGCGCCATTGCCCTCGCGCTCGATCCCACACGCGAAGTCGATCTCTCCATCGATCGCCCCGTGGGAGCAACCTGGGGCCCGCAAGTCGTGCTCGAATTCGACGTCGGGCCCGATCCCAAAGGCAAAATCAAAAAACTACGCGATGAAGTCCACGAATTCGAAGAATCCATCGAAGGATTTCAAGCCCCGTCGCTCGCGAGCCAAGGCAAAATTCGTTATTCGGTCGAGATGAAGGGCAGCGAGCGCGAAGAGAAATTCATGACCCACGATTGGGCCAAAATCGGCAAAGGCGCAAGCGCCAGCCATAAACGAAAACGCGCTTTGGACACCTTTCACGAAGTCGTCCGTTTCGTCGACATTCATAGCGGCGAGGACCTCAATGCGCTGCTCGACCGTGGATTCAAAGACATTCTCACGAATGCGCTGGTCGACGAACACGGCAAAACCATGAAAGCCGCGGAATCGGCGCGAGAAGCCTATCATCGAGCACTTGGCGAAATTCTGCGACCCGTTGGAAAATACATCGAGGATCGCTTGCGCCTGTACGTGCCCGATATTCGCGAAGTCGATCCGCAACCGAACCTGCCGCCCGTGCGCGATGCCCTCGCGCAAGCGCGATTCATCATTGAAGACGCGGTCAAAACGTCGCTGGACCAAAAAGGCACGGGCGTGCGCGGAGCGATGCTGCTGCTCCTGATGTCCTTCATTGCGGACAGCTCGAAAAGCGCCATCGTGTTTGGCATTGAGGAACCCGAGGCATTTTTGCACCCCGATGCGCATCGGCAACTCGGCGAGGGACTCGAACGTTTTACCCAACGCGACGACGTGAGTTTGCTGGTCACGACGCATTCGCCGTTTTTGTTCAAACCCGAAGGCAGAGATCTCCGCAATCGAATCTTTGTCGTGCGCAAAGACGACGACGGGCGATCGAATGTGGAGCAGGACAAGAAGGGCAAAGCGCGTGAGGATTTGTTGGGCTCGCGGGCGCTGGCGAATTTGCTCGAACGCGCCGAAGAAGTGCCGGCGAAAGCAAAGATGATTTTGCTGGTGGAAGGGGACCGCGATATCGATTATCTCCGGCTTGCTTCGCAAAAGTTGCAGATTTCGATGGACGATATCTTCATCGTTCCGCGTGGTAGCGGCTCGAGCGGAGCTTTGAGCGCCGTCACGATGGCGGCTCGACATGCGCCGGACAAACTCGTCGTGGCGCTTTACGATTCCGATTCGAATGGCAAAGAATCCTACGACATTCTGTACAAGCGTTTTTCCTGGGAAAGGAAATCCAGGGACGGGCTGTTTGCGCTCATGTACAATCGGTTTTTGGACGATTGCGGAATTCCGGTCGAAGCCGAAGATCTTTTCACGAATGACACCCTGGACGCGTTCTTGTCCAATCCCGTGCATAAGAAATCCGTACAAGGCTCGAAGCTACGACCAAGGACGGGGGCTTGGCATTACGATCTGGATAGCGACGGAAAAAAGGCGCTCGTCGCGTGGCTGGATGCCAATGGCCATGCGGAGACGTTCAAACTTTGGAAGCCGTTGCTGGAACATTTGCGCGGGTTGATGGCGAGTCCGCCCGGAAAAACCAAATAACTTGGGATGACTCGAAGGAATCGAGGCGAGGAGAGGAGATAAATCGACCATGTTGGACCTGACCAAGATCTCACCAAAGGCGCGCGCACAATACATTCGACTGGGGCGTCGATTCGGATCGGACGATACGCTCAAACAAGCAAACATGACGCTGGAGGCGCTGCAGAGTCACCCGGGGGAGCTGGATGATCACGGGTTTGGCGCGGATGATGGAGTGCGTCTTGGCGAAGCCCGGGCGGCTCTGAGCGCGACGGGGATGGGACGCGAAACGAAGGTCACGGAGAAAAAAACGACGAACAAAGATTATCTTTCGGCGTTGGACCAAGCCAAAACAGCGCGGAGTAAGGCCCGCACGATTCTCGGCAATACGCTGGTGCCGCTGGACGAGGACGGCTTTGAAGAGGCGGGGCATGCGGTGGAATCGGTATTGAGTCGGACGAGTTCCTTGCCGGAGCCCGGGCGAGATGAAGATCTCGCGGTGCAACTGGATCTGCTTGCGGGAGCCTGGGGGGACGCGACGGTGGCGAATGCGGCGAAAGGTCGTGGCGGGGCGAAAGCATTGGCGAATTTGCAGGCGGCGGCGGTGGCATTACGCGCGACGGCTGCGGAGCGAGCCGGAACGGGGACGCAAACGTCCACCGAACAGATGGACTTGCTCGATGGGATCATCGTGACGTTGTGTCGTTCGGCGCGAAAGGCGGCGAAACAAGCGGCGAAGGAGCTTGGCCGCCCGGCGCTGCTCGAGGATTTCGCTTTGACGCACATCCGCGCCGACCGAGCCCACACGTCGGGGACCCCGGAGGCGGGTCCTGCTTCGCCTGCACCCCCCCAAACCCCCTGAAGGCAACGCCTCGAGACTCGCGGGCAAGGCGTTGCGACACGCGGGCAAGGCGTTGCCACACGTGTAACGCGTGCCTGGGTGAAGCGGG
>CAYSYX010000407.1:0-8790 GCA_964435055.1 uncultured Polyangium sp. | reverse complement strand
TCGGCTGCGTCTTCGACCAGGTGACATCGTCCGGGTTCGGCAAGCGCACGCCCATCGGTGGCGTCACTTCCGGCGTCGCCTCTTTCGCGCCCGCACGCGATTCAGCCGACCTCGGCGCCGTAACCCCCATCGGCGGCGTCACGGACACGGGTCCCCATGGCAAATCGTTTGTGTTCGTATTTTTCGTTGGAGCTTCCGGCGCGGCGGCGACCGGTGCCGGTGCCGGCATGATCACGGTGCCCATGGGCGCGCGGTTTGTCGGCGGCTCGTCGCCGTCGTCATCGTCCATGTCGATCGGTCGAGCAGCCTGCGCGTAACCGATGCGTTTGCGCGCGTTGAACGCGACGAGGTACCGTTCCTCGAGCGTCTTGCGTTCGCCTTCGGGACCGTTCGACATACGATCCATCCACGCGTCGCGGCTCCGAGCCCAGGTACCTTCAGTCAAACCTTCGGCGCGGAGCACATCGGCGAGTGGCCTTCCTGCCTCTACGTCCGCGCAGAGAGCAGCGAACAGCTCAAGCTCGATTTCCGGTTCCATCCGCATTCAGGCCGCCGCGTGGCGACGGGTCGACCATACGCCGCCTCAGAACGCCGGTCGAGACCACGAAGCAGTTTTTCGCCAAGATGTTTCGACTAGGTCTTGCCCTTCCCCCGTCAAAGCGTGGTACTAACCGAGGAACAAAGATGAACTCGAGCCTCCGCACCTTTATCGGTCTTGCCGTTCTCGCCACGCCACTTGCAACCGGATGCGCCCGCACGGCGCCGTTTGATCAAATGGATCAAGCGCAAATCACGGTCATGCGTTTGACGAATCCTCCTCCGCCCGTTCAACCCACGCCGGTGATGGGACAACCCGGCTTCGCCGGCCTTCCCCTTCCGCCTGAACTTCAAGCGGGAGCGACGGCTGTTCTTCAAGGCGCTCAAGCAGCCGGCCTTCCGATTCCGCCGGGCTTGATTCCGGGACAAACCCAGCCCACCCAACCGCAACCCGCCCCGCAGACTCCATTGTGGAACGGGCTCGCGATCGGCGCGCAAATGCCCGTCTCGAATGAAGACATGAAGAACGATCTTCTCGATGTCTTCGGCAAAGAAGGCAGCTTCCAAGACGGCGCACCGGTGCAATGCCCCACGACGCCGGGCATGGGTATCTCGATGGTTCGTCCGGGCCAACCGAATGTCGACCTGCTCGTTTCCTTCAGCTGCAACAAGGCCTACGGCGTGGGTTTTGCCTGGCCGTACAAGAAGGACACGCTCACCTCGGAATCGTCGCAGAAGCTGAGCCAGATCTATCAGGCTCTCTTCGGCGTCGCCGTTCCCCCCGGCTCCTGATTTCTCAACCCGCCACGCTCGCCGTTTCTCTCGCATTTCGCGCGGGATAAAGCTCCACCCAACATCGCTGCCCGCGTGATTCATGCATGCGGAATCTTCTTGCCTTGTCGCAAGGAATTCGTTGCGGCCTCACCGTTGGTGATAAGCTCGGCGTACCGAGTTTCCGCCCCACGCGAGAAGTTCGGCCGCCTCCATGACCCAACCCGACAAGCTCTCGCCCGGAATGGTGCTCGGTCGTTACGAGTTGCTCTTGCCGATCGCGCAAGGCGGCATGGCGACCGTTTGGGCCGCGCGGCAAAAAGGCTCGCGCGGTTTTCAAAAAACAGTCGCGATCAAGACCATGCTTCCGGCGCTCTCGGACGATCCGCAGTTCGAGCAGATGTTCCTCGACGAAGCGGCCCTTGCATCACGGATCCACCATCCAAACGTCGCTGAAATCCTCGACGTCGGAGAACAAGACGAAGTCATCTACATCGTCATGGAATGGGTCGACGGCGAAGCGCTCAGCGTGCTGACGAAGACGTCCAAGAAAAACAACATCCCCTTTCCGCAACGCATCGCCTTGCGCATCGTCCGCCAAGCTTGCGGCGGCTTGCATGCCGCACACGAACTCCGCGACGAAAGCGATCAATTGCTCGATCTCGTTCATCGAGATGTTTCACCTCAAAACATTCTCGTTTCGTACGACGGCATCGTGAAGATGGTCGACTTCGGCGTCGCCAAAGCGCTCGGTCGAGCCGGCGGTGAAACGACGGCCGGGCAATTGAAGGGCAAAGTCCCGTACATGTCGCCCGAGCAAGCGCTCGGAAAAAAGATCGATCGCCGCACCGACGTGTTCGCCATGGGCATCGTGCTTTATCGACTCACGACGGGTCTGCATCCGTTCCTTGGTGAAACCGACATCGTGACGATGAAGAACATCATCTCGCGTCCGGTGCTCCCGCCGCGCATGAAAAACCCGAGTTTTCCCGCGGAGCTCGAACGCGTGCTGCTCACGTGTTTGAAGAAAGACGCCAACGAACGTTACCAAACGATGCTCGAGCTCGACGCCGCCATCGAACGCGTCTTGGCGCTCGCGGGTGCATCCGTCGTCGATGACGACATCGGAGCGTTTGTCCGGTCCGTGATGGGAGATCGCGGGCAAAAGCGTCGTGGTGCCTTGCGCGACGCCGTGCGCGCCGCTGATGAACGAGCCGCAGGCATCGCCGCAGCTCCTGGCGCGGGCACACCGCTCATGCACGAGGGCGTCACGGACATCGCGCTCACGCGCATGAACACCGCGCTCACGTCTGTCCCGACAAACATTGGTTCGTCGACGCAATCCATGATCCCGCCCGAGGGAGAAGGAACGGGCGTCGCCATTTCCCGAGGCACATCGGGCACGCTCGTCCCGGGCGATCCTTATGCCCCGAAACGCGATGGCGGACGAACCGGCGTGCTCTTGGCGCTTGGTGCCGTCGGAGCACTTGCTCTTGGTGGAACGGTCCTCGCGCTGCGTAACTCGAACACGCCGCCACCGCCTGCTCCCGCGCCGGCAGCAACACAGCAAACGACGACAGCCACGGCAACGCAGACTCAGGCCACGCCGCAACCAACGCCGACGGAGACCGCATCCGCTGCTCCGGTTGCCGATCAAGCCGCGTCGACGGGAGCGATCAACGTCAATGATCTTCCAACGACGGACACGAAGCCCGAGACGAAAACCGACTCCAAGCAAACGGCGAGCACAACGAAAACGACGAGTGGTGGCACGGGCAAGACGACCGGAACAGCGACGGCAACGACGACGTCGACGACAAAGAAGCCTTGGGTACCGTCGGTGACTGAGCCAGGCTTCTGACTTGCGACGCATGACCAAATCGTTCGGCGACCTCGGCATCGTTTTTCTGAGCGCACTGTTTGTCTTGGCCGCTGCCGCACGCAGCTCCGGCGCACGACCGTCAACGCAGCCGGCGCCGGAAACGTCGGCGCAAGCCATGACGCCGCTTCCCGCAGGCGCCACGCCAAAAGCCTTCGTCACCGAATCGATTCCCACCGGCGGCTGCAATTTCCCCGAACCCGGCTCGACCAACTACCGCGACGCCCACGCCGTGCCGCTCGGCAAAGTGTTCATCCCGACAAACATCGAGCTTCCACCCGACGGGGGCTACGATTTGCTCGTTCACTTCCACGGCGCCGAGCCCGTCCGTAAGCTCCTCACGCCGCTCGATCTGGGCTTCGTCATCGGCACGGTCGACATTGGAACTTTGTCCGGCGGATACGATCGAGCGTTCGCCGCCCCGGGAACGTTCGACGCGCTCGTTTCGTCCATCAGTCAGGAAGTGTCTGTCGTGACGAACCACCCTGCGGCCCGACCGAGGAGCATCATTCTCTCGTCGTGGAGCGCCGGGTACGGAGCGATTCGGCGGATCATCGCGCCCGGTCGTGACGACGTCGATGCGATCGTGCTCATCGATTCGCTCTATTCCGGATTCGCTCCGGGAACGGAGACGCCGGATCCCGCCGAGCTGGCGTCGTTTGCTGCGCTGGCTCGATCCGCGGCGCGCGGGGGCCCCGTGTTTGTCGTAACGCACTCGTCTGTCCCGACGTACGGTTATTCCTCGACGGTGGACACGGCGACGTATCTGCTGCGCGACGTGGGGCTCGACGATGCGTTGACGGCTCCGCCCGATTCGGACCCGTTCGGCTTGATTCGCGCTCGCGATCGGAATCATTTTTTCGTGCGCGGGTACGCAGGTGGCGATGCCGCCGCCCATTGTACTCAGTTGCGGCTCTTGCCGGATATTCTGCGCCGCCAAGTCCTCCCTACCCTCACGCCTTAGGAACAGCCCGTGGCTACGCCTCGCTCGATCGAGCTTTATCACGACGATTCATGGCTCTTCGCGTTTCAAGCTCGCGTCGTCGAACACGCGACGATCGCCGACAAACCCAGCGTGATCTTGGATCGCACCGCGTTTTATCCCGAGTCCGGCGGACAGATGGCCGATCGCGGAAAGCTTGGTGCTGCAACGGTCGTCGACGTCGTCCTCGATGAAGCGGGGCGCATTCACCACGTGCTCGAAGGTGCCTTGCCCCCGATCGGGGATCAGGTCGCCGGCGAAATCGACAAGGTACGGCGACGAATTCATGCGGCCCAACACACCGGGCAACATCTGCTCTCGCGGGCGTTCGTCGATGTCGCGGGTGCGGAGACGGTGTCGTCTCGTCTTGGTGAAAGCGCGTGCACGATCGATTTCGACGTCGCGACGCTCGATGAACGAGCTGCGGCTCGTGCCGAGGATCTGGTCAATTCGCTGATTGATGACGACGTCCCGGTGCGCGCATTTTTCCCGGCTCCGGAAGAACTTCGATCGCTGCCTTTGCGCCGTCAGCCGAAGGTGACGGACAACGTGCGTGTCGTGGCCATCGGCGATTTCGATGTGTCGCCTTGCGGCGGAACGCATTGCACGCATGCATCACAGGTCGGGTTTGTCCGAATCGAAGCGGTGGAACGGTACAAAGGTTCAGCGCGGGTGATCTTCTCCGCCGGTCCTCGAGCGCGACGGAACGTTACGCGGGAAGCGGCCATCACGCGAGCGCTCGCGCGGGAGTTCACGTGCGGTACGGACGACGTGCCGTTAGGTCTGGACAAACTTCGTCGCGAGCTCACGGACACGCGCGAGACGCTCGGACGAGTGCGTATACGCGTCGCGTCGGCGCTCGCGGACGACTTCGTTCGAGCAGCAACGAATTCGGTCGTCGTCGGCTTTGTCGAAGACGCGTCGCTCGATCTCGTTCGGGCCGTTGCCGCGCGGATCACGGCGCACGGTGATCGCGTCGCGATGGTGGCCGGAGCAGCCGATGGCGGAACGATCGTGCTCGTTGCGCGAGGGCCTGAGAGCAAGTTCGATTGCGGAGCATTTCTCAAGCGCTTGGCGTCATCCGCGGGTGGTCGAGGAGGCGGACGTCCCGAGCGTGCCGAAGGTCGCTTGCCTTTGGGTGTCGACTGGACCGCGATCGTTGCTGGAACATTGGCGCAAATGTCCGCTTGATTGTGCGTGGCGGGCTTCCGTCCACATGCTTTCGCCTGGCAACTTCCTTCAGCATCAGCTACGCCCGGCGAATGCGTCGCCTCGAACGAATCGGTCCCGCGCTGGTGTTTGTCCTGACCACGATGGGTTGCGAAACATCGGCTGATACATCGGCCCTTCCAACGACCACCGCGACCACGAGCATCTTCCTCGATCCCGCATTCTTCATGGGGGACATGAAATGCGCCCCCACCGAAGGTTCGATGCGCAGCTACGTCGCGAGCATCTACGACGTCACGGTGGATCAGCTGGTGACCTTGCCTTCGACACCTCCGACATCGTGCGCGGCGGGTGTCACGTTTTTTCAAATCGCGGTGGGGCACAAGTACCGCATCAAGATCGACGGATACGATCTCGCTCCCGAAATGCTCGTGGCAGTGGGAGGAGCGGCGTCGGGAAGCCGCACGATGACGTTGAAAGTGGCCGATGGTGTCGGACCGATCGTGACGCCGAAGTGGTCGACGTATTGCGACGACGTCATCGCGGAAAAGGACACGCAACTCAACATCACGTCATGCGCTGCATTTCCCAAAACACCTTCGCCGACGGGGATTCGAGTCGATCCACGCGTCGGCATGAAGGCCGCCAACCCGGCGCTCGCGTGCAAAAAGACGGTGATTGATCCGATGGGCATCCCCAGCGTAGTGGGTGATGTCTTCGCGCTGAACGTTCGTCCAGACAACCCCGGCCTCCCTGCACTCTTGGACCTGCCGTGCACCGAGGATGGTCCGGCGCCGCCGGCGTACACGCAAGGGATTACGGTTGGACAAACCTACGCCTTTCGAATCGAAGCGACGGCGGAGGACAAGGGGCCTGTGATTTGGGCGGCGTCGTGTTTTGCCAATCCGGTGGACGAGCTCATCGTGGAAGCGAAGTGTGATCCGCTGGTGGCGAGCGGAGCGATGGACGTCGTGATTGACGGGGCGAAATGCGCGGAAACGAAGACGGCGAACCTGGATCTGAATTACGCGGGACCGCCGAAAGAATCGCTCACGGGAGTTTCTTGTGGAAAAACCGTACGTTTTTCCGCGCTTTTGCCGGGAATGCAAGCGGTGACGGTGGTTGGTCACGATGAAAGCAACAACGTCACGCTCGAAGCGACGTGTTCGGGCACGGTGGAGCTTGGTTCTGTGATCGACGCTACATGCGTATACTTCTAAAAACGTTGTCGAAAGTACCGAATGTCGGAAGGCTGGACAATCTTGTCCGGCCGTGACGTGCGGGCTGAACATTTGGCATTTTTGCCGTTCAAACCCTTTGCAGAATGGCTGTTGCTGGACTACCTGAGAGCGTCCTACAGGCGGCGCGGATGGAAGTCTCTTTCCTGGTTTCTCCGGCGCCGAATTTGGTTTGAAGAGCGGTATGGAAGACGTTTCGACGGTCCAGCAAAAAGTTCCCGTCAGCATTCAGGACGAACTGCGCAATAGCTATCTGGATTACGCGATGAGCGTAATCATCGGCCGCGCGATTCCGGATGTTCGTGACGGCCTCAAACCCGTGCATCGCCGCATCCTTTTCTCGATGCACGAGCAGAAGATCGGCCCTGGTGGAGCGCACAAGAAGTGCGCGCGCGTCGTCGGCGACGTGCTTGGTAAGTACCACCCGCACGGCGATCTTGCGGTGTACGACGCGCTGGTGCGCATGGCGCAATCGTTCAGTTTGCGTAATCCGCTGATCGACGGCCAAGGCAACTACGGTTCGGTCGACGGCGATTCACCGGCGGCGATGCGTTACACCGAAGCGCGGCTTTCGCGCATTGCGACGGAACTGCTGAGCGACATCGAAAAGGACACGGTCGACTTCACGCCGAACTACGACGATTCGGAAAAAGAACCCACCGTCCTGCCCGCTCGATTTCCGCAGCTTTTGGTTAATGGATCCGGCGGTATTGCCGTGGGCATGGCGACGAACATTCCGCCTCACAATTTGCGCGAAGTCATCGAAGCGACCATCTATTTGATTCGCAATCCCGAGGCGACGCTCGAAGAGTTGATGGTTCACGTCAAAGGCCCGGATTTTCCCACGGGCGGCGTGATTTACGGAAAAAGCGGCATCGAGCAAGCGTATCGCACCGGGCGCGGGCAAATCGTCATGCGCGGTCGATGCGTCGTCGAAAAGACGCTCAAAGGCGACCGCGAGCAAATCATCGTCACGGAAATCCCTTATCAGGTCAACAAGGCCAAACTCGTCGCGAAAATCGCCGAATGCATCAAGGACAAGCGCATCGAAGGCATTTCCGAAGTGCGGGACGAAAGCGATCGCGAGGGTATGCGGATCGTCGTCGAGCTGAAGAAGGACGTATTTCCGCAAGTCGTCCAAAATCAGCTTTATCGTTTGACCGACCTGCAATCGACGTTCGGCGTCATCAATTTGTCGATCGCCAATGGTCGCCCGGCTGTCTTGTCACTGAAAGATACGCTGGCGCATTTCGTCGAACATCGGCGCGAAGTTGTAACTCGTCGCACGCGATATGAATTGAATCAAGCGGAAGCGCAACGCGAGCTCGTCGAAGGTCTGGGCATGGCCACGACGGACATCGATATCATCGTGTCGACGATTCGGACGTCGCGTGACAGCGATGAAGCTCGAGCGCGCCTCGAAAAATTGCCCTTGCGTGGACTCGGTGATTTCTTGCGTCGCGCGGGTCGTCCCGAAAATGAATGCGTCGATGCGGACGCGCGTGGCGATTATTTCCTCTCCGAGCGGCAATCGAAGGCGATTCTGGAAATGCGTTTGTCGCGCTTGACCGGCCTCGAACGGGAAAAGCTGGCGCGCGAATATGGGACGCTCTCGGAAGAAATCGCGCGGCTCGCGGGCATTTTGGCCGATGAAGGCAAATTGCTCGACGTCATCGTCGGCGAGCTCGAGGACATCAAGACGCGATTCGGTGACGAGCGGCGCACGGAGATCGTGCCGACCGAGGCTGAAATTCAGGTCGAAGACTTGATCCAAGAAGAGGACATGGTCGTCACCATCAGCCATTTGGGTTATTTGAAGCGAACGCCGGTCACGACGTATCGCGCGCAAAAACGCGGTGGCAAAGGCATGGTGGGCATGGAGGCTCGCGATGAAGATTGGGTGAACCAATTGTTTGTCGCGTCCACCCATAGCTACGTGTTTTTCTTCAGCGAAAAGGGCAAGGTTTACGTCAAGAAGGTGTACGAAATTCCGCTCGCCGCGCGAAATGCCAAAGGCCGCGCGATCGTGAATTTCGTCGGCATGGAGCCGGGTGAAAAAGTCGCAGCGATTTGCCCCGTGACGAAAATCGAAGCCGGCTCGTTCGTCGTGACGTTGACCCGCCGCGGACAAATCAAAAAGACCGCCCTCGACGAATACGAAAACTTCCGTGACAAAGGCATCATCGGCGTCCGGATCGAAGAGGACGATCAAT
>CAYSYX010000406.1:0-8834 GCA_964435055.1 uncultured Polyangium sp. | reverse complement strand
GGTCCAAGAATTGCAGGCCGCGGTTCGTGTACTTCTTCGCGATCGACACGACGAGACGAAGGTTTGCCTCGACCAACTCGGCCTTCGCGTGCTCGGCCATGCGTTCGCCACGACGAATGCTGTCGTAGGTTCCGCGGATCGCGTCGACGTCGATGTTGAGCTCTTCTTCGACCTTCTTGAGGCCCTTTTGCGCGTTCTTGAGCGTCGATTCGAGCTCGAGGAGTTCTTCGCGCGGAACGTTGATGCGCTTGGCCAAACGCGCTTCGGCCAGCTTGTTGCCCTTGGCCTTGATGAGCTCTTTGCGCAGCTCGGACTTGCTCATGCCCGTGCGCCGTTCGATCTCGGTCGCTCCGGCTTCGGCGCGCTCGACCTTGGAAATGAGCCCCTTCAGCTTCTGAACGATCTTCTCGATCGTCTTCTTGTTCAGGCGCATCTCTTCGAGCGTCGTGACGAGCTCGGCGGTGGTGCCTTGAATCTCGCCGTCGAGCGCCTTGCGGCGGCTCTCCGTCTTCACCTCTTTACGTTCTTCGAGGAGGTCGGCCTTCTTCTTGTCGAGGCGTTTGACCTTGTCGATGAGGCGGATGATGCGGCGATCGGCTTCTTCTTCGTCAAACTCTTGGTCGTCCGATTCGGCATCGCGAATCAGCTCTTTGACGCGGATCTTGTGCTTGCGGAGTTTTTCGCCGAGGTCGATGATCTCGCGGACGGCGATGGGGGAATCGAGGATCGCGGCGTTGACCGACAGCTCGCCTTGCTCGATGCGCTTGGCGATCTCCACTTCGCCTTCACGCGTGAGCAGCGAGACGCTGCCCATCTTGCGCAAGTACATGCGAACCGGATCGTTCGACTTCGAATAATGATCGATGTCTTCTTCCGCTTCGCGCTCGTTTGTCACGACGAGCTTCTTCTCGATCGCTTCCTCGTCGGCGATGCGCTTGGGGGCGATTTTTACTTGGGTCGCACCGTCGACGATCTCGATGTCTTCGTCACCCAGTGCGCCGACGACATCATCGAGTTGGTCGGGAGAAACATCGGCCGGGAGCGCATCGTTCACCTCGTCGTACGTCAAGAACCCCTTGGTCTTGCCCGCATCAACGAGTTTTTCCAGGGCCTTGCGGGGATCACCTTTGCCGGTGGCTTCCGCCGCTTTGCCCTTGGCGCCACTCGACGCCCCGTTGCCTTTTCCCGTGCTCGATCCGCTTGGCCGACTCGACGACTGCTTGGCCTTGCTCGCCATTCGCTCTCGCTCCACCCGCGGTCTTTCGTGGACCGCATGCTTCAAGAAACCGTGAGACAAACCGGAAAAAAATTACGACAAACTCACCCGTACCCCACGCAACCTGCGCGGGTCATGCCAACCTGAGCTTCGCTTTCGCACGTTTGGCACTTTCGAGTAACAAAGCATCCTCAAGTGCAACATCCCCCAACGATGCCACCCGTTGGAGCTGATCTGCCGTGGCTGCGTTTTCGCGCATCAGGCTCAGCTTTTTCAACTTTCCTGCGTTTTTTAAGAGCTCTTCCCGCGCCATCTCCGCGGTCTCGAATACGGGCGACGCCAATCGTCCAGCCGCAAATGCATGGATCGATGGCGGGATTTGCGCAAGAAATTCGTCCGCAAGGATCTCCATTTCCATCGTCAAAGATTGACGCGCCGTGGCAATCGACAACGCGATCTCCCCATCCAACGCCTCGAGCGCGTCCATCACCTCGGGATCGTCGAAAAGAACCGGGAAGTCGATGAGCGCTCCGAAGATCTCCAAGCCGATGTCATCACCTCGCGCCCGCGAACGCGCCTGATGATGCGGCACTTGCGTTTCCGCTGCGCGCAGCGGTTGCCGAGGCGCTCGACTCGTCGCCTGTTCCAGCAGCTGTTCGAGCTGGCGCAAGTCGACCGGCGACTGTCCTCCCATCACAAGCTTTGAGGACATACGATCGGCATACGTTTTGAGCATCAAGCGTTTGACCGGGTCCTGTTGTTCACCGAGAAGCGCGGCGACGGCGTGAATGCGCGACAGTTTGCCGTTTGTCGAAGCATCGTTGAACGCGTCGTTCTCGAGCGCGTTTTCGATGAGGTACTCGTACATTTCCTTCGCGGACTTCGTCACCGACTTGAGCGCTTCGACTCCGCGTGTACGGACGAAGTCATCGGGATCGGCCTTCGGCGGCAACACGCCGACGCGCGCATCGAGGCCGCCTTCTTTGCACGGAACACGCGACGCCCACGTCGCTTTTTTCCCCGCCGCATCACCGTCGAACAAGATCGTCACGGTCGGGGTAAAACGCTTCAAGAGCTTCGCTTGCGCCGCCGTGAACGCTGTTCCCAAAGGAGCCACGACGTTGTCGACGCCGCGCGCATGCAACGACAAAACATCGAAGTTTCCTTCGACGAGGAGCGCTTCGCCGCGTTGGCGGATCGCATGCCGCGCTTGGTACAAACCGAAGAGATGCTCGCCCTTCGTGTAGATCGGCGACTCGGGACTGTTCACGTACTTTGCGGGCACTTCCGCGCCCGCTTGGGGAGACAAACCCAGGCTGCGAAGTTCTTCCGCGGTTGGCTCGGCCAAACTCCGTCCGCTGAACGCGATCACGCGACCTTGCACGTCGGTCACGGCGAACATCAGGCGATGACGAAATCGATCGTAATAACCTGTCCCGGACGAACGAGGCACGAGCAGGCCGACTTTTTCCGCGGCCGCCGGCGATACGCCTTGACGCTTGAGGAACGAGACGAGCCCATCCCACGCAGGCGGCGCATACCCCACTCGAAACGCTTGCAACGCGTCGGCGACACTTCCCGCGGCATCAGGTCCGGGATCGAGTCCTCGACGATGCAGTTCATGCAGGGCGTAAAGCGCGAGCGGATGTGCGCTCGGACCACGCATCGATTGCTCGAAGAACGTCGCCGCGAGGTTGTTGATGGCGTAAAGGTCGTCTCGGGCGCGACGAGCCGCGATGGCTTCGCGACGCTCCGCGTCGGTGGCGGTGTCGACGACCTCAATGCCGGCACGTTCCGCAAGCGAACGAACAGCTTCCGTGAACGTCATGCCTTCGACCTTCATGAGGAAGTCGATGGCCGAACCGCTCTCTTTACAGCCGAAGCAGTGATAGATGCCGCGTTCGGGATTGACGTGAAAGCTGGGGGTTTTTTCTTTATGGAACGGGCAAAGCCCCTGAAACGTGCGGCCTTTGCGGACGAGACGCACGGTTTCGCCGATGAGAGCGACAAGATCGGTGCGCTCTTTGACGGAGGCAATCGTTTGCGGGGCAATCATCGAAAAGCGTCAATGCAATCCTCCCATTGGCCACGTTCGTCAAGTCCGTGCGGACGATTTTCAAAAAAAGGTTTTGGGCGAATGCGCCCCAAAGGTGACTTGAAGCCCCAAATGTTCAAACTGGGGTTTGGGGCGAAGGACGCCGAAGGCGATCCGCAGCCCCAAATGGTCAAACAGGGTTTTGCTTGCCAAATGTATGCCAACGATTGAATCGAGCGTGGCGCGTGATTTGCTTTCGCTGCGGCGCCCATCGATTGCAATGCGGAAGCGTAATGCCATGACGAACAATGTTCGAGGATGATACGGTTGTCGTATGCGTCACGGCAATACGGTCCGTCGGGCTCTGCTGTTGGTGTTGAGCTGCCACGTGTTGGCGGCGTGCATTTTGCTTCCCGAATTCGGTGAATTCGATTCCGTCATCGATTCATGCGTTCAGGACAATCCCGAAGTTCCGCCACACTGTCGTGGGACTTGCGATGGGTCGGAGATCGCCGGAGCTTCGTGCACCATGCCCGGGCAATTGTGCACGCGCGAATTCGACAATGATTGCATCTATCAGGCGAAGTGCAGCGAATATCGAGTTTGGCAGGCGATGGTGTTTTGCCCGAAAGTGGATGCGGGAGCGGCAGACGCCGCACAGGATGGTGATCAACCGCCGCATTGTCTGAAATGCTCCGATTTCAATTTCAACGTGAACACCAGTGCGTATTGTGAGGCGTCCCAGGCTATTTGGGATGCGCTCCGTACGTGCCTCTGCGAACGATCGAGCATGGATCCGATACCGGGATGCAAACATCTGTGCATGGAAAATATTTGTGCCGGCCAGGAAATCACTCCGAATTGCAGCACATGCGCAGCGTCTCTGTTTTGCGTGAACGAAATTGCCGCCTGTTCCGAGGATTTTTAATCGATAACGCTCGCGGCCGACGGCGCATCCACGGCATTGGCCAGCCATCGTTCGAGCGTTTCCAGAAGGGCCCGACCACAAAATCGCTTCCGGACGAGTCCAAAGAGCAACCCCGACCACAAAATCGCTTCTCGAGCAGTGTTGACAGCGATCCCGACCACCAAAACGGTCCGGCGCGTGTGTTGACAAGCAAATGGAACGGATTGAATTGTGCGGGGAACGTGTCGATAAACGCCGGCGACGGCGCGAAGGGTCGTGGAGCCTCAGCGGCAATCGCGGAGCAGCGAGCAAACCGTCAATAAGAGGTCAAGACTCTTCTTTTTCAGGCTCGGCAAGCTCCTGCACCGATGATTTGTGCTTTCTGCGTGAGCCCGATAGGTTTTGAGCCGCCACGAAGAGCGACGGGAAGAAGCGATGTCGGTCGGCGTTGTGGCGCAAAAGGTGCAATCCGACGGCGCGAACTTCATCATAACTTCGCACCAAGAGCGTCCAACTGCGCGCCAGCGCGTCTTGCGCCGAACGTGTTTTGCCCGGCGCCGCCGTGCTCAAAAGGTTGAAAATGACCCCGGCGACCGCTCGGGCATCCTCGATATCGGTTTCGCGATAATGCTTCTTATCATGAGCGACGACGTCGCGACGCATTTCGTAGATTCGTGCATAACCATTCAAATCGGCTGCCAAATCACGATGCCCGACCCCGGGGCGAAGGCGCTCCAATTCCCCGGCAATCTCCGGATCGTCCCGAAAGTGGTATTCACACAAAGCTTGCATGCGCTCTTCAAGTTCAATCGCCCGCTCGACAAGAGCCACCGGAAGGCGCGCCCCCGACTCCGTCGCTCGCTGCGCTCCGGCTTCCGCATGGGCAAACAAGACGGCAAATGCCAGATTCTCCAATTCATCCAGATGTGCGATTTGGAATTCCTCAATGTCATGCTGCTGCTGAAAGCGACTCCGTAACGCCGGCGCATTCGCTCGAACGTACGTCGCCAGCGCCGCAAGCGCCGCCGCTTCCACGTCCACGCGCGTCGACAAGACCTCGTGCGGTTCGAGCGCTTGCATTCGTTCGGCGAAATGCTGAAGCGCGGTTTTTCCAAGATTGGGGTCGTAGTTGCGGGGCTGCCCAGGTGCCGGAGGAAGCATCGATTTCTTTTTCGTAGGCATTGCTCCACGCTACAGAACTATTCTCGACGTTGACAAGAAAATTCCACCATCGAGTTTGTCCCACTATGGTCACTCCACTTCGAGTCCAGCTCACAAGCCGCTGTGTTTGGAGCGTATTCGCCTGTGTCGAGGCTCCGTTCGCCATTGTTTTGACGTGGAACTCGTTTTACCTGGTATATTGAGTTACCACGTAGACCGGATCGCGTATGCTCTTTAGAAAGGTCCGCAGACCGAATACCTCTTGTCGTCAATGCCGGGAGCGTCTTTGCAGATCTCGCCGGATTCGCAACCCGCGCCCGTCATGATATTGCACAAAACACGATTCGGAAAATCACAAGTTTCGTCGCATCTGATTTCGGTGACCGGCGTCATTGTTTGCGCGGCGTGGCCACAACAACGTTGACCCGTCGGGCAATCCTCGGGACCGTCGCAGTCCACCCGTACGTACTGACAACCACCGCCCTCCGAGCATATCGAATTGTTGGCGACGTCCAAATCCAAGCAGCAAACCTGGTTATTCGTACAGGTCTGATTCCCACAGAAAATCTCTTTTCCCGCCTGCATCATTCCCGACGAGGAGGATCCTCCGCCCCCGCCTTCGCCTTCGCCCGCGATCGGCGGTGTGTAGGTACACGCAGCTGCCTGCGCCAATACAAGCGAAAGAACCGCCAAATCCGTCCTTACGAGAAGCATGGCCGATCTTGCCACAATCGGCGCTGCGACGAAAGCACCAATCGATTTGCGCGCGAAAGAGCCTCGCGAGGAGGCGCGTTTGCGGTTGAAAATGGGGGGAGTGTGAACGTGATTCGCGCCGGAGGGAGGGCGAAATCGATTGGATCAGGACGCGGGGCGTGTCGTTTCGTCGGAGTCTCCGCAATCGTGCATTCCGGAGCCGTCGTGCTCGTCTTCCCACATCGGTTCGGTGAGGTCTTCCCCGCTGTTGAAATGAAGGGCGAGCGCATCCATGTATTGCGCTACGTACGTCGGCAAATCGCCTCGCCAGCTCATGTCGATCTTGCGGCTCGTCCATTGACGATGGTGAATCACGCGATTGGCGGTCCAGCCGTGTGCGTTGCAGATGATGGCGCAAATGCGCGCCAGCGCTTCGATTTGGGCCGCGGGATAAGGATTCGACGCCACGCCCGCGTTTTCCACTTCAATGCCGTAGAAGAATTGGTTTCCACCCGTCGTATCGGCATATCGGCAATCTTTCGCGTTTTTCGTCACGGGTTCGTCGTTGCGGACCATCGTGAGCACTTCCTGAGCGCCTTTGCCGGCGTGATTGGCGATATTGGCGGAAATCAAATGCACTTTGCCGCTGCGGGCCAGCAAGATATGACACAGGGGTCCCGACAGATCCGGTCGACCATTGATGCATATCGACAAGCACGGAGCATCTCCGGTTTTCGGCCCGGCCGTATGGTGCACCATGATGCCGTCGGGCGTGAACCCGGCGCGCCCTCGATCTTCCCACCCTTTTTCGGCGACGACATCGAGCCCTTCGAGTTCGAGCAAGGCCAGGACATCCACGGCTTTTCGCGGCGCTTCGTCGCCGTCGCCAAAATTCGTAATGGCGGACGGAACATACACATCGAGGTATTTGGCGGGGATTTTTTCCTTTTTCGCAATGTATTCCAAAAGGTCGACTTCTTCGCCGGTCACCGCGTGCCGTGCTTTGCGCTGAATGGGTTGAAGCAATTGGGAATAATCGTAATGCGAGGGATCATGGCGAGCCCCGGGCGTTTGAATGACCGTCGGCGGCCGTTTGCTCTTGTCCCAAAAACCGTAATTCACGGCGCCGAGTACATTGAGGCGCGGGTGCAAAAGCCAATATTTCCATGCGCCGCAAACCAAGCCCGCGTCTTGTTGGCCAAGCGTCGCCAATTGCTTTTCTACGCGATCGTGAAACTTCAAAACGAAATCGACCGTCGGCATTTTCGCCGAATCCGCCGCGGTCATGACGAGCGGCACGAAGTTGAGCTGCGATTTGGCTTGGGCAAATATGGCGTCGCACATCGCTTGCGTGGGGGCGATGCAGTCGAGGTCCCGACAAATCTCGATGGTTTCTTTGTACGACACGGGAAGTCGAACAAACCCTCGATCATTGAGCGGCGCTTTCATCGCGTCCGAAGCGACGGTGATGATGAGATCTCCAAGCTTCACGTCGACCCAGCGAATCTCCTCGGTTTCGGCGTTTCGATATGCCTGGAGCAAGAGCCCTCCGGTTTTGGCATTGGGGGCGAGTGTCGGCATGGCGTTCTCCTTCGTGTCGTGGAATCAGCGACGCGTTAGAAAAGGCTCAAGTTGAAGGCGTTGTCAAGGAAGAAATTTACCGCGACGTCAATTCGGGCAGGGCGTTCCGAGCGGCGCGGGAGCGGGGACGGTGGCATTTCCCGAGGACAAATACGTCGAGAAGAAACACCCGTATTGGTATTTGACCGCATCGAGCTGCGAATAAATGGCGTGCGGGTCGTAAATACCATCGCCTTCGTATTGGACGACGACACCCGTATACTTGGATCCGTCCGCCGAGGTTACGTTGCTTTTGACCGGATAAGGCAATATGCCGTCAAGTCCGCCGAGCTTCAAGACATCTTGCATTTCCGGCCAAACGAGATCTCCGGCTTGATTGTGACCGTACGAAAGCGCCACCGCGTTGTAAAGGTCTGTCGAGAAATACGAATCACCTTTGCCCACGGGTTCATAGACGGGACGAACCGGCGCTCCCGGCAATGGTCGCAAGCCGAGGCGCGGCATGTAAACGAAAGGATCCGAGGGTTCGAGACCCGCTTCGAGGACGCTCAAGGCGGGATGCATGAACGTGAGTTTCGCCCGCGTATTGAGGATGACGCCCAATAACCCTTGCGCATTGTCGATGACCGTCGTTTGCAACACGTAATAGGTCCAAAAACCTCCCGCACCCGTCGGCACGGCGGCGCGAATTCGAGGTTCCACGGCGCTGATCATGTTCGTGTACATGCCGCCCATGGATTGTCCCTGGGCAACCACTTTGGCTTCGTCGAAATGAAATGCGGTTTCTCCGGCGGGGAGCTCGGGGCCCATGCAACCGGCGAGCGTCGCCGGATCAATTTGCAGTTTCAGCATTGCATCGAGCAGCAAACGCTGCTCGGCGACACCTTGACGAAACGTATCGCGCATGGCGACGACGTTTTTCAAATTGAGGTATTCCTGCTCGGACGCTCCGGGCAAACGTTCGGGATTGACCGGCAAGGCGCTGCCCACGCTCGCGATGTTGAAAGGCGCCAAGACAAACCCGGGCCCTTCGCCTTTGGTGTTGTCCATGATATCGGCTTTCCACGTGCCGCGATCGACGACGGCTCCGCTGACGCCGCCCGAGCCGTGGAAATACATCATGAGCGGGTAGCCTCCGGCGGGCATTTTTTGTTTCGGAATGACAATCGTGATGGGCGCGGTTTCTTCACGTTGCTTGATGGGAACCCCCATGGCATCGAGCGCGAATAACCCTTCGGTAT
>CAYSYX010000405.1:0-8860 GCA_964435055.1 uncultured Polyangium sp. | reverse complement strand
ATGCCCTCGTATTGGGAGACACGCTTTTGGAGACAAGCTCGAAAAGGCGGAGGTGAGGACGGGATTCGAACCCGCGTATAACGGTTTTGCAAACCGTTGCCTAACCACTTGGCTACCTCACCACGAAATTTTTCGTGGGCGCGGTTTTGCCCCATCTTCAACCCGTTGTCAAGTCTTCTTCGTCGTCTCTGTGCACGACGGAAAAATTTTCCGATACGATGCCCGCGCAACATGATCGCCACGATGGGCATTCGTCTCCGTTCGCTGCTGTTTTCCGCCTTTTTGATCGCCGGATCAGCTTCCGTCGCCCACGCCCAAGGCATCACCGGAACGCCGCGCCCTCCTACCCAGCCCGCAGCTTCTGAACCCGATGTCAAGCCCCAAGATGTAACGACTCGAAAAAAAATCGCCCGTACGGAATCCTACACCGACGGCGACTCCGACGCGTCCTCTTCCTCGAGTTCTGGAAGCTCGACCACGCCCACCGACGCCGGCGTCAAACCCCCTGAAAAAGTCACCGAGATCAAAATCGATATCCATGGCGGCGTCTGGTTGTTTTATTGGCAACCATTCGGCATCTCCACCGATCCCGTCGCCAAAGCCCGCGGTGTTACCGGCATTCCGGACGAAAACAACTTCTTCCGCATGCACCAGGCGCATATCAATTTCGATGGATCCATCGGTCGTTGGGGTATGTTCTTCAATGCCAACGTGCGCGACACCAAAATGCGCGACTTCTACACCGGAACAGCGTGGATCGAAGAAGGCTACGCCTATTACAAACACCCCCAAGCCTGGATCAAAATCGGCAAATCATATAACCGTTTCGGCCTCTTTTGGGATAACTCGTTTTACGGGAACGTCCATTTTTACGACGGCATCAAGCTCGACCCCAATTACGGCATCTCGCTCGAAGGCTCGGTCGGCAAAGAAACCGGCCCGCGTCTCGGCTATTACGGGCAGTATTTCATCATGGATGGTCGGACCAATGGTTCGTACGTCGGTCGCGACACGATCAGCATTCCCAACGCCCGACGAAGGAATATCGGCGTCGCGCGTCTCGAACCGGCGTATTTCTGGTCCAAGGAACACTCCTTGACGCTCGGATTGTCCGGGCAATACTTTCAAGCGGATATTCCGGCGCCCATCGGCAAAAAACACGTCTTCCGCTTCGGGGCGGATTTTTACGCGAATATCGGGCCCGTCAGCGTCTGGGGCGATGTCTCACGACAAATGGGTCAATCCGTCACCGAATGGCCCATCCCTCCGGGGATCGATCCGGTGACCAATCTGCCGATCGAAGGTCGAGCGTCCTCGAAAAACGATTATTTCCTCATCGGCGCCGAAGCTCGCATCAAGAAAGTCGTACTGCGCTACAACTTCAGCGCCGTACGTTACAACGACGTGGCCATATCGGAATTCTTCCACGTGCCCGGCCTCGGGTACAACATGAACGACAATCTGCAATTCCTCGTGGAATTCGCATATTGGAATCAGAAAACCGCCACCGGTCAAGAAGCGCTCTTCGATCGCACCATCGCGACGACGATTCACGGCTATTTCTGAGAAGTCATCGCTCAGGCTGACGAACGAAATCAACCCTCGTCATCCCCGTCGCCCTTGTCCCCGCGCAATCCGAGCGCTTTGCATTTCTTGTACAAATGGCTCCGCTCGAGGCCCAGTCCGCGCGCCGTCGCCGCCATCGCCCCGCCATGATGCCCGAGCGCTTCTTCCAAAATGCGCCGCTCCGCTTCCTCCGACAATACTTTGAATGGTGTTCCCGGTCGAAATAACCCCGTCGGCGTCCCCGTCGATGCATTTCCTAGACAAACTCGCACGTCTTCCGCATCAATCAACGCGTCCGGCGTCAAAATCACCAATCGCTCGATCAAATTCCGTAATTCACGTACGTTCCCGGGAAAACCATACCCGAGTAACACTTCAATCGCTCCGTCCGTCAACGTCATTCCCGGACGATCGTTCGCCACCATAGCCAAATTCAAAAAGTGCTTGGCCAAGAGCGGAATGTCCTCACGTCGCGCTCGTAATGGCGGCAAGGCCAACGGCACGACATTCAGCCGATCATACAAATCCGCTCGAAATTCGCCTTTTTGACAAGCCGCCTCGATATCGCGGTTCGTTGCGGCCACCACCCGCACGTCCACTTTGAGGATCTCGTTGCCCCCGACGCGCTCGATTTCCCGCTCTTGCAATACACGCAATAACTTGGCCTGCATGGGCAAAGGCATATCGCCCACTTCGTCGAGGAATAACGTGCCTCCGCTGGCCCGTTCGAATTTCCCCCGCCTTTGTTTCGTTGCGCCGGTAAATGCCCCGGCTTCATGGCCGAACATTTCGCTTTCAATGAGCTCGCTGGGAATCGCCGCGCAATTCATCTTTTCCAACGGCCCTCGAGCTCGTTTTCCCGCCGCGTGAATCGCTCGCGCCACAAGCTCCTTGCCCGTACCGCGTTCTCCGGTAATGAGTACCGTTGCGGTCGTCGCCGCTTTGCCCGCCCGCGCGATCTGCTCGCGCAGCGAAACCATCACGCGACTGTCGCCGATCAATTCGCCGACTTGACCCGCTTGGGCCTTCAACGCCTTCGCTTCCGCTTCCGCTCGCACGAGCCGCAACGTGTTGTCGAGCACGAGCAACAGGCGATCGGTCGAGATGGGTTTTTCCAGGAAGTCGAGCGCTCCGAGACGCGTCGCCCGTACGGCCGCATCGATCGATGCGTGACCGCTCATCATCACGACTGGCAGATCCGAACCTTGCCCACGGATCCGTTCGAGAAGTGAAACTCCATCGCCGTCCGGCAGAGCCACATCGAACAGCGCGATGTCGTAACTGCGTTTGGCAAGTTTCTCCTCGGCGATGCGAATTCCGCCTGCGACGTCGACGGCGTATCCCTCGAGCGAGAGAGCTTTTTGAAGAGTGGTGAGGATGGAGGGCTCGTCATCGACGACGAAAACATGGCCGCGCGGCATGCCGACAAGCTAGCACCAGCATGCACGATCCACACCACGCCGTGATAAGCTCGATTGGATATGTCCACCGAGATATTGCCGACAGCCGAAGGCGATCTCGGACGAACGCCGTTCGCCCATCTGCTCGTGTATGCAGCGGATCAGCAGCTCACTGGAGCGCTTTTTTTGCATGCTCCCGACGGCACGATGCACAGCGTGCGCCTCGAAGCAGGACGTCCCGCAAAAGTGCAAATGGGCGATGGATTTGCGCGGCTCGGCAAGCTGTTGGTCGATGCGGGGATCATCGATCAAACGACCCACGATCTTCCGCGTGTCGTGCCTGGTTTGATCGGCGACTCGCTCGTTGCGGGTGGACACATCACGCGCGAGACGCTCGATAAATGGGTCGAGCGGCAATTCCTCGTGCGCATGACGCGTCTGTTCAACCTGCCGTCTGCAACGCGTTATGCGTACTTCGCCGACATGAACGAGATCGTGGATGACGGTGCGCCGTTGTCGACCGTGCATCCACTCGCCGTCATCTGGTCCGGCGTTCGAGAACATGCGACGGCTTCCGCGATGATGTCCACGGTGCTCGAACGTATCGGTGAAGCGCCGCTTCGCGTGCATGCACGCGCGTCGCTCGAACGCCTTCAGCCCACGGACGCCGAACGCTCGATTTTGAAGCGATTGCGCGACAATCCGCCGAATTTACGAGGGTTGGTCAAGGAAAACCTCGCCGAAGAATCGTTGGTACGCCAAATGATTTACGGGCTCGTCATTCTGCGTTTCATCGACTTCGGTACCGAAGCACTTCCGCTCTTTCCGGAGAAAGAACCGACGCCCGAGACCGCGACGAGCAACGTGGCGCTCGCTCGGATCAAGCTGCAGCAAACCATGCCGCGGCGTTTTATTGCGGCAGCTCCGGACGATGTCGGCGATGGCGAACGTATTCGACCGCAGCCGCGGATGCGTAAGCGTCCTCGTCCCAGTAAACCCGCCATGCCTGCGGTACAGGTCGAATCACCGCCCGTTGCGCATGCGCCGCCCGTTGATCTCTCGGTGGTCGCGGGGCCGGAGGATTTGTCACAAAAAACCTTGGAAAAAGACGCTCCTCCGCCGATGCCCGTCGTGCATGAAGGTGATCCCGACGCTCCGCATCCCGCGCATGCGATGTACACCTTGGCGATGAGGCGTTTGTCCGACGGTGATCGCGAAGGCGCGCTCGCTGCTTGCCAGCTTGCCCGGGAGATTGACCCGGACGAACCCGACTACGCCGTCTTGGCGACGTGGATTCGAGCGATCCATGGCGGCGCGAATTTGGACTCGTGCGTGCACGACTTGGACAACCTCCTCGTGCGTCATCCCAACCATGTTCCAGCCTTGTTTTACCGCGGATATCTGCGTCGACGAACCAACGATGAAAGCGGTGCGGTCGAGGATTTGCGCCGTGTGGTCGAACTCGATCCGAGCCATCAAGAGGCGTTGCGCGAGCTCAAACGAATCGAACGTCGTGCACCCGCCAAACGGCCCAGCGGTTTATTTCAAACGTAAAGTGTTTTTCCGTTGGCCGCGCCTTCTCTCCCTCCACGTTTGACGTTGCCCTCGGGCCTGGTGGTACGTTTGTCGCCGGCCGCGGTACGACAAGCAGCGTCGCCGAGCGCCCCCGCAGGTTCGTGCCTCAATGCGCTTTCGCTGCTGGAAACTCCAGGGTTTTTGAAGACAAACGACGGTCGTCCCCTCGATGTGCAGGCGTTGTCGTTGCGTGACGTGCACGTGTTGCGTGCGTTCCTCGTCTACGCGGATCTCATTGCCGACGAACCGATCGAGCTGCCTTGCGAGAATTGTGAAAAACCGTTTCAGGTCAAACCATCGACGCTGTTCGAACCGAGTCCGTTCGTTGATGGCGACCTTCGCGACGCGGACCTCGACGCGCCTTTCGATCACGAGAAGGCCCACAAAATTCCGCGGATTCTGGTGGGAAAAGAACGAGCTCGTACGATTCGGATCGCCGCGCGAACCGTGCGCGAAGTTCTTCCATTGTGGCATGCGGAGGGCGTCGCCGAAGTGAAGTTGTCGCCGGCGATCGTCATCGCGATGGGCATCACGGCGCTCGGGCGTGAACGACGCGCGAGTGTGATCGCGGATGCGTTGATGCATGCGTCGCCGGACGCGTTTCGAGCGGTCGCGGACCTCGTGTACCAAGCGCATTATTCGCCGCGTCTCGTGGGGGCGTATCGATGTGCGGCGTGCGGTGCGCGCAACGATCTGGAAGTGATTTCCGTGGCCGAGATCCCATACGACACGACGGAGACGAAGCGACGAACGCGGCGGGTTTTTCCGGACGTCCACACGTTCGAACGGGTCGTCCGTGAAGCGGGCAAACGTATCTACCGACAGCGGGGCGTGCGCAACATCGACCTCATCGTCGACGATGGAGTGCCGGCGTGTGATGACGGAGGCGAACCGCTGCTTGGCTGTTACACGCCGGGACAGCCGGATGATTTGTCCGGGCAACCTCAGGGGCCGGAAATACGCATTTTTTATCGGACATTTCAGGCTGCTTTTCGGGACGAACCCGGGTTCGACGTGCGGGCGGAGATCGACGAAACGATCGATCACGAGGTCACGCATCACTTGCATTTTCTCGCCGGTGACGATCCGCTCGATGATGAAGAGCGGGATGCGATCGTGGAGGAAAACGTTCGGCGGATTGGCCAACGTGAAGCGACACGGCGGGCGGGCAAAGCGTTCACCACGGACGTCGTCGGGTTCTTTCGAACGGCGTGGCCGTTGCTTCTCGTGGCGTTCGTAGCGACATGGCTCGGGTTTTTTCGCTGTCAATGACGGTTCGTACGACGCAGCTTGACCCCACACCAAGCGCGACAAGAATGCTGGCCACATGCGTACGTCTCGCTTTCACCGCGTTGCATTTGCCGCGGCATTGGCCTTGGGGTTGGGCACGGTTTGTCATTCCGTCGTGTTTGCCGATGCGGGTGCTCCCGCAGAAGACACGACGCCGGTAGCGAAAGTGGGCACGCGGGTCTTCACGATCTCCGAAGTCGAGCGGCGGATCGCGTCGGTGCCGGCTTTTCAATTGCGTTATTTCGGCAAGAGCACGGAAGAGATTCGTCGTCGGTTCGTCGACGAGACGCTGATCAAGGACGCGCTGTTGGTGCAAGGTGCGGAAGCGGAAAAGATCTCGGAGACGGTGGAGGTTGCCGAGCGGATTCGGGGGGTTTTACGCGGAGCGCTCATCAAGAAGATCACCGATGAAGCCGCAGCGGCCGGACCGATCACCGATGACGAAGTGAAGACGTATTACGAGGCGAACAAGAGCACGTACCACGCTCCTGCGCGCATCGTGATTTGGCGCATCGTCGTGGCGACGAAGGAAGAAGCAGCCGCGGTCATCGAGCAGGTCAAGACGGATTTGACGCCCAAGAAATGGAACGAGATCGCGCGCGAGAAGTCGCTCGACAAGGCCACGAACATGCGCGGAGGAAACCTGGGGTTCGTCGATCCAACCGGGGCGACGAGCGATCCGAATTTGAAGGTCGACGCGGCGCTCGTGACGGCGGCGGAAAAAGTGAAAGACGGAGAGCTCGTGCAGGAGCCCGTGGCGGACGAGTCGAAGTGGTCGGTGTTGTGGCGTCGTCAGAGCATGAAGGCGGTGGATCGACCGCTGGAGATGGAAGCGGCGCAAATTCGTATGGTGCTCATGAAGCAGCGCACGGACAAACGAATCGCCGACACGATCGCCGAGTTGCGCAAGAAAAACCTGGGCGAGACCAACCCGGACTTGCTGGAGCTCTTGGCGGTGAGCGGGATGGGTGAGGTTTCGCCGGTCAAACGACCGGGAACATTGCCTTCTGCGCGTCGTCCGGCGTCCGGTTCGCCCGTGCCGATGGAAACGCCGAACGGCAAACGCTGATCACACGAGGGCAAACGCGAGCAGCACGCCGAGCGCTGAAAGAATCGCCAGCAAGATGGCGACTTTCGTGCCCAGGCGATGCGCCGTCGCGACGTCTTCCTCGGGCAAACCGTACACGCCCGAAAGAAGTGCACGGGAAGCTTTGCCCGGAACGGTCATCGCGAGCGCCATGATCTCGCTCGTTGCTTTGGTTCCGCGGGTGAACAGAACCCAAATGGTGCCGAGCGGACCGGTCATCAAGTCCCATCCGCACGCGTACAAGCCGTACCGCAAGGCTCGTCGACGTTGCGGACGCCCACCCACGCGACGAGCGCCCAGATCGAGCGCCGCGCCATGCGACGCGTGCGCCACGACCATCCACAAGGCGAGCACGGGTACGCCCACGACAAACCACTGGAAAGCTCGTTGGCGAACGGCCGGGTCCGCGATGACTTGCATGGCGAGGTTTGGCAGGGCCAAAGCGGCAAACGGCAGCAGCGCGGCGACCATCGAAGCGACGGCGAGAACTTCACACAGAACCGCAAAACGCATCGCCGGAGGCAACGGACCGTCGGGTATGGCCCCGAAAAACGCTTCGGCGCCTTGGGTCGCGGCCAGGGATGTCGACCAAAGACGCGACCACGTTCCTGCGCCCGGTCGTTCCCAAGGAATGATCGCCACGACTCCCGATGCGTCTTCTTCCGCCGGTGTGCAGCCCGGACAATCGGCCTGTCCGCAAATCGCGCAGAGCACGGCCGCAGGCACGTCGAAAACGTCTCCGTCCACCGCTTCGCTCATGACGCGTTCGGCGAGCTGAGGTCTCTTGGCCATGGGCGCACTCCTCTGACGGACCCCGCGCCGCGCGAAGCAAACCGCCGGTTCTCACTCTACGAAATTTCCCGCGTTATGTCGACCCTACGACCCTCGAACGACACGAGTTTCAATGCATCGTTTCGTCTGCGCGTCGCTGTTGCGACGACGGCATGTCGACGCTCGATCCACCAAAGCGCACGGCGAACAAAAGCGCGGCGATTCCCAGCGCCAACGTGATCCAAAGCCCATACGACCACTCGAACCGCACCGGCACGAATCGCGAGCTCTGCGGCACCACGACGACCCGCATGATCACCGTCATGACGACGATCAACGCCATCAATCCGACAGCAAAACGCGCACCACGCATCGAGTGAATCGTGCGCCTCGAGAGCACCAACGGTACCAAGACAAACCACGATGCGAACGGCGCCCACATCCACGAAAGACGCTGCGCAAAACGCAATCCGGTCCACTCCCGCAACTCGGGTGCGAGCTCGTGCATCCAAGGAAGAAAAAAAGCCCCGAGTCCAAAGAGCGCGATCAACGTCAACGCCCCACGACCTCGACCCACGTACGACCAAGGAAGCTGCTCCAGCTCCGGAGGCACTTCTTCCACAGGCTCTTCATCATCGAGACTCGCCGCGGTTTTCGGCAGCTTCGTGATGTCTTCGAGCGCAAGACCGCACTCGGGACAAGACCGAGCTTCTCCGACCTCGAACATCTGCCGACAGAAGGGGCAAGCGATGAGCCTGTTCATCGAGCGAGCGAGAGTCTAACAAAAGGCGCAGGAGTTTTGGACATGTCGAGCCGCATGAAGTTATCAGACGAAGAGGTCGATGCGTTCGTCGAGACGCACCAAGGGTGGACACGCAACGGCGAAACGATCGTGCGTTCGTTCAAGTTCGCCGATTACTCGAGCGCGCTCGGCTTCGTCGTCCGCGTCGCCTTGGAGGCGGAGAAGCGCGATCATCATCCGGAGATTCAGCTGACTTGGGGGCGCGCGGAGGTCACTTGGTCCACGCATGACGCCGGCGGAATCACGACGCTCGACACCACGCTGGCCGAATGCACGGACAAACTTTACGAATCCCAACGAATGTGACGGTTCATGCAGCCTCAGCAAGAAGCACTCGCCACGCGCTTGGGTTTGTCTGGAGAACTCGCG
>CAYSYX010000404.1:0-8861 GCA_964435055.1 uncultured Polyangium sp. | reverse complement strand
GCATTGATACGCATGCGGTTACGGCGGCTGCATCGGCAACGATTCAAGTGTCGCGTCGTTTTTTCACGGGTCCGGTGACTCGAATTGGATTCACGCATTTTAATCACGCATTGGTCGACGCGAATTTCACTCGCGGCCCGGCCGACGTTGCGTCCTTGGCGGTGCTTGGATTCGCGCGTCTCGACATGACGCCGAAAATGCGTGTATCGTTGACGGCGGGAGCGACCTTGGCGTCGGCGCCGCCGGGGGTTGAAAATCGCAAACCCGTGGTGTCTCCGGATGTTCGTTTGGAGGTCCGGTCCATGGGCAGTCGTATCGGGGCGACCTTGGTTTTGGCCTTCGGATATCAAGCGATCGGACCGCGAATCGGGTTTGGCACGGATTATTCCGGCCTGCTCGACGTGTGGGCCAGACCATTTCGTGGATCGGATCGGCGTGATGTGTACCTGCATTGCATTGCGCGGGCGAGGGCGGCGCAGTCATTGCTGTTATTGCCGGCGAACGCTGCGGCGTCGGCCGATGCTTCGGGGACTCTTTCGACGCGATCGGGGGCGTTGGGTCTTTCGATGAGCCGAGCGCACGCATTGGGTTGGTCTTCGAATGCCGGCGTCGATTTGGAAATCGTTTCGGCCCGTGTCGAACCTGAGCCGCTACGCGGGGATCCACCGATATCGTACCGAATTTTGTTTTCCGTGGGAATCGTCGCTTCCGCATCGACCGATCGCCGACGGCTCCTGGCGCGCGATCCCTTGTTGCCGGGGTACGACGAACGAGCTGTGTCGCCGGTTCGCGCAGTGCGTCGTGCCGATACGTCGCCTATCGATGAACTTGGTCCGTTCGGCGATGAGGAAGATTGACGGCTGAGTTCTTGACGTCGGAATGTGTTTCACGCTATTCGGATCCTGATGCGTGGAATCCGCTTGTCTTTGGCGCCGGCCGCTTGTTTGTTGGCGTTTGTCGTTTCGAACAATGCGTTTGCACAGGCTTCCGTGGTTGCGGACAAGCTGTTTCGTCAAGCCGTCGATGAAATGAACGCGCGAAATTTCGCATCGGCGTGCCCGCTGCTCGAACGCAGCTACCAGCTCGATCCGAAAGACGGCACATTGTTTACGCTGGCGAATTGTCGGGATCTCGAGGGCAAGTCGACGTTGGCGATGGGGCATTATCGCGCTTATTTGCGTGTATTCGAAAAGATGACGGGGGCGACGCGGCAGAAGCACGAAGAGCGAGCATCGAAGGCCCAGGCACGTTTGACCGACATCGAAGCGACGATTCCAAAGGTGAAGTTCATTTGGGAAACGGCCCCGCCGCCCGAGTCCAAGATTATCGTGGATGGAGTCGAATTTAGGGCGGACACGTTGGATGTCCTTTTGCCGCTCGATCCGGGAACGCACGAAATTGTGGTTCAGCTGCCTGGAGAGCCCAATAGGAAGCGTACCGTTACTTTGGCCAAGGGCGGGTCGTCGATCATTGATTTGACTCCGGCCAAGCCGGGCGAGAACGATGTGGATGTGCCGGATTCCGGCGGTCCGAAAGATAAAATCGGGGGTGTGAATAAATCGAAAAAGGTCGATCCGGCGAAGATCGGCGGGTATGTCGGAATCGGGCTGGGGGCGGCGGGGCTCATTACGGGGGGCATTACGGGATATATGGCGATGAAGCAAAAAGAAACCGTGGATGCTCGCTGCAATGCGAATTATATTTGTGATCCGGTGGGAACCGCTGCGGTCGATCGATTTCGCACATTCGGCACCGCCAGCACGGTTTCATTCATTGCGGGCGGGGTTCTTGCGGGCGTGGGGGTGACGTTGCTCTTGGTTTCGCGCCGCAACCCCACGTTTGCGGGCGTGGATATGCATTTGCGGGCGGTTGTTTTACCGGGTCAAACGAATTGGTCGATTGAAGGAGCATTCTAATGCGTTCACGCAACTGGTTTTGGGCGGGATTGATGGTATTGTCGGGGGCCGGTTGCGTGGCCATTTTGGACGGCGAACACCCGTACAAGCAAGGCGATACGACGCTCACGGGGGCGCCATGCGATACGGCCGAGAAGTGCGACGATGACAATCCGTGCACGATGGATACGTGTCCCGCGGAAACGCGAGTTTGCGAATATGTGCTCCAAGCCGAAGGATTGGCTCCCGATTCGGAGCAAATTGTCGCCGATTGCAAACGCATCGTCTGTTCGGCGGGCCAAGGAGTCATTGAAGACGAGCCCCAAGATTATTCCAATGACGGCATTGCCTGCACGGTCGATGCCTGTGTCGACGGCGTGCCCACGAATACTCCTCTGCCTGACGGATCATCCTGCGCCCAAGGCGACAAAACGGGCATTTGCGCGGCGAATGTATGCCAAGTTTCCTGCACTACGAACGTCGATTGCGACGACGCCAACCCGTGCACGGAAGAATATTGCAATTCCGCGTCGAGTACGTGTGTTTATACCAAATTCGACGGCGTTCCGACGCCGGGAGCCATGCAAGTTTCAGGGGATTGCAAGGTTCAGTTCTGCGTGAGCGGCGTGGATATGTCGGTCAATGACGACGGCGACCCCAAGGACGACACAAATCCGTGCACTGTCGACCAATGCAACGCCGGCATGCCGGCGTATGTGCCCGTTCCCGAGCGAACCCTTTGTGTCGTCGGCAAACCGGATGTTTGCACGAGCGCGGGGACGTGCGTCGAATGCGTCGTGCCCGAAGATTGCGTGAATATCGTCGAGACGGAATGTGAAAAACGCAGCTGCGTCAATAACACCTGCAAAATCGCTTATCAAGGCACGGATACACTGGCGAGCCCCGTATTACAAAAGCTTGGTGATTGCCAGAAAATCGTCTGCAATGGCGCGATGGGCACGACGAGCGTGAATGACGACACGGATATTCCCAAAGACGGCAATCCGTGCACCGCCGACCAGTGCAAAAGCGGAGTCCCGGCGAATCCTCCCGAAGCCCAAAACCTCAATTGCGGAGGCACGCAAGTCTGCGACGGTATGGGCAAATGCGTCGGATGCAATACGCCGTCCGATTGCGTGAATCTTCCACCGGATGATTTCTGCAAGAAACGGACGTGTACCAATCAGGTGTGCGGTTTGTCTTTCACGGCGAGCGGCACCGATTTGCCGACGGGACAAGTTCCCGGCGATTGCAAAGTATTGGAATGCGACGGTGCGGGTAATGTCAAGACGTCGGTTGCGACAACCGATATTCCCGTCGATGGCAAACAATGCACCGCGGACGTCTGCGATATCATGGGCGTCCCGTCGAACCCGTTTTCCCCGATTAACACGGCGTGCAACGAAAACGGAAACAACGTCTGCGACGGAAGCGGAAGTTGCAAAAAATCCACGGGAAATGCCTGCGCCGTGTCCGCCGATTGCCTCACGACGTACTGCGTCGACGGGGTCTGTTGCTCTTCGGCTTGCACGGGCGTTTGTAAATCATGCGCGATCGCCGGGATGCTCGGGACTTGTTCCAATTCGGCAGCGGGGACCGACGCGGACAACGAATGCGCGGATCAAGGCGCCATGACGTGCGGCACCACCGGCGTTTGCGATGGCGCGGGTGCCTGCCAAAAATATCCGTCGGGGACCATTTGTGCGCCGTCGTCGTGCAGTGGTTCGACTCAGACAAACGCCGACAATTGCAATGGTATGGGCACGTGTGTCGATCGAGGGACCTCCTTGTGCAGCCCTTACGTCTGTGGAGCGACCGCTTGCAAGACGTCGTGCGCGGCCGACAGCGATTGCGTCTCGGGCGCCTATTGTCTGATGACGACTTGTGTGGCCAAGAAAGCTCAGGGGGTGGCGTGTGCGAGCGGCTCGCAATGCAGTTCGGGCAATTGCGTCGACGGTGTTTGCTGTGCCGTCGCCACGTGTGCCATTTGCCAGTCCTGCGCAGCCGGAAATGGACTCTGCGCGGCGCTCGCTCAAGGCCAACAAGATACGAATCCCGCAGGCACATGTGACGGAACGAAAGCGTGCAATGGCGGAAGCGGCGCCGGAGCTTGCCTGCTGGCCGACAACCAACCTTGCAACAACGCTACGGAATGCGCGGGGGGATATTGCATGGGAATGCCCAAAGTTTGCGTGTCGCCCTGAATGAAATGGGTCCCAGCGAGCAGAGGACCGGCAGTCATGGCGACCTCGTCATCAACCTCATCAAAATGAAATGTCGAAGAGCCGGGATTTCTCTTGCGCGAAGCCGGTGTCCCGGGTAGATTCGCCGTTGGACTCTCGACCTTGAGTCGTTGAAATGGTTTGACTAATACGCGTCGTTGGATTCCCGGCGGTAGTCAAAGAATTGGCGATGGCGGTGTTGATGTTCGAGGATTGCTCTGTGTTTGCTATTTGGAGTGTACGATGCGCCGGGAAACATACCTCCAGCTTGGTCATGGCCAATGAATTCGGAATTGACTCCTTCGGTGAAGGTTTGGACTGAAAAAGAACTCGGCGTATTGGATCATCTTCAAACGCCGTTGTGGGTTTTTGATTTCCAATCGAACAACAAGTGGTGGGCCAATCGCAGTGCATTGCGACTGTGGCATGCCTCGAGCGTCGAAGAATTCCGTGAACGGGGGCGAAATAGCACGGTCTCCGAAGCGACGCGTTTGCGCCTCGAAGCTTTGCAGACGCGTCTGCAGCGCAGCGAAGTCTTGCGTGAACGATGGAACTATTACCCCACGGGGCATACTCCTTTCATGGCGGAAGCGCTCCTCAGCCGGATCGACATATCCGAGCCGGAGGGGGCGCCGTCGCGCATCGCAATTTTGGTCGAAGCTCGTCCCGTGAGCGATGACGAAGTGGATCCTTTCGTGCGGCGCGGCGTGGAAGTTCTGCGGCATACGAGCGAGATGGTTTCATTGTACAAACCCAATGGCGAATTGCTCATGCGTAACGCCGCCGCGATCATGGTTTGGGGAGATCTCACGAGTATTCCGTCGGGGACCGATGCTTTGGCCCAAGTTTTCGTTTCACCCGTCGATGTCGCCACGATCCGCCAGGGACTCGAACGAGGCCCGGTGCGCGGGACGTTCGAAGTGCGTGTTCAAAATGGTTTGGCATGGCATGTCATCGACGCCAGGACCACGACCGATCCGGTGACGGGTGAATCGGCGATTCTCATGAATCATCGCGATATTTCCGAACGTATTCAGGCCGAACAGGCGCTCGAAGAAAGCCGTGAGAAATTGGCGTTTCAAACCGACCAATTGCGGCGCCTGGCGGCTTCGCCGCTGCGGATTTGGAGAGGTATTCTCGCTTTGCCGCTCATCGGACGCATCGACGAAATGCGTATTCGTGCCGGGCTCGATGGAATCGAAGCGCGGGCGCAAGCGGAACGAATCAAGGTCGTCTTGATTGACCTGACCGGCTCCGAAGGCGTCGATGCCGACGCGGCCCTGGCGATCCGCCGCCTCATCCGCTCGCTGGCCCTCCAAGGTATCGACTCGCGCGTCGTCGGTGTGCGCGCGACACTTGCCCGCACGCTCGTGAGCGAAGGGATTGAGCTCGGAGATGTACCCGTGCATGCTTCGCTGGCGGATGCTTTGGCTCGCGAGCTCAGGTGAGCACGTCCAAAGTTCGTACCTCCGTGAAGCACATCCTTGACGTGGACACGGATCCCCGCTTAACTCGAACCACCGTCCATGCGTTCGTCTCGTGAAACTCACGGGCCGGCGTGTCGACGTCAGCTTGTTGGCCGGAGGAAGTTTTGTCGTCGGATTTGGCGCCCGGAGCGGTTTTTGCTGAGCGGTACCGTGTCGAACGGCGTATTGCGACCGGTGGCATGGGTGCCGTCTACGAGGTCGTGCACCTCGAGACAAACCGTCGCCGCGCGTTGAAAGTTCTCCACGCCAACCTGGTGCAAAGCGAAGAGCTCAGGGCGCGGTTTCGTCAAGAAGCGCGCGTCGCTGCCGAGATCGAAAGCGAGCACATCGTCGACGTGTTCGATGCCGGCATCGACGCCGCGACCGAGATGCCGTTTCTCGTGATGGAACTGTTGCGCGGGGAAGACGTTCGGCAACGCATCAAGCGCTCCGGCCCCATTCCTATCGATGAAACCGTGCGCATCCTCCTCGAGACGGCCGTGGCGCTTGACAAGACACATCAAGCTCGCATCGTCCATCGCGATCTCAAGCCGGACAACATCTACTTGTGCGAACGTGAGCTCGGGCCTCCGCGCGCAAAAGTCCTGGATTTCGGCATCGCCAAGCTCGTCGCCGATGGAACGATGAACGGACAAACCCGCGAATCGATCGGCACGCCGCTCTACATGTCGCCCGAGCAGTTCTTGATGTCGTCCACCGTTTCACCGGCAACGGACATCTACGCGCTCGGCCTCATCGCCTACACGATGCTCGTGGGCAAACCCTACTGGCTCGAAGAGACCTTGCGCGCCGGAGCGGCCGTGGCCTTCGCCATGCACGCTTGCAAAGGCCCGCAAGAGAGCGCCGTAAAACGCGCCGAAGCTCGCGGAATCACGCTCCCGCCCGAGTTTGACCCGTGGTTTTTCCGGATGTGCGCGCCGAAGCCCGAGGATCGCTACCAAGTCGCCACCACCGCCATCGCCGACCTCGCGCATGTCCTCGGCGTTGTCGCGTCCACCGACACCGGCCCGGTCAGCATGAACGGAACCACATCGGTTTCGGGCAACACGCGCATCACGCTCAACACGAGCAGCGTTCGTTCACGCGACATTCTCGCCGCCGCCGGCTTGGCGCCGCCTTCGGTTCGATCCCCGATGGCCTCGACGCCCGACATGCAGCTTCAATCCGTTCTCACGCCCATCGGCAGCGGTTTTACGAATGCCCCGGCCGTGCCTCCACGCCAACCCATCGCGGCCATCGCCGTCGGGGTCAGTGTCGGGGTCGTTTTGATCGGTCTTCTCGGGTACATGGCTGTGTCCGGCTCAACCACATCAACCACCACCGAAGCCGCAAATCCCACACCTTCGGCCAGCGCCGTGGCGGTCGAACCTCCGGCCAAACCCGATTCGACGCCGACGGCAACAGCGACGGAAACGCCAACCGCGTTGCCCATCGATTCAGCCAAAACGACGCCTACGAAATCGACGAAAACCACCACGCGATCGACGACGCCGAATACTCGTCCCACCGCCACGGTCACGTCGAAAAAGACATCGAGCGGCAATATCTGGAACAACGATTGATGTCGTCTCAGCGCGATCCGATACGCAACAAGACGACTTTCACGGTATCGAGCAGAATCGACAGATCGAACCAGACGGACACGTTTTTAATGTAAAACAAATCGTGTTCGAGTTTTTCCTGGTGATCCTCGAGCGCCGCGCTGTAACGACAACGCACCTGCGCATGACCGGTCACGCCGGGTTTGACGAACAATCGCTGGCGAAAATACGGAATCAGCTGTTCGAATTGCTCGACGAACGCCGGTCGTTCGGGACGTGGACCCACGAGGCTCATGTCCCCGCACAGGACATTCCACAACTGCGGCAATTCATCAATGCGCGAACGCCGCAGAAATCGCCCAATCGGCGTGATCCGTGGGTCATTTTCCGCGGCAAATCGAGGCTGTCCGTCCTGCTCGGCGTCGATCCGCATCGAACGAAACTTGTGCATGAAAAAATGTTTGCCGCGAAAGCCGATTCGTTCTTGCGAATAAATCACCGGCCCTTCCGACGTCAATTTGATGGCCAGAGCGGCCAGTAACATCAGCGGACTCGCCAGCAAGAGCCCCGTCGTGGCTCCGAAAACATCGAGCCATCGTTTCAACGTCAGCGTGCGCCGCGTGATTCGATAACCATCGGCAAAAACCAGCTGACTCGGGCGCAGCTCGGACGCGAAGATCCTCCCGGTATGACTTTCATAAAAATCAGCGCCTTCTTCGATTTCCACCCCGCCGAACTTCCATTCCAACAAATCCATGACGGGAAGTTTTCCGCGGCGTTCGGATTGACAGACCACGATATGCCGCACGTCCCTGGCCGTGATGACCGCAGGCAAGAGCGAAAATGTGCCGATGATGTCGGGTTTTTCATGAAAAAGGAACGCTTCTTCTTCGGGAACCAAACGTCCCACGTATCCAAAACCATTTTCCACATTCGTGGCGACGTCCCGACAAGCCATCGCCAAGGGGCCCGAACCAAGAATCAACAAATGCGGGCGAAAACGCGATTTCGTCCACCATTGCACAAGCCCGACGCGGGCCGGCGGCAAAACGACGGCGGCCGTGAAGAGCGTCGCAAAAAGCGTCCACGAGCGCTGCGCGCCTTGTTCCAGCGTCCAAGGCAATACCAGCCAAACCACCACCCCCGCCAACAACAATGATTGCGTCATGCGTACGCAAAGGGCGAGAAAATGCGTCCCGGTCAATCGCTCGTAAAGACCGTGATAATAAAGGGAGACCACCGCGACCAGGGTGATCGTTACGGCGTCGAACAGTCGATGCTCACGCACCACCCGGTCCCAGCCGAACATGGCGTGCGAGGCGAAAAAAACGATCGTCCCGAGAAGAACTGCGTCGAGCAGCCCGACGATCGCCCGAAATCGCGATCGAAACAGTCCGAGCATGGACATCCCCCCACGTCGAACTCAGCGCCGTCTTGTCGAACCAAGGGAAAGCCCAGCTCGAAGCAACACGGCCGAGTTCGGATGCGATATGCTCTGGATTACATTATGCCGGGCGAGGGGAATTCGCCAGTGGTGAGGTCCGATTGATTCCAGACCTTATGGGGGCGGAATTCGTTCGGGGCGGGAATTAGTTTGGCAGGTCGGAACCACTGTCATTGTGGCTCGTGCCGTTCGTGTCGGACGGATCGGGCAACGTAATGACCGCGCCGTTCGGATCGAGGACTGTTCCCGCGATGGAGCCCGATGTCGCCTGT
>CAYSYX010000403.1:7621-8862 GCA_964435055.1 uncultured Polyangium sp. | reverse complement strand
TGGCTCGGGCGACAGGGTACTTCCAGCGTCGGCACCCCCGGATTGAGCGCGTGCAAATCACTGAGCGTCATGGAACAGCCGAGCATGGAAGTTGCGGTCAATAAAGGCACAATGAAACGGCGCCATGAGGTCAACATACGTCGAGAACATCACGTGGCGCCAGGTGGGGTCAACTTGTTTGCATCTGACGCGTTTGCAACCGGTTTGGGGGCGAAGTCGCACAAGCACCAACGTACCACTGTACGTCCAGCCTGCCACGGTTTCAAAGGCCCCCGTCCGAGCACGTTTCCGTCATGCACGCAGTTGCCAATGCTCGCGCTCCTCTGTTACCGTCCACGCCATGGCCACCCATCTTCGAAGCAACGCAAACATTCACTTCGTCTCCGACATCTGCGCATCCATCGCAGTCGCGCTCGACAGCGACCCGCAATCCAAGCAATTGGCGCCCTCGTGGGATGCATTGACCACCAAAGCCGACAGCCTCGTCACCGACCGCCGCACGGTCGACAGAGCCCTCGGACGCGCCCGCGCAAAACTGAGCGTCTTCGATGCGCACTGGGACCCCGAAATCGCCGCCTTCGGACGCGATGTGCTCGACCAATCCAGCGGAAAACGCGACCAGGCCCCCTATACTCGTTTTTTCAAAAATGTCTCGGCATCAACGGCGCAATCGTTCGGCATCGACCGCGAAGTGCAACAAGGCCAAGAATGGATCGCCGAATTGCATCGCAATGCCGCCGAACCGCTCGCGACGAAATGGATCCCGCGCCTGGAACTCGTCACCAATGCCCTCGCCGGGGGCTCCGCCGCTCGTCGCAATGCATTGCAAGCCGCCGCCTTGCAAGATACCGCCGAAGAACTCTTCATTGCCGATGTGAATCGTGAACTCGATATCCTGGAAGGCGAATTGCTAAAATTGTTTCCGGGTCAACCCAAACGCGTCGCGGCGTTCCTCGAAGCCACGCGACCCGCCACCCGCCGCTCCAGCCGCGAAACCGAAACTCCCACGGAATCCGGCTGATTCTCCACGCGCCGACCGCACTCGAACCTTCGAGTACACCAAAACCGTGACGCGCCGACCGTACTTGAACCCTCGAGTGCACCAAAACCGTGACGCGCCGACCGTACTTGAAGGTTCAAGTACACCAAAACCGTGACGCGCCGACCGTACTTGAACCTTCGAGTGCACCAAAACCGTGACGCGCCGACCGTACTTGAACCTTCGAGTGCACCAAAACCGT
>CAYSYX010000403.1:0-7521 GCA_964435055.1 uncultured Polyangium sp. | reverse complement strand
AAAACCGTGACGCGCCGACCGTACTTGAACCTTCGAGTGCACCAAAACCGTGACGTGCGGACCGTACTTGAAGGTTCAAGTACACCAAAACCGTGACGCGCCGACCGTACTTGAACCTTCGAGTGCACCAAAACCGTGACGCGCCGACCGTACTTGAACCTTCGAGTGACGTTGGCGGCTCGATCCTTGGTGAAATCTCACGAAAAACTTGCCGCGCGCGGCGATATCCACGTACCATCGCCCCGTGCACCACCTTCGGTCTTGGCGACATCGACCATCGCGAGCCTGTTTCCCTCTTGTTTTGTCGGCTCTTGCGTTGAGTCTCGCCTCGAGCGTCGACGCTCAGCCGAAAGCGCCGGATCCAAAAGTTCCCGATGTAAAGCTCCCGGCGGCGAAGGTCCCCGACGTGAAGGCGCCCGACGTGAAAGCGCCCGACGTGAAGGCGCCCGACGTGAAGGCGCCCGACGTGAAAGCGCCCGACGTGAAGGCGCCCGCAGTCAAATTACCGACCGACAAGCCGGCCGAGGACAAACCTGCCGCGGACAAACCGGCTGGGGACAAGGATGCCGCGGGCGGCAAGACATTGACGGACGAAAGCGGAGTTATCCTTTTCGGGGACAAGAAGCCGGCGGCGAAGGAGGCGGTCCCATTGACGTTACCGGCGGAATTGGCGCCGAATGTCAAAAAGAAGGGAGCGAAGGTCGGTTTTCGGGACAAATCCGCCGGGGCGTTGACGATTGAGGAAATTGTCAATTCGCCGGTGACGACGGCCTCGAAACGTGCGGAATCGGCGAAAGACGCGCCGGCCTGGGTGCTCGTCATCACCGCCAAAGACATTCGTGATCGCGGGTATTCGGATCTTTCGCAGGTCCTCGACGATCTGCCGGGCGTGGATGTCATTCGTCCGGGCGGCGAGTATTACACGCGTAACTACGTGCGTGGTTATCGGTCGGTGACGGCCGAACCGTATCTCATGATGCGGGACGGTGTTGTTCTGAATCATTTGTTTTTTCGCCATGGTCAAGTGATGACCACGTTTCCCCTGACCGACGTCGACCATATCGAAATTGCTTATGGGCCCGCATCGGCGATTTATGGAACGAATGCCGCGATGGGCATCATCAATGTCATTACGAAGTCCGGTTTGGAAGAGCAGGAGCAAGGACGGACCGGGGTGAGCCTTCGTTCGCGGCTGATCGTGGGAGGTCCGCAATCGAATATCGTCGATATTTGGGAGCCCACGAAAATCATCGACGCCTCGATGATCTACATTGATCGCACATGGCGCGTGCGCCTCAGCACGCACCTCGAAGACGCGTTGGCGGATATCGGCATCGGGACGCGCGCGGGACATCCGTATACCAGCGATTCCTTGTATTCGGATCCAAAGGTCTGGAACGAAAGCGTGCTCGCGGCATACCCGACATTGACGGGCGATTTCTTTTCGGCCGATCGCAAAGCCGGCGTGGATGCGCGGTTGTTTCTGGGAAAAGGCACCGAGCTGGGGGCGCAGTTCTATTATCACTCCACGGGGTTTGGCACGGCATATCCTGCGGATAGGGTGCAAACCGGCGGCCTCTGGACGAATCAAGAGGTCAACATTTACGGGCGCCATGCCACGCAGCTGTCGCCAAGTGCCCATTCGACGACGCTCGTGCAATTTCAACATAGCGGCGTCACGACGCCGACCGCGTTCATGACGCGCGAAACCGACACTGACGGCACGCAGCACGCGGTCGTTCGCTCCCGAGTTTCGCCTCATTTCGGAGTTGTCGTCACCCAGGACTTCGATATCAGCGCGCCGCGCAATTTGATCCTGCAATCGGATGAACTCACGATTGGCGTGGGCTTGCGTTTCCAGCACATGGAGAACAATTTGGGGTTTGCCGGACTTGGATACGACGACCTGAGCATCATCAAATATCCCATCGTCGGGACGGATTCGGTTGACGATGGCATTGCGTTGGTCGAAGATCATCCGCTGCCTTCGTTCGGTTCGGAAGCATTGGGCGGATACGTCGTTGCCAAGTATCGATTCGCCGAGGCGCATGCATTGCACTTGGGTGGACGCGTCGAATACGGTTCTTTGCGCGACAAAGGGGATATCGTATTTCGCGGCGGATATGTCGGCAATTTCGTGCTCAATGAAAAGTCCAATCGCCGAACGGGGGAGATCGAAAAGATCTCCCTCACAGCCAAACTCCTTTATGGCCAAGCTGTATACGAACCGGGATTGTACGAAGTCACGCGTGCGCGATTTTCGGCGTTCGATCAATCCGACGGCGGCTCGTACGATGTGAAAAGCGAAGATTCGCATACGATCGAAGCCGATGCGGACTTGACCATTCGTAAGTGGCTGGCCCTCCATGCGGATGGATACCTCTTTCAATCGGCAGATCCGATGATTGATACGCCGACCCAAGACCTCGACGCCGAACAACGAGGTTTCATGAACGTCGGCTCGCGCCAGATCGTTGGAATGGATGTCGGGGCGAGGTTCTTTTATCCGCCGTTTCATATTTGGGCGTATTATTCGCACCTCTTCATTGCCCAGGACGATTGCGATGGAATCAAACTGCCGTCGGATTTCTCGTGCACGGGCAGCCATTTCATCGGCGATGTGTCGACCAACAAATTCTGGGGCGGCATTACCCTGGACAAAAAACCGTTTGTCGCAACAATCACCGGCCGGGTGATGGGGGCGCGGGAAACTGCGTTCACCAATCCCATCCGTTCCGTCGCCGCGTACGGCACGATCGATGCGAATATGATGCTTTACGATGTGCCATGGAACGGCTTTTCGTTCGGCGTACGCGTGACGAATATTCTCGGTACCGAATACGTTCACCCGGGCATTCGCACCGCCGATGCGGGAAATACCGCGCCGACCGGCACGGGGGCCACGTATGTTGGAAGCCAAGGCGATTTCAATTCGCTCTTGCCGCAAGCGGGCAGGTCCATTTACGCCACCATCGGCTTCGATTTGGATCCCAAAGAGCAAGAGGAAAAGAAATAACGTCCGGCGACGTCATTCCTCCTTTTCCTGCGTCTCCAATCGAATCACGCCTTCCGCGACCGTAATCAGCTGCCAATCCTTTTCTTTGGTCCGCTCGATCATCAGCTTGGGTTTTTCCTCGACGTACACGTGCCGAATCGACGTTTGATCTTTGGCTTTTTTGCCCATGAGCAGATGATTGCCTTGCGTATCCGCGGCCAGGCGCCCCCCGGGACGGAAATCCAAAAACGTGCGCACGAAAGCCCGATCGAAATGCATTTCGAGCAGCACGCGCTCGCCCTTGTAGGCGGGAAAGTAAAAATGCCCCGTTTGGTAATACGGCAAAAATGGCGCGATCACTTCGATGTCGTCGTACAAGGGCACTTTGACGCGATACACGTCTTGGGACGAGGCATCTTGGTAAATCTGATACGTTTCGTCCGCATCTTCGCCCACTTCGCTCTTGACCTTGCCCTCGACGTGAAAAGGCCATAACGGCGGGATGAACTCCGGTGACAGGAACGTGGTATCGGCGGCAAGCTCCAGCATGAGCTCGTATTCGATGCGATACGCATTCGCGGCTTCGGCATTTTCGTCCGTGGCTTCTTGCAAGGCCGCATGCGCGACGATGCGTGAGCGACAGGCGCGATAGGTTTTTCCCGACGGATGGATTTTCTTGCCAAACGCGTCGTCGAACTTCGCCTGCATCGGCCAATAAAGCGGCGTCGTGGGGAAGGACTTGAAAAACACGATCGCTTCGGATTGGCGTTGCGTGGCGCGTGCTGTTTCCAAGGTGCCGCGTGTGGTCGTGTCGTTCTCGATGGAGGTCCGGATCAGGTGGTCCGTACGCACGCCCGTGACCGCCTTGTCGTTGGTGAGCGCCTTCTTTTTCGTCGCGGCGTCCGTGTACGCATTCAATACATTGCCTGCATAACGCCGAACCTCCGGAAAATGCACCTCGAACCACGCCACTTCGCTGTTGCGAATCGTTTTTTGGGCGCCGCCGTCCGGCTTGGCGGAAACCAGAGATACCGTGTCGGCCGTCGAGTCGTAATGCAGGCCCAGGTTTTCTTTATCGAGAAACCACAGCAGAAAATCGTAAAAGGACGCGTCGTTGCCGTCTGCACCGAGCGCCAAGGCCAATACGGGTTTTTGCGTCGTCGCTCCCGTCCAGGGATACTTGACCGTCACGCCTTTCGGGGTTTGCGCATCGACCAAGTCTTTGATGCTTTTGTCGACCATGATGGTCGTCGGGCGATGTTGGCCCCAAAATGCCGCGGCGCGGTCGGAGAAGGTGATCGCATACTTGCGATGCAAAATCGATTGGCCCTTCACGTCTTCGAATGCCCGTTCTTCGACGTGGCGTTCCACGACGACGCCCGTGACCGTCATCGGAGTGGCTTCTTCCCAGACTTGATCGTTTTCCCGTTGAAACTTCAGCGTCACCTCGATCAAGTCATTGCCGATGAACGATGAGAAGAGCGCGTCCGTCGACGTGGGCGTATTGGCGACAAACCAAAACACCGCGTGCCCCGAAAAACCATAAGGCTGAATGTCGACATCGAAATGCTTGATGTCGCCGGCTTTGAAGACGTGCGACGTTCCGGCGATCTTCAGCGTCAAGGTCACTTCGAGGCGGTCATCGAATCCGCAATCGCGCGTGATTCCCATCATGTCGCGGGTCCTTTCACGGCATCCGGGGCGAGGATTTCAAAGGCGACCGAATGCGTCGATACGTTCGCCGTCAAGCGGACGATATCGCGTGATTTGCGGCAGCGCAGCGTGGCGACGACTTTGGCTCCGCCGCCGCTGTTATCGTGTATTTCACGGATCTTGCCGATAATTTCGACGCGCGGTTCGTACTTGGCCAGGTTTTCTTTGATTTCGTCAATCAGCTTGACCAGCAATTCGTCGCCTTGACGGTGCCCCGGACCGGTGAGTCCAAACGTGCGGAGAAAATAGCCCGTTCCCCGGCGAGCCGCGAGGATATGACTCAAGTTGCGGACGACGTCTTCCGCTTCATCCGCAACGGCGGCATCGATGAAGTGTTTATAAAGAAACATCCGTCGCTCCGATCATGGCACTCATTCCACCGCCGGGCTTCCGGGTTCGGGGTAAAGAACGATGGTCAATGGTGAGGGCTTTTTTTGCCGCAATCGATCATAACCCAAACGGCCTTTGGGCGGCAGGTGAGGATCTTCGACCCGCGCGTAACCCGTGTGCCATAAGACGTGCAGGCGCAAAACGAAAGGAATTTGATAAGGCTCGAGAATGGGCAACAACCTCGTTTTGAAGCGATCGAGCACCAATTCGGCCCACGAATTACCGTACAGATCGGTTTCGTATTCCACCGTCAAATCGACCACGAAGCCGGACGCGACGGATTCGTATACTTTGCCGAGAACGCCCGAACCATCCAGCTTCGATATGCCGATTTTCACGGCATGCGCCGCCGTGTCGTTGGTAAATGCCCCGCGCTTGATGTGCAGCGGAAAATCCGGGAAGTAGCGCTGAAAGAGCCACCAAAGCGTGCTGAGCGATCCGGGGCCGAGCAGACCGAGATACGAAGCCAAGATATGGTCGTGGTCTCCGTACGGGCCGCCTTCGTCGGTGGGGTAGGCCGCTCGCAGGTAATTCTTGACGAGGTGATGATCAAAAAAGCGCAAAAAGTCGAAAAATCCCGCGCTGCGGGGACTCGATTGAATGATCTGAAAGAAGTAACTCGGCAAGAGAGTTCCTTCCGCCAGGAGGCCCAAATTGAGCGTAACCAGCACCGATTTCGGTGGTTTGTCAAGGAACCGGACCGCTTCGATGATGCCCGGTGACGAGCCGTCCTCCGTGTTGCCCTCGAAAAGAATGTCTTTGCGCCGGTATCCGTTTTCCACCAATGCGTCGAGCAGCGGACGCAGATCGAACTTCTTCGCGTCGCGGGCGATTCGTTCTTCGAAGCTCGGCTCCGCTTCGGCGTTCATTTCTTTTTCCCGTGCACGAATTTATCCAGATCGACTTGGTAAAACTGCGAGGCTGTTTTCCACGCAAACGAATTCTGGAGGCGCAGACCTTCTTCGAGCTCATCGGCGTGTTCGCAGAGAAGTTGACTGAAACGCGAGAAGACATCGGGAAAGTACACGCGAGGATCGAAATGCTCGACGATGTGTTGAATGTCTTCGGCCACGATCGCCGCTTTCATCTGTTGACCACGCTCGACCAGCGTTTCGAATGCGCGGAGTTTGGCCAGGAATTCCAGAAATTGCGGCGAGACAGGTAGGGTAATCGTTCGCTTCGCCCCGCTCGAGGATGTCCCGATCCCTACGGCATTTTCTGCGGACAAGACGATCTCCGCAGCTGCGGGATCGACCGGCGGCTCGTCGTTATGCGTGTTGGCGCTGGACGCATTGCCGGGGTTCGACGATTCGACGGGTTTGTCCGATGTGGTTGGTTTGGCGGCGGTGGCTTTGGCGTACAATTCCTGTCGTTCGAGCACTGCAGCCAGATCGCGCAGGTCGCCCACGAGCGCCGCCAAGGCGAGCGCGACTTTTTCCCAAGCCGGTGCGGCCAAAACCGTATCCAAAGGTTCGGTGTGATTGATGATCTCGCGAAGTCGAACACTCGTCAGGCTGTCCGTGAGGGTTTTCCATTCGTCTCCGCCCGTTTTTTGATAATACAGGATGTTGTCGTGCATGGTTTGGAAGATCCAAGCCACGCGCGATGCAAAATAACCGTCGTGTCTATCCCGAGGCCCGATGGCTTTGAAGTTCTTTCCAAACGCGGCCGTGAGCACGTCCAGAATCAATTCGATGGTGCTGATGCCGCCTTCTCGAAAGCTCCCGTAGAGCGCATAAGACATGGGCGTGATGTCGAAAATGCCTTCGCCGGCCAGATTCGTGGCCAGATCGGCCGCTTCGAGCCAATTGCGCTTTTCATAAGCGACTCGAATGGCCCCGAGACGTGCGTCACCGGGATCGAGAGGCACGAATTCAAGGAATGCCAGGTCCTTCAAATAGAGGGAGAGGTCACGAGGCATGGTTTTCTCCGAAAGAATCGCGCGAATGATTTTGAGGTTTCATGCCATCACCACGAATTGTCCCGGGGCGAGAATGGAGATCACTCCGCCATAGGCGCACATACACTTGGAGTTCATATCGAGCGCAGGCATATTGCCGATGAGAACCGTCGGAACTCCGGGAACCCACGGCGCGGGAATCACCGGAATGCAGGGCATGGGCGTGAGAACGCCGAGAGCCGCTGCGGTTGCCGCCGCGACCATGGGATTGGCCATACTCGTGCACACGCCGAACGGCAAAATATTCACGAATGGCTTGTTATCCATGATGTTGGCCATGGGCGTCGATTGCAGGACCTTGTTGACAGGTAAAACCAGCAGCGCCGAGGGAGCGGCTCCGAACGAACATTGCATATTTGCTCCCAGACACGCCAGCGTCGCCATAGAATGCTCCCCGTCATCGCCCCGTCAGGATGAAGTCGGTGCCTCGGCCAAACCGTTCTCCCCGCGCGACACCGGTCCG
>CAYSYX010000402.1:0-8872 GCA_964435055.1 uncultured Polyangium sp. | reverse complement strand
GCCATAGACGGATCGGACGTCCGAACGCAAACAGCAAGCGGCAGAGCGGCGGATTTTCCGTCTCGGAGCATGCGGAGCTTATCAACTGGACGGATCTGAAACGCCACGTTGTTTTCACTATTCATTCCCTTTCGGCACATAGCCGCGCAGAGCTTCAAACTCGCGAATGAGCCATGCTTCAACCTTTAAAGCCTCGGCTCGCGCCCCTGCTCCACTCGAAATTTGCGCAAGAATCGATGCCTCGTACGTCTCACCCTCCGTCGCAAGCGCATTCAAATTCCGCACCTGCGCCTGCGCCCGCGCGCTTTGGCCACCCGCATTGATCGGCCCTCCGCTCACGCCATACTTAAACACATCCACCCTTCCATCCTTAAAGCGCACCAAAATCACATACACATGTTGCGCCAATTCCGAAACCTTCGCATTCCCATTGACCCTCTTCGCCCCCGAAACCGCAATCTGCTCGGCTTCCTCGAGCGCCGTAACCGCGCCTCTCGTCGCAACACCACCACGCCCCGCCGTGGCCAAATCAATCGCGCCGCTCTCCAGCAACGCGCCACCGACCACGCCCGCGCCATAAAGGAATTGTCCGTGGTCATCCCCATTCCGCCGCGCATCGCCAAACTTCGCCCAGGCCGCTTCCGTTAAATCAAAGCTCGGCGTCGATAGATCCAACGGATCCACCTTGCCCGTCGCCATTGGGCCCATTCCAAACGTGCCAAACGTCCACGCCCAGCGAGACGCCCAAGCCGTACCATCCCGCGCCCCCTGCGGCAATCCAATCCCATCCGCAACGGTCCCGCCTAATCCACCCGCCGTAAAACCATTCGCAAGGTTATCGTTGATAACCAAAAGCTTCCCAGCATTCGAGGGGGAGGCCGCATCCTCCGCATTTTCACGACCACTGTTTCGCATCGTCGCATTAAAATATTCACCTCGACCCGACAGAAGTAACGTCTTCGTGATCGTCAGATCCTCCACGAGCCCCAATAGCTCAGGGCTTATTTCAGTGGGCGATCCTTGTCCCTCCACCAATACGCTCACAAATTCCTTCTCGTACCCCGTCGGATCCGTCAGCGTGAGCGGCCGATTCTGCACGTAGGAATACGGATCCCATCCCTGCGTCGATAACAAATCCCCAATCAAAGGATCCGTCTGCAAAAACCTCGCTATCTTCGGATCGTAAATGCGCCCCTTCGCATGGAGCAATCCAAGATCCGCATCCCATTCGTGAAACGTATACCCACGTTTTGTCGCCTTCGCTGGGCTTGCGCCATTGCCCCCGCCCCAATCAGGATCGCGCGGTGCTCCGAATGCATCAAAGCTCTGCCGCTCAAAGGCTTGCCCCGTCTCATCCGTGATGACATCCACCGAGCCGAGCGAATCCGCATGCACAAATCGAAACACATCGCCGAGCATCCCACGCTCGACAATGGCGACGACTCGCTCGTCATTATGCACGTAGTAGCGCTCGACAATCCCGTCTGCGCTGCTTTCGCGCTCGTACCAATCGCCAAGATAAATCGTCTCGTCGTTGCCATGCACCTTGCGTACGCGCTTGCCAAGGCCGCTGTATTCGAGATGCGTCGTGATCCCAGGTAATGGAGGCTGGTATTCACGCGGCAGGTCAAAATCCGTATACGTAATCGTCGCATCCGCCCGCGCGATTTGATTGCCTACGGCGTCATACGCAAAGCCCTCTACACCCGCCGCGTGCACGGCATGCGGATGTTGCGGGTCATAAGAATACACGCCCACGTCTGACTTCCATTCAATCGTGCCAGAAACGCCATACTTTAGCTCTAGCTCGCACGCGCCTCCCCAATCGAGACAAGGATCATTCGGTGCACAAGCGTCCATACGCGAGCAAATAAGCCGGTCCAGCTCATCATGCGCGAATCGCTCGACCTTGTTCTGCCGCTGATCACGCCGCGCAGTGGGATTCAATCGCGCATCGTATTGATAGCCGAGCGACTGCAAAACATCGCCGCCCTTCGCCGTGAGAATCGACTCCACCACACCACGCGCCGAATCGCGATGCGTCTCCGTCAACACACCATTGCCAAACGATTCGAGCAGCGCTTGGTTCTGCCCATCCACCGCATCAAGCGACCATAAGACCGCGCGTGTCTCTCCATTCTCCAGGCGAATCAATCGCCCCGTGCTGTCGTATTGGTAAACGACGCGAAAGGGATCTGCGCCTGGCAAAGCCGGATAGACGATTTCCTTCAATCGCCCAACCGAATCATAAAACCGCTTGCTGATCAGCTCTCGCCCATCTGCTAGCGTACGCGTGCTTGTTTGTAGGCGTGAAAGCGCGTCGTATGTGTACGCATCCGAATGCCCATCTGCGCCTATGATGCGCGCGAGAAGGCCAATGCCGTTGGGCGCAGTGTCGTATTCATAAAGGGTCTGCTGGCGCTGAGCCAGGCGACCGATGGAATCGTACGAAAAAGAAAAGACACGCCCCAGCGCATCTTCCGTTTCGCGCAATTCATCAAACCCATTCCATTTGTGTTGGGTGATGCCTCGATCAGGATCATTTTCGAAAACCAGCCTCCCATAAGCATCGTGCTTCGTCTCGCGCGCCGTGCCATCCGGCAATACCACCGATCGCAATGCGCCAAAGGGGCCGTACAGGTAATGCGTGGATTCTCCCTTTGCGTCGGTCGATCGAATGGGACGACCAGCCGAATCGAGATCGATCTGTGTGGAAATGGTCCCGAGATTCGATGCGCCAGGCTCGGTGCGCGTGATCGTTTGATGATCAAGAATGCTTGTCTGCGTCGTTCCCCACGGCGTCGTCGTTTTCCAATTCCGCCCCGCTGTATCAAACGTGCGCTCTTCTTTCGCTGCAACATCCCCATCCAAATGGGGGACGCTGTGCTTCTTCGCGCGTCCAAAATGGTCGTATTCGGTTTCTTCGACCATGTAGAGGCTCTGCCCAGCCACGTTGTCGCCAATCATCGGTAGGTCGGGGCCAAGCGTTGCTGCTTTGATCGGTCGGCCAAACGCATCCAAAATGACTTCGTGCGTGCCGAGCCCTGGCGTGGTTTCGGTTAAATGCGTCGTCCAATTCGGCGTTTTGAGCCGCAAAGCATGAGAAGCCGTGATCACGCCGTTGGGTGCGTGTGTTTCCGCGATGCGGCCAAAACCGTCGAGCCGATATCTTGTTATCAGCCCATTTGGATCCCGCGCCGAAACAAGCGCGCCGAGGCCCGTATCATACGTGAAATACGAACGATGATTCGCCGCGTTTTCCGTCGCCCAAACAAACGTGCCCGTTGGCTCAAACGTAAAACATGCCTCGCGATGATTCCCAAATTCATCATCCGCGAGCACGTTCGTCACATTGCCGAAACCATCACGCCCCCATTGCACCACGCGTCGCGCCTCTGGATCCTTGGGAGCCCGCGTCGTTTTCCAAATCTCCCCACGCCCGTTGAGCTCGCTCTCTTCCTCCCGACATTGCTTCTCGCCCAAGGCCGTGCTGCATTGCTCGGTGCTTTTCACAAGGCCAAGCAGCCACGATGCGTGATCATTGAGGACGACGCGCTTGCCTTCGTCGAATTGATCAACGCCCTCCGCCCAAGCGCGCCATTGCAAGAGATTGGCGTCGCTGTCGTACTTGTCGAAGGCTTGAAACGAATGCTCAAGAAGATCGCCGTTTTGCTCGCGTTTCGTCTCTTTGACGCGATCGACAACAAAATAGGTTTTGTCGTTGTAGCTCCGCTTCAGCTCGTAAACGCGCCGCACCTCAACACGATCGATCCTCATTGGATCGGGATCGTCTACACCCGCGGGAATCACGGCTTCTGTCAAGACGGGCTTGCCAACATAAGGAAAAACGTGTGTGGTTGTGTCTTCCGTTTGGTTATCGTACACCGTGCGCGTTTTCGCGCCGGTATCAGCATCGACGATCTCCACCTCGCCAAATCCCAAAAAGCCTCGTCCCAACCGATGCGCGCGTCCATCGCGATACGCCATCAAAAACGTACGCGGTTGGTTATGCCCATCGTTCAGCGAATACGATGCAACCACCGGAAACGCACCGACCACACAAGCTCTCGGATATGCGCAATCATTCTCGGGATCGGAGCGCGGCGTGTACGTATCCGATGGGAAAAGGCCTGCATACTGGATGGAAATATCCGGCAAAAAGCCCGGATCATTCGGATCGCTTGGATTACGTCCCGTTGTGATGGACGTGAGCAAATTCCGCGTCGCGCCATTGTGATAGGTGACCATCTGCGCGCCATAACGCGGATACACCACATCGGAGAGGCTATCCCCGTCGATATCAATCGTGCGCAGATAATGCTGCGGCTTGAGCGGGTTGCCTTCGGGATCCTCAAAGGGAATCTTTGTCGTTATCGGCGTCGGCTGCTCACCAAGTTTGTTGGAGCGATAGACGACATAACAACCAACATGCTCCGCATCGTCTTGGCAAGTCCCAGGAACGGGAATCAAGAGATCATCTCGACCATCGCCGTCATAGTCGAGCACACGCGAATAGCTGGAAAGAGAAAATGGATTCACCGCATTTGGCGGCCAAACGTGGTACACATTGGGGAACGCGTCGGCAACATCGTGACCGCCGTTCACGATGAGAAGCGGCACCACGGTCGTTCCACGCGGGCCGACGAGCATCATGTCGGGATAGCCGTCGGCATTGACATCAGGAAACAACGGCGAGAGGCGCTCGAAGGATGCAGAAACATTCGCATTCGATGCGTGCGTAAAGGGAAGAAACCGCCAAGGCTCCCAACCTATCATCGGGAGACCAATCGACGTCCGCTCGCTCTCCCATTCAAGCGTTTTGGTATCGAGACGATGTTTCCACCAATGGCCATCCGGCCCGGCGGTCATCAAGTCCGTTTGGCCATCGGCATCCCAATCGACGGCGCCGAAATACGATTTCATCGTCCAGCAGGAAATCCCGTCGAGCGACGTGATCGGACGCTCCGTTGTTTCAAAACCCGAGGCAGGACGCCATAACCGCGCGGACCAATGCGCAAGGGAAGGCGCGCATTCTTCAAAGGGCTCACAATCGTTTTCGATATAGTCCACATGCCCCGCCCACGTCCGCGTATCCTCACACGACACAAAATCAAGCACTCCATCCGCGTCTATGTCGGCTAGCGCGTACGCCGAGTGAGATTCCGGCAAAAATTCAAGCGCGCGATGCTGGCTTGTGCGTGGAACCGTCGTCTCCACAAGCTCGAAATGCGGGGAGGGCCCCGCGACCGAAAGCAAAATGCGAAACGTCGACCATTCCGTAATGTTTGGCTCGTCCAGAAGCAGATCGATCCGCCCATCCGCATTCCAATCCAACGGCGAAAACTGCCAGGTCTTCGCAAAGGCTTGCGAAAAGCCCGCGGGATAAGCCATCGAAAACCATTCGCTTGGTGGACCAAAACTCCCGTTGCCTGCGTTCTCATAAACAAAGAAGCGGTTTTGCCCCGTGTCGGGATGCGTGGTCGACGTGATGATGTCGGGGAAGCCGTCGCCAGTGACATCGGCGATGGTCCACGTGTAATGCTCGTCTTCGCTGTATTTGGGAACGCTCGGTGGAAGGGCGGCGGGTAAAAAACCGCTGTGGGGTGCTTGGCTCCATGCAAACGTGGTGGGCGGACGGCATTGCGAGAGATCCCCGGCGGCGCATTCGCTCACTTGATGCAAGAGGCGACGATTCGTGACGGCATCGTCATCGTAGGCGAATTCGTAGCTACGCACGATCGTGTGCTTGTGCTTCATGTCGATGCCGACGAGAAGCTCGTCATGCGCGACATGCTCGCCTTCGTAATAGGTAATGCCAGCATCGTCGAGCTTCGAATAGCGAAAGACGATTTCGTTTACACCCGGCGTTTCATTGCCTTCTTCGTCCACGTGTCCGGTATATTCGATACGCTCAGGAACGATCTCGCGCGTGGCGCCGCTGCCGCTCGGCTGCTGGGTGTCGCTCGCATAAAAATAGCGAACGGAATTTCCACGCCGGTCAAGCTCTCGCTCCATCATCCAAGAGCGAATAACCCCGCTTCGCCAAAGGGATCGGGATTGAGCACTTTTGCCATATTCTGCGATTTCGCCGTTGGCGCGATACACAACAAAGAAAATGGGATCAAAATGGTTGGCCGTCGGTGCACCATAACCAAGGATCTTCGTTTGTGTGTCCGGGAAGGTGCGGTATTCAGCAAAATGGCCAAGCGCGTCTTGGCCTTGGTCAATCGTCACCAAACGCTGGCCATCCAGGCAAACATGGTCCGCTGCATCCAGCCGCACGCCGCGATGCGTTCCATCCTGCGCGATGGTTGAGCCGCAACGTGCAATGGCCGAAAAGCCAGACAGCGAAAAATCTTTTCCCAATACGCCGAGGTCTGTGCCGCTTTGGTAGGTTATGGAAAGATGGGGTTCTACATGTCGGCCAGGAGGTGAAACAAGCGGAATTGAATAAACAGCGCTGCCCGTTGAAACAGAAAAGGTGCCTTCCACCGCGCCCGCAAGCGCATTGGATGCAGGATCCAATGGCGCCAATTCGGGATAAGCGTGCTCTCCCGCATACGAAGGACAAGCAAGCGTTGGCGTAATCGGGGGCGTTTCAAAGCTCGGCGGAGCGGCTGGCGTGCCATTGCATGATTCAGAGCAGGAAACGCAAAAAAGCAGGAGCAGCCAGGAAAGCAGAGCCAAGCGCGCATGCACCAACATGAGAAGCCCCTCCGCGGATGCGGGAAGGCTCACCTACGGCGAGAGGGCGCGTCAAGGAAAATGCGCCCAACAGCTCTCTACTTTGATTCAAGCTTCTGCTTGAGCGCAGCGACCTTTTTTGCGGCCTCCTCGGCTTGCTTTTCAAGCGCCGCATCCGTAGCAGTAATCATCCCTTCGAGACGTGCACCAAGTGCCACAAATTCGGCATCGGTTGCGTCTTTGAGCGGTTTTACCCAGGATTGCATTCTTTCCAATGGATCGCTCAGAAGCGGACGCTTTCGCTCATGGGGGCGCTTCGGCTTGAAGTCGTATTCGTAGAGCGCATCGCTTCCGTCGCCGTTCACTTTTCGCAAAATAACTTTGTCGAGGTCAGCGGCTCATCAAGGTGCCGAAACAAGCGCAAGTCGTGACGTCGGTGACCGACCAGCGTCGAACGGGCGGCGCAAGTGGCGCGGTCGGTGACCGACAGGGAGCGGAAGAGCGGCGCTTCGGGTGTCGTCGGCGGCCGACGCGGCCGAGCGACATGGCAGAAACGCGAAGTCGGCGACGGACCAGGGCGAGCTGGTTGGCAAAAACGAGACGAAGGCGATCGACGAGGCGTTGGCGAGAGGGACCGGCAGAGCGGTGAGCGGTCGACGAAGGCGCATGTTCCTGCATGCTTCGTTGAACACGCCGCCGACAGACGAGCGTCATCCGTCCCCTCGGCCAAGGACGACGACCGACATCCATCCCGAGGTGAGCCCACAAGGCCCGGTCGGCGCCCGAGGACGCGGAGTAGCGCAGCGCGGGTGGCCTGTCGGTCGCTGACACGCATGGATGTGCGGGTTTCGACGAGTCCGAGAGGGAGTGACTGCTCGCCTTTTTTCTCGGCGCTTGCGGATCGCCGCCGCTCGCGCCACAACCAGATGTGCAGGGTTGCTGGGTAGCTCGTAATCCAGCAGCAGCAGCAAAACGACGACGCCTTCCGAAGCAAGGTCTCGATCAAGCGGTAGCCTGGCGTGTTGGGGCTCGTTGCCGCAAGCTCCTCCAGCGCCTGCATCAGCGCTACGTTACGGCCGATCCGAGCTGCGGAAGCGCGCCGTCATCGGAAGTGCAAGGTGCATGCTGGGGGCTCGCTCGCGCTCATGCGCGGTTGTCATCATACTGGTTTGTGCCGTACGTCCCTTCCATGAGCCCAAGCTCGATGATCGCCCAGAGTGGACCCACGCCGGGAATGCAGAAGGCGAGCACCCACGCCCCCGATTTGTTGCGATCGTGCAAGCGCTTGACGGTCGTAGCCAGCATGAGCCACACGATGGGGGGGGCAAGGACGCAGTAGAAGGCCACTCCCACCACGGTGCTTAGCGTAGATGCCCCCGCGTCGCGATGCACACCCTCGAAGATCGCCTTGAGGATGCCCAAAGCGAAGAAACAGCCGAGCTGCGCCGCCCACCAGTCGCCGCGTGAAGCTCGGCCCGAAAACGAAAAAAGACCGTTGCCGATGCTCATGACGTTCTCCTGCGGGCACACCAACGTGTGTGCACCTGGTTTGGAGCCAGTCGCTTGAGCACGCTCGAACACCGAGCATGCCAGCCTGAATCCACGAAAAAACGAATACTGCAAAACGTTGCTTTGCCTGGCCAAACGTTTTCGGACACTTGCGAGGCAAACTTGTTACGCACCATCGCTTGGCTGGGGGGCAACCGTCGCACCCACATCCCTCAGAAGTCGTCTTTGCCGTACTTGTGCTCGTAGCTATCGGCTGCCATGGCGACGTGGAAGGCACTTGCCCTCAGCTCCTCTGGATCGAGCGTTTCGAGCAAATGGTCGATGCTCGCCACAACCATGAGCTCGGTCTTCGCCTCCCAAATGCCAAATCGCGCGAAGAGGATGTTCTCGTTGAAGCGCAAAAGCTCCATCGCGCGATCCTTCGAGAGACCCTTGAACAGGCCCTTTTTCACGATAAGACAAGGTGAGAAGACGGTGATGATCTTCTTCGGAATATCGTCTCTCGTACTATCACGAATATAAACAGCCTGCCCACGCCCCTCACCAAGATCAAATGCCATACCATAACGCAATCGATCTTCGTCTATCTTTCCCTTGAGCCCGGCAAGCGTCGCCACCTCGCTCACACGCTCCAACACCTCAAGCGTCTGCCGCACACCCATAAAGCACCTCCACACAT
>CAYSYX010000401.1:0-8876 GCA_964435055.1 uncultured Polyangium sp. | reverse complement strand
GCGTTGGCTTCGTTTTACATGAAGAACAAGGGCCGGGCCGCCAAATTGCAGGATCTGTTGGATGAAATCAAAGCGATATCCGGCTACGATCCGCAAGCTTGCGCCTTGGCTTGGTTGCGCAGTGACGCGCTTCCGGCCGAGATGGTGTGCATGTAAGCCACCGCGACGCGAATTCGCCCCCGCCTCTTTGCGCTCGTGCCGCCACGCATGAATTGCGCCCCACGCGCTCGAATTGCACCTTGATGGTCCGGCGCCCCGTATTTTAGAGCTGCAATCCGCGTGGCATACGACGTGCTTTCACGGCCGGCGGAGGATACGTCATGGGTGATTCGAATACCGCCGACAAACCAATTCCGTTGCCCCCGGCATCTCCGGCGCTCAAAAAGTGGTGGGAGCGCCACGTCTACGAGCTCGTACAAACACCAACGCCCACGCATTCCGCCGAGCAAGCGGAACGCCATACCCTGTTTTCGCTCTTGGTCATGGCGCTCGTTTCGCGTTACTTCAATGGCAACAAGTTGGGAAGCGGCGGCGAATATCCCTGGCGAGAAAAGCAACGCCTGGCGAATCAAATCTATCGCGGCGCCCCGCGAATCGTGGGAGCAAACGAATACGGCTACGACTATTTGGGCCATAACATCGCGGCCATTGCCGTCGACGGGCGCGGCGAGATCATCGACTTCGACTTCAACCACAACGAGCTGCTGGACAGTTCCGTCGAACATGCCGAATCACGGCTCGTGCGTCGCGTCTTCAGCCTGTCGCGAATTTACGATACGTGGGACGTGCAACCGAAAGACGCAAAATCGACGTCCTACGGCAATGTGCTCAACAATGTCACGATTTACACGTCGCTCGAATCCTGTGCGCAATGTTCGGGCATCATGACCTTGGGTCAAGTGAAAGAAGTCGTGTATCTCCAAACGGACCCCGGCCAATACCGAATCGGGGACATGATGTTCAACCTTGCCGGATCCGGTCCGAAGCCGATTTCCGCCGATACCTTCGATTTCGGATGGAAAAAGCGACTCGACCAAGGCTACCAGGATTTCCAAGCGAACATGAGCGACGACAAACCATTTCATCGCCGCAGTAGCGATGATAAGAAGCCCAATAAATCCGCCTCGATGACGTCGTTCTTGTGCACCGATACGGCCCTCGATATTTTCGACGATGCCGCCCGGGCGTTCCAATCGTTTCAGCCGCGACACGACATCAATCAACGAATCGTCGACGGCGCCAAACGATTCTTCGCGTACGCCGCCAACGACGGCAATCGCGGCACGCCGCACACCTTGTAAAACCATTCTCCGCGAAATACCGGAAGCCTCTTCCCGGTTGCTTCCAAGCACCAGACCACACGCATCAAGCTCACACGCCGGCCCTGACGCGCACGTATCGAAGCGCCGATGGCCAAGTGCATCCGGACCATTGTGGAAGACAAGACGGCCCAGGTTTGGCCGCTTGATACGACGCGAGCAGGAGACGTCGGCCCAGCGACGAGAATTATCGTTGGAAAACGAAGTTGTCGCGAAGAACGGTTATGTTGGGTGATTCAAAGCGCGAGGGGGGAAGTGGCGCTCGAGCTTTGGAACGATCGAATCAATCGTCGTTGTCTGCGGGGTGGTTCGGCTCGTTGGCGGCGGAGTTACCGGCAATGTAACCGAAGACCAGGGCCGGACCGATGGTTCCACCGGCGCCCCAATATCCTTGGCCTGTCGGAGATGCCACGCAGTTGCCTGCACCAAACAATCCATGAATGGGCGAACCGTTGGGTCGCAACACGTGTCCATCCGCGGCCGTCACGGGACCGCCGCACGTATCGAGCGTTCCGGCGCCGATCAAAACTGCGTAATAGGGGCCCGTGCCGGAAATCGGGAACATCGTGCGATTGGCCGTCGTGCTTCGGGACGGGCCTTGCCAGGCATTTTCGAAGGCCGTTTGTCCGCGCTTGAAGTCGAGGTCCACGCCGGTCATGGCAAACCCATTAAACCGCGCAATGGTGGCCTGGAGGTTGGTCGCGAAATTCGGATCGAGCTGCACGTTGGGGACGACGGCCGAGTTGAAGAAGCGTTGTCCACGGAGGGAATTGAGTCGGCTTTGAATCTGTGCCGTCAAATCCGCCAACGTATTGCCCGTCAGCACATGCGAAGGCAACGGCCCCGGCATCGGAACGACGCTTCGCCACGGCCAAGGCGTGGGATCCTGAGCCACCGCGTTGTCCCAGATCATGATCTGGACTTGGTTTGGCATATCCAAACCATTGCTGTGGAAATGGTTTTGCCCGCGAATGTGGTACGGGAGTTTTTCGTTCTGGCACCGTCGACCGGTCTTGTCGACGAGAATGCTGCTGTCGCCATACACTTGCCAGCAAATGCCACCATCGAGACCGACGATACCGTTGGCCGCGGCGGCCTTTTCAATGGCGCACTGGAAGTAAAACGCGTTGGCCAGGTTGTCCACGTCGGCGCCAAGCGACGACGCGATATCCATAAAATCACCGCGGGCCGTCGGAACGCTGCCCGCGCCGAACATCGGTCCGCGGGAAAACCCGAGCATCTTCGATCGCGAGTGCGCAAAACCGCCCGTGGCAAACACGACGCCCTTTTTTGCTTTCGCCCGAATGGTAAAACCATTGTGGTCGACGATGACGCCCGTGACTTCACCATTGCGCTTTTGAACGGCGGAGATGACGCGACTGTTCGTCCGAACAATCACGCCCTCTTGCTCGAGCCAATCGATCATGCCTTGCGTCAGCATATATCCGGGCCAACCAAAAATGCCGGGAGGAGCATTGCCGAGAACGCGACCATAAGGTGCGGCATTTTCCGGCAAGTCGGAGAAGTAATCCGGATCGGCCAACGGATCCGGCGAGAAACCGAAGCTCGGATAGATGTAGGGACTGAGCGCCCCGATTTCAGTCATCAACTCAACGACCGGCGACGCATTGTCGTAATACGCCTCGAGCAGTTCGAATTGACGTAACGGCAAACCAAGATTCGCCGCGCCCGGATCGTACAGCGTCGGGTACGACAACCGCGCCATCAGTTTGAGCGCCTGCGCCCGAGGGTCCGTACGACCCGCCGCGCGCATCAGCGCATTGTTTGGAATCCAGAACGCGCCCCCCGACAGTGCCGTCGTTCCACCAGGCTGCGCCGCAGCCTCGAAGATCAGAACCGACTTACCGTTGTGAACGACCGCTACAGCCGCTGCCAGCGCTGCTGCACCCGAACCAACGATCACAACATCCGCTTCACAATCCCACTGCGTCATGCGCGTGCTCCTTGTGGTGATAGAGAGGCCAACAATAAAAGATTGTACCCAACAGACACCTCGAGTGAACAAAAATAACGTCGTAACTTTGCGATTTTAGACGTCGCAATACGCCGGCCGGTTGACGCACGGAACCCGATGGGGCACGACGCATCGCACAGCGACGCTGCGTCAAACCTCCGCACAAGGTGCATCATGAAACCCCTCGACATCAATCGCGACACCGCCCTTCCCATCCTCCGGGCGCTCAAAACCATCGCCCTCGCGGATGGGATCTTCGAATCGCGCCAACGTGAGTTTGTCGAGAAACACCAAAAAGATTTCGGCCTCGACACGAACCTCGACGCCTTGGCGCCAATCAGCCCGGACGAACTCGCCGCAGCAATTCCGAATTCCGATACGAGGCTCGCGATCGTGCAGCGCATGGTCATCGTCGCCCTGCTCGACGAAGAAGCTCAGGCCGCAGAAATAGATCTGCTGCGCAATTTCGCAAAAACGCTCGGCGTTTCGGAGCCGGCCATTAAACAGATGAAATTCGCAGCGACGAACAATACGAAACGATTGGCCTTCGATCTGTTGCGGCACGGTTTTTTGGCGACGGTTTTTCGTAACGAATGGAAAACCCACGGCGTCGGAGGCATCCTGCGCGGCGTCTTGGCCATGTCCGGCGGGAAAAATGAAACAGTGGCCGCCAAGTTTCGCGCGCTGCAATCCTCCGCCCCAGGCACGCTGGGCGCCCATTACTGCGCCTACATGCATGCCAATCGATTTCCTCTGCCGGGTGAACCCAAAGGCGCCGCCGAGATGCTCATTTTTCACGATCTGGGACACGCATTGACGGGGTTTTCCACGAACGTGCCCGGTGAAATGCGCATGGCCGGATTCGAAGCCGGATACATGAAAAACGACGGCTTCGGCGTCGTCGCCCTCGCGCTCTTCGGATTTCATCTGGGCATTGCTTTGCCAAACATCACCGCCGGCCGCGGTGGATTCGATTGGAGCGCCGTGTCGGAAGGTTATCACCTCGGCCGAAAGCTCAACGTAGACCTACGCAATTGGGATCCGTGGCCTTACATGAATCGTCCGCTGGAAGACGTACGGCGTGATTTGGGGCTCGAGGCATGAAGCCCCGAATGTTTCGACCGGGGCAGGGGATTGACAGGACAAACGTTACTTCACATCGAACACGTAGTCCGTGTCGTACGCGCGCACGAAGAGCTGTTTGCCTTTCATGGCCAAATACGCCGGGCCTTGCTTGATCTGCGTCTTGGAGACGGTTTTCCCGTCGGCGCGCGAAATCACGTAGATGAAATCGTCTTCCTTCGTAAAACCATAACCGCAAAGAATGTATGCTCCGTGGACGATGAAATTCGCGGAGTTACACACGAGCGAATCGCTTTGCCAACGAAGTTCGCCGCTCTTGGTGTCAATCGCCGAGACAAACGCGTTCTTCCCTTTGGAACTCTTCGCGAAGGTATGATGCGCGGTCGACACATACAAAACGTCGTCGACCTTTTGCGCCCAAAGCACTTCCATCTGTGTGAATGTTTCTTCACCCGCCACGACATCGGACGGCTTCACCCACGCGGAAAAGTCGAATTGCCCCCGGGCGATTTTGTCTTTGTCGAGCAGCAAAAGCGTCGTCATCGCGCTGAAGTTCGCGCCGTACATGAGAATCGAGTGATCCCCGTGATCGAGCACCGCGTGCAGTTTGTCCTTACCGCTCGTCTCCAGACCGTCCACCGGAGCCTTGGGATAAACCGGTCCGTTCGTCGGCTTGCGCCCCGCCAAACTCAATCCGTTTTTATCGAACCAATCGGCTTCGTTCGCGAGCTTGTTTTTCTTTTCGGAGACCAGCGTCAACACGGGCGCCGGTGAAGCGGCGGCCTTGACCGCGGTTTTGAGCGTATACGCAAAAGGCGGTCGCGCGACTTCGAACAGCGCGAGGTTATAAGGTTTGTCGCCCGATCCATCGTTTGTCGCGCCCGACTTTCCCGGCGACGTATCTCCGCCGGTCGCTACGGACTTGGCCTCCGTTTTGGCGTCATTTGCGCCGCCTGTGGCGTCGGTTTTCGACCCCGAATCGGTGGATGACGTGGCGCCTGCCGAGGCGTTGTCGTTCGGGACTCGAGTGCCCGTTTGGCTGCTGCCGCATGCGGGAATGGTCAGCAACAAGGAAAGAGCGGTCGCCCATCGAGACAAAAAACGCCTTGCGTCGCGCATGACGCGCAGAATATGCCGAGACCGCGATCGAATGCAAGTTTTACGACTCAGGGGCAATCATAACGCTGATAACTCACGCCCTGCTCGGTACGTACCGAATAGATCACGCCGCCGTCGTCGAGCACCGCGAAATCGCGAAACGTTTCTTCGGGCAGAGTATTGACCGGCAATTGCACGTTTCCCGTGGGAAACCCCTTGAGCGGCTCGAGGCACGTCAGAATGACGACTTCGCTGCCATTTTGGTCGAGCTGCGTGGCCAAGTAAATCGTGCCGAGTTTGTCGGAATCGAGCATCAAGATGCCGTGAATCGCCGCGCCTTGACGCAATTCCCGCGTAAAACGGTGCTGCATCGTCGCGCGATCGATCGCCGATACGTACATGCGCCCCGCGGCCACGTCGATGACCCCGGCATTGATGAAAATCGTCCCATCTCGTGAAGGACGTCCGGGAATTTCACCGCGATCCGTCGCCGGTTTGCCGTCGGTCGTGCCGACCCGCACGAGCGGTCCGTGTTCCTTTTCGACGTACACATCGTTTCCATCGACAAACAGGCCCGTCGCCAAACCCGTTTCTTCGAGACCTTCACCTTGGAGCTGGATTTCTCCGAGCGGGTTGCCTTGCTGATCGTACATGACAACCGATTTGCTGGAATAACGATCCAGAACGGCGACGCTGCCATCTTTGGCAATGGCGATATCTTGTGCGGCTTCCTGCTGTTTGAGCGGAATGACACCGAGCGGTTTGCCGTCGGCGCCGACGCGTAAAACTCGGCCGTTGACTTGGTCGAGCACATACATGCGTCCTTGACCGTCCACGGTCAAACTCATGGGAGCTTCCGGGTTTGCCTCGGAAGGGCGCGAGTGCCCGAGTTCGTCCATGCGACCGCCGCCCCATTTTGCCGAGAAAAACACGTCGGGGCCTTTTTCCGCGCCGGCTTCCATGGGTCCGGCATCCACGACGATGCTTATGGGACCGGCGGGCCCGGTAGGACGCGCAGGTTTGTCCCGGGCTGCCTCGGCTCCCGAACCGTTTTTGCCGGCGCCCGCGCCGGATTGCGGACTTGACAAACACCCTCGAGCCACGACGAACCCTGCGGCGACGACGGCGATTCCCAGGCCCAGCGTGAGACGTTTCTTGTCCATCTGACGCAGAGGTTGTACCAGAGCTGCGTGATGAAAGTGAAACTCTTGCGTAGGTTCCTTTTCGTAACGAAGATGGATCACGGATGCCTGAGGCATTTTCGATCCAGTCTGAGCAACCAGCGATCCACCTGCGAATCGCTTGGGAATCATTTTTGGGCCGTATGCAGCGACATCCATTGAGGCATGAAAATTGCTGAACGCGCGTATGGGGTAAGGAGAACCTGATTATGAAAAACACCAGCCGCTTGACTCTCGTTGCTGCGCTTGCAGTTACCGTGGGAATGTTTGCATTGCCGGCATGTTCCGGAAGCGACGACCTTAGTTCGGAAGAACTCATTGGTGCGGACGAATCGGTCGCCTCGACGACGGAAGGTGTGAGCGGCGCGCTGGAAGTCGGCTCGAAACTCAAGTCGACAACGGGCGTGAATCTCCGCACGGGTCCGTCGACGAGTTACGACATTTTGCACGTCGTTCCCTCGGGTTCCGAGGTGACGGTTGTCGCGGCCGATGCTCAAAATGGGTTTTACAAGATCAAACACAATGGCACCACCGGCTGGAGCTCGGGCCAATACTACACGAAAGTCAATGCCGACGGCAGCAGTGGTAATGGCACATTGAGCGACGGTCGCAAAGAAGCCCTCGAGCGCGGCAAGTCCGTCGTTGGATTCTCGTATTATTGGGGCGGCGCGGCATGGCTTCCGGAAGGCCCGTCTTCTTCGACGAAAGGCTCCTGTTCCGGCAGCTGTCCCGGCTGTTCGCACAGCGGCAAATACGGCGCGGATTGCTCCGGGTTTGTCGGCAAGGCATGGCAAGTCAGCGGATCCGGCGCGCTCAATGAAAACAAACACCCGATCAGCACGGCGACCATGGTCGGTTCGTCGTCGCAATGGTCGTCGGTCTCGCGTGGCGACGTCAAACCCGCCGATGCCATGGTCTACAACAGCAACGGCGCCGGCCACACCTTCATGTACAACTCGGGCGACGGCTGGAATTCCATGTACGCCACCGAATGCAAAGGCTGTAGCGCGGGCTGCGTGTATGGCATTCGTACCGCATCCTCCGCATACAAAGCCATTCGTCGCACGGGCTTCTGATCGCTCGCCCACGTCAAACGTTTGTCCCGATTCCTCGCTCGTTTGACCTCTGCACACTCGCCATTCGGCACATCCCCTGCATTCTCATTCCTTCGAGCAAACGGTCCTTCGGGACTCGAGGCCGGCTTTTCATTCGTCCGCAGGTCGGAGGAATGAAAGGCGACGAGGGCGCCTCCGCGCGCCGGATCCTGCCTGATACGCAGGCATCCGATGGAGGCGCCCTCGTTTTATTCAGCCCGGCATGACGTGACGGCATCGGCGTATGAGCGAAACGAACGCAAAAGATGACTCGACTATGACCGTCCCTCGCAGCTCGCCGTGTCAGATTGGGCAGGTGAGCTCGACACCCGCGGAAAACCCTCCGATCCCCGCATCCACAACCCCGTCATCCGATACGGAAAAACCGCTCCGATATTACCACCAACTCGGAGCTGTGCCGTTTGTCATTGCGCACCTGGTTCCCCTGTATGCATTCTGGACCGGGACTCGCTGGCAAGATTGGGCTCTTTGCGCAGGCCTCTATTGGGCCCGCATGTTTGGTGTAACAGCCGGATATCATCGCTATTTCGCGCACCGTACGTACAAGACGAGCCGTATTTTCCAATTCTTCCTCGCGTTTTTGGCCCAAACGAGCGCTCAAAAAGGTGCCCTCTGGTGGGGCGCGCATCACCGCGTTCACCATCGTTTGTCCGACCTGGAAGGCGACCCGCACAACTCCCGAAAAGGCTTCTGGTATTCCCACGTGGGTTGGCTGTTCGTCCCGGAAAACCAAGACACCGACCTGAGCCGCATCAAAGACTTGGCCAAGTATCCCGAGCTCGTTTGGTTGAACCGATATTGGTTGGTCCCGCCAACCGTATTGGCCGTGTCGACGTACCTCATCGGCGGCACGTCCGCGGTGCTCATCGGGTTTTTCCTGAGCACGCTCTTCACCTGGCACGGGACCTTCACCATCAACTCGCTGAGCCACATGCTCGGCTCGCAACGCTACGAATCCAACGACGACAGCCGTAACAATTGGTTCTTGGCGATCCTCACGATGGGCGAGGGGTGGCACAACAATCACCACCATTTCATGAACAGTACGCGCCAAGGTTTTTATTGGTGGGAGTTGGATGTTTCTCACTACATCCTGCGCGTGCTT